>JAYVUZ010000133.1:0-4867 GCA_043787415.1 Fimbriiglobus sp. | reverse complement strand
GGCCATGTTCGCCCGCTGGGCGTCGGTCAGGCTCGCCGGGTCGGGCGTCCGGCTCATGCCCGGAAGGGTAGCCCGCTACCCCCGAATGGGACACCCTCTAAGGGCGAGTGGGACTTCGGCCACGAGGTCGGCTACTCCCAGGGGCAGCCGATTTACGTCACCGACCTGGAACGAACCTTGCTCGACGCCCTCCGGGCGCCGGCCGAGGTGGGCGGGGCAGCACTCATGCTGAGAGCCTGGAAGCTAGCCGGCCCGTCGCTGAACGTCGAACGCCTCGTCGCCCACACCGAGCGGTTCGGCCAGCCGGTTCTCCGACAGCGGGTCGGCTACCTGCTCGGCGAACTCGGCCAAGATCATCCACAGCTTGCCGTCTGGCGTGCCAACCTCCAACGCGGCAGTTCGCTGCGGCTGGTGGCGGCCGAACCATACTCTGCCGTCCACTCGCCCGAGTGGAATCTATCGTTGAACGTGTCCCCGGCCGTGCTGGCCGAGTTACATTGACCGAAAGACGACCCCGTTCCCGGCCGCCATCACCCAACTCGACGCCTGGCGACGGGCGGCCGGGGCAACCTCCGACGAGGCCCGCAAGCGGTTCGTCCAGTTCGTCGTGCTGGAGAGCATCGCTGTCCGGTCGGCTGTCGGCCGGCACCTGGCGTTCAAGGGCGGCAACGCACTCCGCTTCCTGCACGGCAGCCCGCGGAGTACGGTCGATCTCGACTTCACCGTTACGGATGTGTTGCCGGACTCGGCCGACGCGCTCCGGCAGTTGCTCGACGCCACCTTCACCATCGGCGGCCAGCGACAAGGGATCGCCGTGCGGTGTCAGTAAGGTGCAGCGGAACCCGAAGGCGCCAGCGGCCACCCGGCCGACCTACGCGGTGACGGCCGGCTTCCAGTTTCCGGGCGACCGCCACTTCGAGGAGTTCGGCGCGGGTGGCCGGCCTGTGAGCGACGTGATCGAGTTGGAACTGACCTTCAACGACGCCGTCTGCGAGACGGAAGACCGACCACTCGGCACGGCAAGCACTTCGCTCATCCGGGCCTGCACCCTGAACGACATCGTCGCCGAGAAGCTGCGGGCGCTGCTCCAGCAAATCCCCCGCAACCGGACCCGGCCGCAAGACGTGTTCGACATCGCCCGGGTGGTGCGCGAAGGCTTGACCATCGACCCGGTGCGTGTGGCCGAGTACCTCCGCCGGAAGTGCGCCGACCGCGAGATTGTTCCGACCCGAGCCGCGTTCCGCGACCCGGAGATCGCCCGGCGGGCGCAAACGGGCTACGAAGCGGTGCTGCGGCTGTCCCAACGGGAGGTCACCCCGTTCGCGGAGGCGTGGGCGACCGTCCTCTCGCTGGTGGACCGGCTCGATCTGCCGGACGCAGGCCACCACCTTACCCGGTAAGGGCATTCGCACGCGACCAGGTGCGACAGCCCCTGGCGGGCGCGGCCGCGCCTGCGGTACACTCGGTCCACCCCGCCGCCGGAGCCGCCGCATGTCCCGCCCGATCCCCCGCCGTCACATCCTGGCCGCCGCCGCCGGCCTGTCGGCCGCCCCGTTCGTCCGGGCGTTCGCCCCGCAGGAACCCCGCGACAAGATCAAGCTGGCCGTCGTCGGGCTGGCCAACCGCGGCGAGGCCAACTGGACGCCGCTGGCCAACGAGGAGGTCGTCGCCCTGTGCGACGTGGACCCCAAGCACGCCGAGAAGGCCCGCGCCCGGTTCCCGCAGGCCAAGTTCTTCACCGACATGCGGAAGCTGTTCGACGAGCCGAACCGCTTCGACGCGGTGGTGGTCAGCACCCCGGACCACACCCACGCCTGGCCGACGGTGCGGGCGCTCAAGCTGGGCAAGCACGTCTACTGCGAGAAGCCGCTGGCCCGCACCGTCGGCGAGGTGCGGGCCGTCCGGGCGGCGGCCGCGGCCGGCCGGGGCGTCACCCAGATGGGCACCCAGATTCACGCCGGGGACAACTACCGGCGGGTGGTGGAGATCGTCCGGGCGGGGGACATCCTCGGGCCGATCCGGGACGTGTATGTGTGGATGTCGGCCGGGCCGGTGCGGATGAAACGGAAGCCGGACGCCCCGGCTCCCGGGTTCGACCTAGACCTGTGGCGGGGGCCGGTGGCCGACGATTTCTTCGCCAGCGAGCCGGCCGGCGGGGCGGACAAGTACGGCTGGCCACACTACCACTGGCGGTACTGGTGGGAGTACGGCGGCGGCCAGCTCGGCGACTTCGGCTGCCACTTCCTGGACCTGCCGTTCTGGGCGCTCGGCCTGACCAACCCGACGCTCGTGACGGCGAACGGCGACAAGCTGCCGGACGCCGACAACCCGGTGCCCGGTCGGATGAGTGTCACCTGGAGCTTCCCCGGGCCGGTCAACCTGCGGTGGGAGCACGGCGTCCCCGGGCCGCTGGTGGCCGGCTCCCGGCGGACGTTCGCCGGCTTCCCGAGCGGGGTCATGTTCGCCGGCCGCAACGGCTACCTGGTGAGCGACTACAACAGGTACCGGCTGTACCCGAAGGCCCTGGCCGACGAGTTCAAGCCGCCGGAGCCGACCCTGGTGAAGTCGGCCGGCCACCACAAGGAGTGGGTCGAGGCCGTCCGCGGCAACGACACCGCCCTGTGCGACTTCGGGTACGCCAGCAACCTGGCCGAAACCGTGCTGCTGGGCAACGTCGCCTACCGGCTGGGCACCGACGCCAGCCTGCGGTGGGATGCCCGCCGGGGTTGGCTGGAGGGCCGGCCGGAGGCCGACGACCTGCTGCACCCGCCGGTGCGGAAGGGTTGGGAGCTGGGGTGATTTCTGGTCGTAGCCCGAAGCGCGAGCGAGGGACATCCTCCCTCGCCCTTCGGGCTACGAACCTAAACCCCGGGCCGGCCCCGGCGAATCACCCGACGGACGGTTTCCCCCGCACTCGACCCGAGGGCCGCCCCGTGTCCGCCGAACTGCTCGCCCGCCTGGACCGCTTCGACATCGACGGCGAGGCGGTCGCCTTGCCGTTCGCCGCCCGGCTGGCCCGGGAGCACGGCT
The DNA here is from genome assembly GCA_043787415.1 of Fimbriiglobus sp. GTDB lineage: Bacteria > Planctomycetota > Planctomycetia > Gemmatales > Gemmataceae > JAXMAZ01. Next base: position 1,837 of record JAYVUZ010000133.1, on the reverse strand, counting down.
GGCCCCGCCGGTTCGCCGACCGCGTCGTGACCGAGTACAAGCGGTTCGCCTACCTGGCCGCGTCGGCCGGCTACCCGGTGACGCCGTCGCAGGCGGTGGACCACTGCTGGCACCTGCACCTGTGCTACACCCGCAGCTATTGGGAGCGGTTCTGCCGGGACGTGCTGTCGGCCCCGCTGCACCACACGCCGACGGCCGGCGGCCCGGCCGAGCGCCGTCGCTACCACGCCCAGTACGAGCGGACCCTGGCCGCCTACCAGTCGGCCTTCGGCCACGCCCCGCCGGCCGACATCTGGCCGCCGGCGGCGGTGCGGTTCGGCGACGACCTGCGGGAAGTGACCGTCAACACGGCGGCGCACTGGGTGGTGCCGAAGGCCGGCGTGTGGCGGGCAGCCGCGGCGGTGGGCGTGGCCGGGCTGGCCACCGTCGGGGCGGCCGGGTGCGTCGGCGGGCTGAACCCGTTTGCCCTGAACGGGGTCGAATTCTTCGGCTTCCTCGTCCCGGCCATGCTGGCGGCGGTGGCCGCCGGGCTGGTGCTGCGGGCGTGGGCGAAGGGCGGCCCCGCCGGCGAGCCGCCGGCACTCGACTGGCAGGCGGTTGCCCTGCTGGCCGGCGGGCCGCAGCGGCTGCTGGCGGCAACGGTCGCCCGGCTGGCCGACCGCGGGGCGGCGGCCGTCAGTCTGGCCGGCACTCACCTGGAGACGGCCGGGCCGTTGCCGGCCGACGCCACCCCGGCCGAGCGGGCGGCGTGGGCCGCCCTGCCGATCAGCCGAACGTACCAGGACGGGATGCTGGGGCTGGCGAAGGCGGTCGGTGGTGCATCGGCAGAAGTGCGGGAGACGTTAGACGCGGCCGGGCTGACCCTGACGGATGCGGCGTCCAAGCGGGTCGGCTGGCTGAGTCTGTTGCCGCTCGGGCTGGTGCTGCTGCTGTTCGGGCTGCCCCGGCTCATCACCGGCCTGGCCAACGGCAAACCGGTCGGGTTCCTGGTGGCGGCGCTGGTGGCCGGCGGGGTCGTGGCCCTGGTGCTGCGGTCGAAGCGGCCGTACCGCACCTGGGCCGGCGACCGGCTAGTGAAGGAACTGACCGCCCGCCCGGCCACGGAGGGCGACCTGGGGCTGACGGTGGCGGTGCTGGGCACGGCGGCGCTGGCCGGCACCGGGCTGGCAGCGCTGCACGCCTGGTACCCGCGGAAGGCCGCCGCCGGCGGGGACGGCGGGTCCATCGACTCCGGCTGCGGCACTAGCGGGGACGGGGGCGGAGGTGGGGGCTGCGGCGGGGGGGGCGGCGGCGGGGACTGACCGGGTCGGCTAGGACGCACCGCAGCCGCCGGGCCGGCGACAACCAAAAATCAGCACAAATAGGCGAACGATATGGTTCAGTGGCGGGGCGCTGCTTTGGTCGGCCCGTCCACTGTATCGACTGGTTCGGCGTGCCTTGGCAACCCAGCACCCTACGCGAACTCGTGCAAGCCGACACCGTCCCACCTCAAGAACGAATGGCGACTGGCAAGGAACACAGACAACAGTTCGCCAAGGTGCTGCCGCTGCTCGACCTCCGGAAGACGGAATAGACCTGCCGTTGCACCCTCCCAGTTCATCCAAGCCAGCTTTACACCTTCCGCTGCGCACCACTCGCGTTTGTACTGGTCGTTCGCTATCAAGGCGGTGTTGTCGCCGTATACCTTCCGGAAGTGTTGAGGGCCTTGCACCTCGATCGCCAGCTTGAGGTCCGGCAACCGGTAGTGGCCTCAGCGTAGGGATGCGTTGTAGTGGCGGATGAAGTACCACAGGGCACCCAGGTGGTTGCGGTCGCACTTGGAGCAGGACAGGGTCTT
>JAYVUZ010000132.1:0-9399 GCA_043787415.1 Fimbriiglobus sp. | reverse complement strand
CTTTTAGCCGGCTCGGCCTCCGAGCCGGCTAAAAGCCCGCTCTACCAAACTCTGGCCGAAATGACACACTAGCTACCCTTTCACCCGCGGACCACGCCTTCATGAAACTGATCGTCGCCATCATCCGGCCGGAGAAGCTAGAGGACGTGCAGCGGGCGCTGGCCGAGCGGGACGTGTACCTGATGACCGTCAGCGACGTGCGGGGGTGCGGCCGGCAGCGGGGGTACACCGAGGTGTACCGCGGGGCCGAGGTGCAGATCCGCCTGCTGCCCAAGCTGAAGTTGGAGATCGCCGTCAACGAGGCGTTCGTCGAGGCGACGGTGGAGGCGCTGGTCCACGCCGCCCGCACCGGGGACACGGGCAACGTCGGGGACGGCAAGATTTTCGTACTCGGGCTGGACGACGCCGTCCGCATCCGCACCGGCGAGCGGGGGCCGGACGCCATCGGGCCGTAGGTCTTTGGTTCGTAGCCCGAAGCGCAAGCCAGGCCCGCGTGATCCTCGCTTGCGTTTCGGGCTACGAACCAGTCACCCCAGCCGCGGCTCGCCGCCCGGCTGGAAGTCGGTCACTTCCATTTCGACAGTGGTCTGCCCGCGGAAGTGGTTGAGCCGCGGCACGAACGCCAGGCAGCACGCCCCGCCGGCACTCATCAGCTCGTCCAGCCGGTCGCCCATGCCCCAGCCGACGGCCCGGATGCTGACGCCGCCCTGGGTCGCCTTGAACATCAGGTGCCGCTCGTCCTGGCCCATCCGCCGGGGGGTGCCGTCCAGCGTCAGCCCGCTGGCCAGGAACCGCGGCCGGGGGTTGTCCGCCCCGTAGGGTTCGAGCTTGTCCAGCTCCTGCATCAGCTTGTAGGTGAGGGCCGACAGCGGCACCTCGGTTTCGAGCGTCAGCGTGGGCGGCGGCGGGCCGTCCGGGTACTCGGCCGCCACGGCCGCACAGAAGGCCTTCCGCAACGCCGGCAGGTTGCTCGGCCGCACCTTGAACCCGGCCGCCGCCGCGTGCCCGCCGTGGCCGTCCAGGTGCTGCCCGCACGCCGCCAGCCCGGTGTGTAGGGGGAACCCGTTGGCCGACCGCCCGCTGCCGGTGGACGCCTCGTCGTTCGTCCGCTCGGCCACCAGCAGGGCCGGCTTGCCGTAGTGGTCGGCCAGCCGGGCGGCGACGATGCCGACGACGCCCTGGTGCCAGTCCGGCGAGCCGAGCACGATGGCCGGGTGGGTGTCGAAGCCGTGTTCCTCGACCAGTTGCTTGGCCTGCGTCACCGCCTTCTTCTCGATGCCCTGTCGCTTGAGGTTCAACCCTTCCAGGTACTCGGCCAGCTCCCGCGCCCGCACCGGGTTGCTGGTGGTCAGCAGTTCGACCACCAGTCGGGCGCACTCCAGCCGGCCGGCGGCGTTGATGCGGGGGGCCAGCCGGAAGCCCACGTCCTCGGCCCGGATGTTGTCGTTCTGGTCGAGCTTGGCGGCGGCGATGAGGGCCTTCACCCCGACCCCCGGCTGGGTGCCGAGGCGGTGCAAGCCGTGTCGCACCAGGGCGCGGTTCTCGTCCCGCAGCGGCACCACGTCGGCGATCAGGCCGAGGGCGGCGTAGCCCATCAGGTCGAGCAGCAGCTCGCGGAACTCCGGGGCCACCCGCTCGGACCGGCTGGCCCGCTGGGCGATCCGCCAGGCCAGCTTGAGGGCCACGCCGGCCCCGGACAGCCCGCCGAACGGGTAGCTGCCGCCGGGCAAGCGGGGGTGAACCAGCACGTCGGCCGGCGGCAGCGTCGGGGCGAACTCGTGGTGGTCGGTGATGATGAGTTCGACCCCGAGCCGCTTCGCCTCGGCGGCTTCCACGACGGCCGAGATGCCACAATCCACTGTCACCAGCAGCGACACCCCGGCCGCGGCGAGGCCGGCCACCGCCTCGGCGTTCAGCCCGTACCCCTCGTCCCGGCGGTTGGGCACGTAGAACTCGGCCTCGCAGCCGAGCTGTTTGAGGATGCGGAGGAGGATGGCCACGCCGGTCGTGCCGTCCACGTCGTAGTCGCCGTAGACGCAGATTTTGCGGCCTGCGGCAACGGCAGCGATGATGCGGCCGGCGGCTTCGTCCACGCCCGGTAGCAGAGCCGGCGGGTGCAGGCCACTCAGTTTGGCGTCCAGGAAGGCGTGGGCGGCGGCGGCGGTCGCCACGTCGCGGTTCAGTAGCAGTTGGGCCACCACCTCGGACGTGCGGACGCTGGCGGCCAGGCGTGCGGCGGCGGCCGGGTCGGACGGCAGCAGGTGCCACAGCTTCGGGGCGGCAGGCATAGCCAGCCAGTTAAGCCGGGCGGGGGCGGCGGAGCAAGGTCAACCGGCCGGCACGCCCGGCGCGACCGGCGCCGCCGGACGGCCCGGGGTGCCGGGGGCGTCGGTTCCGCCGGCGGCGGGTGGGGCGGCCGACGCGGCGGCGCCGATGGTGTTGGTGGACAACTTCGATCGCCCGACCCCAAGCAAGGACGCTCTCCATGACTCTGTTCCTGATGACCTGCGTGCTGGCCGCCCCGGCCGACGCCCCCGCCCCGCTGCCGACGGTGGTCGCCGCCCCGCTGCTGGCCGTCGGCGGCTGCGGCACCGGCGGCTGCGGCACCGGCGGCATCTGCCCCGGCACCGCCGACCCGTGCCCGTTCGAGAAGAAGGGCCTGTTTGCCAAGCTCCGCAACGCCTTCCGGCCGAAGGGCAAGTGCGTCGAGTGCCTGCCGGCCCCGTCGGCCGCCAAGAGCAACCTGTTCGGCCGGCTCAAGAAGCCGGTCAACTACTGCGGGGCGAACTGCGGCAGCGGGTGCGGCGTCGGGCTGAGCGGATGCAGCACCTGCGACCTGCCGGTCATCCCCGGCAGCCCGGCGATAGTCGCCCCGGCGGCCCCGGCCGTCGGCCCGTCGCCGGCCGTCGTGCCGGCTCCGGCGCCCGTCCCGGCGGCCCCGGCCGGCGAGAAGCCGGCCACGGGCAAGGTGACCGTCACCATCCCGTCGGTACCAGCCGCCATGCCCTCGGCCAAGCCGGCGTTCTGAGTGGTTCAGCGTCAGCCGCGACCGCCAGGGAGCGTCTAGTTAGGCGATCCCTGGCGGTAGCGACTGCCGCCATCCGGTCCGGCATTGTGCGCCGCCGGGCCCCCCGGGAAAACCCGGCTGGCCGGCGGCTTTTCCGCCAATCCACACATTCCGATGGCGGCGTCAGCTACATTGCCAACGGGGGCGGACGGCGGACACGTATGACGCGGCGGGGGACGTATGAGTACGGCGGCTGCGCCCGCGGGGTTGGGGGCCGAACTGGCGTACAAGATCGCCCGGCTGGCGGAAGAGAAGGGCTGGAACCAGGAAGACTTTGCCCGCATTTCGCAGCTCAACCGGCACACCGTCCGGCTCATTCTCAACGGCGGCCCGAAGCGGCGGCTGCGGAACGCCACCGTCAGCCAGTGTGCCGAGGCGCTGGGGCTGACGGTCAACGACCTGCGGACGCTGCCGCTGGACAAGCTGCTGCTGCGGATGCACGGCAAGGCGGCGGCCGACGACGAGGCCCTGCGGCTGCTCCAAGAGCGGGCGACACTCCCCGAGTTAGGGCAGTGGCTGGAACGCAACCGCGACCGGGCGGCCGAGCTGAAGCGGGACGAGATCGAGGAGTTGCTGGACTACCAGCAGCCGGGCGGGCCGTTGGAGCGGTTCGGGGTGGAACACAGCGTCGATCTGATCGAGCGGCGGCGGAACCTGTGCTGCCAGGTGAAGCAGCTCGCCGGCACCGAGTTCTTCGAGACGCTGGAACAGATCGTCGGGCTGATGGTCGAGAAGGTGAGCCGGGCGGCGCGGCGGTGACAGACCCCGTCAACCGTCTGCTCCACCGAGTGCCGCGTCGAAGGCCCACTGGCTTTCGCCCGGGAACGTGGCGATAGCCAGTTCGGTTTCGTCCGCCGCCTGGGCACGGGCCTCGGCGTAGGCGTCCGCGAAGACCGCGGCGGTGTGGCGGTGGAGGGTGCTGCTCTCCAGCAGTTGCCGGAGTTCCCGCCGCTGCTCCCGGATGGTACCCCGCCAAGACCCGCCCCGACGGTCCGGCTGATACTCCCACTTGAGCAGGTGGCACAGGAGTACGACCAGCCGGCTGAACACCTCCCGCTGGTCCCGCTTGGCCATGCCCGTCAGGTAGTCCGCGAGGGCGTGAGTGTCCACCTCCCCGAGCCGTCCGGCCCGGACGAGGTCGGCCGTCTGCTCCAGCCACGCCGTCTCGTCCGTCTCATACAGGTCGGCGGGCGCGTGGGATGTTCGCTGTATCACTCAACCTCTCCACTAACGGCTCATGAGGTACGGCACACCTTATTCGCCGCCTGTTGCGGCCACCAACGCCTCGGCGTCGGCCGCATTTACACGGCGGAACACCTGCTGTGGGTCAGTACCTAGGCTGTAGTTGAGCACGCACAGCCCTCCAGAGTGCAGGTTGAGATTAAACCCGTCGCCCCGTACCAACCGGCCGGGCGCGTAGGTCACGAACGACCGCGTCCACCCTTCGCGGTGTGACGCCAGCCAGGCGGCGATAGCCTGCTCGTCGGGCGACCCTTGGGCCACCGCGACCGTCTTTGCAAGCCGCCCGGCCTGGTACACCTCGGCTAGGTACGGTCCGCGTAACTGCGTCGGCTCGATGGTTTGTGGCCCCATAGACAAGCAACCGACGCCCAAGCAGGTGGCGACCAGCATGGCGACCAGAACGGGCAAGATATAACGGTTTCGCCGCAACGCGGTCCCTCGGTCTGCATCTCTGAAGTTGTTTCACACGCTGCGGCTGGTCTGCCTTGCAGTTACCGCCGAGCAATCTGCTTGGTCGCCGGGTTGCTCACCTTCGGGGCGTCGCTCGGCGCCTTCAGCGACTTCAGCAACGCGATCACCGCCGCCTGGTCGCCGGCCTGCAGCTTGCCGTAGGCGTCGCTCACGCTGGTGGCGTCGCCGCGGTGTCGCTTGATGGCGTCTTGCAACGTCGCCGAGCGGCCGTCGTGCAGGTACGGGGCGCTGTCGGCCACGCCCCACAGCGGCGGCGTCTTCCACTCGGCCGGCCGCGGCAGGTCGTCCGGCCGCGGGTTGCCCGGCAGCGACGGCCCGTACGGGTCCGGGCCGCCCGGCGGGGTCGGGTCGTCCAGGGTGTACAGCAGGAAGTCGCTGTACACGCCCTTCACCCCGCCCAGGTCCGGGACGTGGCAGGCCGCACACCCGACCCGCGTGAACACCTCCCGGCCGTGTTCGCTCTCGCTGGTGGCCTCCTCGGTCGGCTTCGGCAGCGTCTTGACGAAGCTCACGAGGCTGCGGAACTGCTTGGCGTCCAGGTCCGGGGCCACGTCGGCCGCACTCGCCGAAAGCAGCGGTTTCGGCTGCTTGGTCAGCGGGGTGCCGAGGCCGATCTCGTTGGCACACGCCGCGGCGACGAAGTCTTCCAGGGTGGCGAACTGGCCCCGCCAGCCGAACTTGCCCACCCGGCCGTCGGGCAGCAGCCGCACCTTGCCCACCGGGATGTCGGAGAAGTCTAGCGACACCTCCCGCACCACGTTGTGCAGCGACCGCGTCCGGGCGTTGAGCAGGATGGCCTTGTCCGAAATCAGGTCGATCCAGCCGGCCCCGAACAGGGCAGTGGTGTTCACACTCTCGGTCCGCACCGGGTCGAAGTCCGGCTTGGCCGGCGGGGTGACGTACCCGCAGTGCGGGTCGGGGGCCGGCGGCGGCGGCGGGGCCTGCTCGCCCTTGAGCACCGGGTACATCTTCCGCAGGGCGGCGAACGTCTCCTTGCTCCTACCGTCGACGCTGAAGTTGTGGATGGTGCCGACGTGCATCTGGGGGTCGCGGGGGCGGGGCAGCACCTCGTAGTTGGTGGCGTTGTGCCGGGCCTCGCCGCCGCCGCCGGCCCCGCCCTGGAAGTGGCAGGCCACGCACGACTTGGCGTTGAACACCGGGCCGAGGCCGTCGCCGTGCGCGAGCGGGTCGTTCGGCTGCCACTCGTGCTCGAACAGCGTCCGGCCCTCGGCGATTTCGGCCGCCGAGGCGGACGGCCCCCACAGGATCGGCAGCCCGCCGCTGAGGAAGGTGTAGTAGGTGCCGCCCAGCATCAGGAAGAACAGGGCGAACCCGACGTACTTCCGCTGGGTGGCGATCTTCGGGCCGTAGACGACCGGCGGTTTGCGACGCATGGACGGCACTCCTGGGAGCGGCCGACAACGGGACGTGAAGGCGACGGCCCGAGTGTAACCGGGCGGCGGCGGCGGTGCAAGTAGGGCACGGTTCACCGTGCCTTCGGCGACGGACGGCACGGTGAACCGTGCCCTACTTGTCCAGCGTCTTCAGCACCTCGGCCCGCTTGCCCTCGTCGGCGATGCGGCCGGCGATGCGGCGGGCCTGGTCCTTGTCCTTCTGGGCGAGCTGGGCCACGCAGGCGCCGATGACCTGGTCCGACTTGGGGGACGCCGGGTCGAGCCGGTCGAGGGCGTACCGCACGCTGGCCGCATCGCCGTCGTAGGCGGCCGTCTGGGCCAAGGTGCCGACGGTGTTGGCCCGGCTCTGCGGGTTCGGAATCTTCATGGCCGCATCGACCTGGGTTGCCCACTGCGAGTTGGGGCGACCGGGGCCGAGGCAGCCGGCCGCGAGCAGCGGCAACAGGGCGAGGCGACGCATGACGGCGGCATACCGGCGGCGGGGCCGTCACGCAAGTTCGACCGCCGCCCGGAACTCGGCGAACACCCGGGCCAGGTCGGCCGGCAGGTAGTGGGCGTTCAGCCCGCTCGGGTTGGGCAGCACCCAGACGTTGGCCCCGCCGACGGTGTCGGGTTGCGGCCCCATCGCCGCCTTCGGCGCGGCGAACGCCACCCGGTAGGCGGTGACGCCCAGCACTGCCAGCCAGCGGGGCTGATACTGCTCGGCAAGCCGGGCAAGCCGTTTACCGCCGGCGATCAGCTCGGCGCGGGTGAGTTCGTCGGCGGCGGCCGACGGGCGGTCGGCCACGTTGGTGATGCCGAGGCCGAGGGCGAGCAGGTCGGCTTCTTCGCTCGGGTGGAACAGCCGGGGGGTGAAGCCGCCGGCGAACAGGGCGCCCCAAAAGCGGTTGCCGGGCCGCCCGAAGTGGTGGCCGCACCAGGCCGAGTACAGCCCGGGGTTGATGCCGCAGAACAGCACCCGCAGCCCCGGGGCGATGACATCCGGCACCGTGCGGGACGCGGCGGCCAGCAGTTCGGCGCGGGTGGGCACGCTACGGCTCCGGGTACGGTGTGCCGCCATCCAGCACACGCCGGAAGTTGACCGCCTCGACCACGACGCCAGCCGCCACGGTCGGAAAAAACGCGTCCACCCAGCCGCGTTCCGCGGCCGCCCGCCAGTCAACACCCGGCGGGATGTCTACTGATTTCAGCAGCACCAGCGTCGCCCCGCTCCTGGCCGCCGCCCGTGCCGCCACGCTGTCGGTGGTGACGGCCCACGACTGCGGCAGCGTGCGATCCCCCGCGGCGAAGTCGAAGCCGTCGAGGACCAGCACGCCCGGCAGGTCGCCGACGAGCGCCCGTAGGAACAGGGCTGCCGCCGAGAGCGTCCGCAGGGCCACCCAGTGGCTGGCCGTGTCGCCGAGCCGGTGGACCGTGTCGAGTTCGCGGACGGCGTCGGCGAACGGCCCGCCGCCGGGCACCAGCACCACCGGGCCGGGCAGGGTGGGCAGGTACGCCCGCAGCCCGGCGGCGAGGCCGGGGTGGTCGTACAGGCTGCCGCCGACTTTCACCACAGTCACGACGGCCGCTCCGACGCGAGGACGCCGACGGCGTAGGCCGGGGCACAGGCAGAGACGGCGGGGCCGAGGTCCGAACGGATCGACCGCCGAGGCCACATGCCGTGTTCGACGGTGCCCAAGACGTTGACGGTCAGGAACTCACCGACCCCGGACGTGACGAACGTGCATTCGCCGCCGTTTCGTGCGACGACGGCATGAACCGCATGTCGGACGGCGTCTTCTTGCGACCGGGCGATGCTGCCTGCCAACTGCGTGATGGTCCCCCAATCCACTGTCTCGGAATCGCCACCGAGCATCCGCGCGAGCCGAGCATGCGCGTGGTGGCGGGTGGCGGGGCGGCCGTCGGCCGTGTCGGTGTCGGTCGCGTCTTCCGGAATGTCACACCGCCACAGGTGGGCGTCTAAGGTGGTGGCGAACAACTCAGCCGCCGCCGATCCGCCAAGGATGGCACAGGCGGGGGTGCGTCGCACACCCGTGTAGATCAGCTCAAGCGTGTGCAGCCGGTCGAAGTCCGTCAACCCGCGTGGGCACGGTCGGCCGTCGCGGAGCGGGATGATGTCCGTCGTCGTGCCGCCGATGTCAATGAGCAGTGCCGGTCCTGTCGGCACGAACCGCCCGGCGAACGTCGCCAGCGCGTGCCAGTTGGCCGCCGCCACGGTCATGTGTTCCGCTCGGCTCGCGGCCACGCTCAGGAACTCGCCGCCGGCGCCCCACACCCGCACCGGCCGCCCACCCGCGGCAAACTCGACCGCGTCCAGAATCGCCCCGACGCCCTCGCGCTTCGTCTCGTAGCAGTCGCACAGCTCGCCGGTCATGGTGACGGCCAGCTCGGTCGTCTCGGGAAACTGGCCGACCAGCGCGGCGAGAGCGGCCGGCAGCTTGTCCGGTTGCTTCCACAGGGCGAACGGCACGCTCACCGCCCGGCCGTCGGGCGTCGCCGCCTTCAGGTTCGCCCCGCCGACGTCCAGTCCTAAGATTTGCCGTGTCATTGATCCGGGAAAGATACAAGGCTGGCTGATGTCCCGCTACCTCGTCGGCATCGACCTCGGCACCACCAACACGGTCATCGCCTGGGCAGACACGGAGCGGCCGGGCGCGCACGTCGAGGTGCTGCAGGTGCCGCAGCTGGTGGGGCCGGGCGAGGTCGCCTCATTGCCGCTCTTGCCCTCGTCGCTCTACTTGCCCGGCCCACATGAGCTGCCAGACGGGGCCACGAAGCTGCCCTGGGGCCAGCCTGCCGACATCGTGGGCCAGTTTGCCCGGGTGCAGGGCGCGCGCGTCCCCTCAAGGCTGGTCTCGTCGGCGAAGAGCTGGCTCACCCACCCGTCGGTCGACCGCGAAGGGCCCATTCTCCCCTGGGGCGCGCCGCCCGAGGTGCAGCGCGTCTCGCCCGTGACCGCGAGCGCGCGCTTCCTTGGCCACCTCCGCGACGCGTGGAACGCGAAGCACCCCGCTCACAAGCTCGAGGACCAGGAGCTGGTGCTCACCGTCCCGGCGTCATTCGACCAGGCGGCGCGGACGCTCACGGTGAAGGCAGCAGAGGCGGCGGGGCTGCCGCGCTTCGTGCTGCTGGAGGAGCCGCAGGCGGCCTTCTACGACTTCCTCTCGCACCACGGCGCGCGCCTGGCGCAGGCGCTCGAGGGGG
>JAYVUZ010000131.1:0-6722 GCA_043787415.1 Fimbriiglobus sp. | reverse complement strand
CTTTTAGCCTGCTCGAACGCCGAGCAGGCTAAAAGCCCGCTCCACTAGAACGATCCACGACCCGGCGACGAATCCCCTTGCATCCGCGGCTCCGGTGCGGCTCAATGGGGACATGCTTCTCTCTCTCGCGCTCCTGGCGGCGACCGCCGCCGACGACCCGTTCCAGTTCCAGGACGGCGACCGCGTCGTCTGGCTCGGCGGCACGCTCATCGAGCGGGAGCAGGAGTCCGGCCACTGGGAGGCGGCGCTGACGGTCAAGAACCGGCCGGCGAAGGTGACGTTCCGCAACCTCGGCTGGAGCGGGGACACCGTCTGGGGCGACAGCCGCAACGGGTTCGACGAGTCGCCGAAGGGATTCGAGCGGTTGGTGTCGCTCACCACGGAACTGAAGCCGACGGTGCTGATCGTCTGCTACGGCCAGAACGAGAGTTTCGCCGGCGAGGCCGGTCTGACGAAGTTCCGCGACGGACTGAACAAGTTGCTCGACGCGCTGGCCCCGACGAACGCCAGGGTGGTGGTGGTGATGCCGCTCAGCTTCGAGGCACCCACGGTTGATCTCGACGCCAAGAACAAACAGCTCGCCCGTTACGCTGCCGTCGTGATGACGACCGCCGAGAAGCGTCAGCTCGGTTGTGCGAACTTGCTTCTCGGTGCCGCCGCGTTGGGTCTGCGTCTGACCGATAACGGCACCCACCTGACGCCCGAGGGATATGCTCACACGGCCACGTTGTTCGCCGGCGAGCAGTCGGTGCCCGAGCCGCTGCGCCAGAAGATCGTGGCCAAGAACCGACTGTTCTTCCACCGCTGGCGACCGCAGAACGAGACGTATCTGTTCGGCTTCCGCAAGCACGAGCAGGGCAAGAACGCCGCCGAGGTGGCCGCCTTCGACCCGCTGGTGGCCGCCGCCGAGGCGGAAATTTGGAACCTCAACAAATGACGCGATCTCTCCTCGCCATCCTGTTGCTCGCAGTCCCCGCGTTCGCCCAGCGAGACGCTCGGGTGCCGGACCCCGACCCGGAGGTGGAGCGCCGCACCTTCGTGCTGCCGCCCGGGTTCGAGGTCAACCTGTTCGCCTCCGACCCGCTGCTGGCCAAGCCGATCCAGATGAACTTCGACCCGGCGGGCCGGCTGTGGGTGGTGTCCAGCGAGACGTACCCGCAGGTGAAGCCGGGCGTCGCCCCGGACGACAAGGTGCTGATCCTCGAAGACACGGCCGGGAAGGGCGTGGCCGACAAGACGACGATCTTCGCCCAGGGGCTGCTCATCCCGACCGGCGTCGCGCCCGGCGACGGCGGGGCGTATGTGGCCGCCGGCACTGAATTGCTGCACTTCAGCGACCCCGACCCGACGACCGGCGCGGCCCGCAAGAAGCGGGTGGTGCTGAGCGGCTTCGGCACCGAGGACACGCACCACCTGCTGCACACCCTCAAGTGGGGGCCGGACGGCGGGCTGTACATGAACCAGTCGGTGTACATCCACAGCCACATCGAGACGGCCGACGGGGTGAAGCGGCTGAACGCCGGCGGCGTCTGGCGGTTCGAGCCGCACTCGGGCAAACTGGAAGTGTACTGCCGCGGACTGTGGAACCCGTGGGGCACCGCCTGGGATAAGTGGGGCCGCGGCTTCCTGACCGACGGGGCCGGGTTCACCGGCATCAACATGCTCATGCGGGGGGCCGAGTACGAGGCGGGTTACAAGGTAACGCGGCCGCTGCCGGGGCTGAACCCCGGCTCGCCCAAGCTGTGCGGGCTGGCGGTGCTGAGCGGCCGGCACCTGCCGCCGGAGTACGACGGCTCGCTGGTGGCCAACGACTTCCGCGGGCACCGGGTCTGCCGGTACGTCGTCACCGAGGACGGGGCCGGATTCGTGAGCAAGGAGCAACAGGAACTGATCAAGAGCGACCACCCGGCGTTCCGGCCGATCGACGTGTGCATGGGGCCGGACGGGGCGGTGTACGTCGCCGACTGGTACAACCCGATCATCCAGCACGGGGAGGTCGATTTCCGCGACCCCCGCCGCGACCGCACTCACGGCCGCATCTGGCGGATTACGGCCACGGGCCGGCCGCTGGTCGAGCGGCCGAAGCTGGTGGCGGCGTCGCCGAACGAGTTGCTGGTGGCGATGGACAGCCCCGAGCAGTGGACCCGCGAGCAAGCTCGTCGGCTGTTGGTGGAGCGGCAACTCCCGTTGTCCGAAGGGAGGTTTGAGCTGCCGGTTCGGGACTCGAAAATTAAGGAGCGGCTCTGCCGTACTTTGTTGGCGTTTCCATTGATTGCGCCGCTGGTAGCCGACCCGGACCCACAGGTGCGTCGGGAGGCGGTGCGGGCACTCGGCCGCTTCGGCAGCGCTGACGCGGCTGTTGCCGCCGTCGATGCGCTTGATCACTCGATGGACAGATGGCTTGACTACGCCCTCTGGCTGACCCTGCGGGAACTCGCCCCGGCGTGGCTACCGGAGGTGCAGGCCGGCCGGATCGACTTCGGCGGCGACCCGAAGAAGCTTGTGTTCGCCCTGCAAGCCGCCGGTACGACGGACGTGGCCGGCCCGCTGCGGAAGCTGCTCGACGGCGGCAAGCTCCCCGCCGCGCGGCGGACGGAGGTGCTAGTCGCGCTGGCGAAGTTCGGCGGGCCGGACGACCTCGGGCGGGTGCTGGCGGCAGCGACCGACGCCCCCCAACTGGTCACGGCCGTCGAGCAGGCGGCTCGGGTGAGGAAGGTGGGGCCGCCGGCGGGGGTGTCGCTGGCCCGCTTCTTCGACGGGGCCAACGCCGGCCGTCCGGCGGCCGCCCGACTGGCGGGGCTGTGGAAGGTCGAAGCCCTCCGGCCGGCTCTCGAATCGCTGGCCACCGGCCGCGTCGGGGATGACGCCCCGGACCTCGACCGGCGGGCCGCACTCGACGGCCTGGCCGCGATGGGGGGGCCGAAGAGCCAGGCGTTCCTCGGCGAGTCCGGCCGCATCGACACGCCCCGCCGGCTGGCCTGGCAGGCGGCGGCCTTGAGCCGGTTAGATGTCAACCTGGCGGCGGTGCAAGCGGCCGGTTTATTCGACCTGCTGGAGACGGCCGACCTGTCCGAACTGGTGACGGCGTTCGCCGAACGCAAGGGCGGTCTGGCCGCCCTCGCTAGTCAGTTCGGGGCGACGACGGTCTTGCAACCGGACCTTGCCCGCGCCGGGGTGCGGGCGGCTCACGCCGCCGGTAAAGACGGTGCGGCCCTCGCCGCCGTGTTCACCAAAGCCGGCAAACTGAGCGAACACAAATGGGCCATCGCCGGCGACGATCTCGCCAAGTTCCTGGCCGAGCTGCCGACCGCCGACCCGGCTCGCGGTGAGGCGGTGTATCGACGGGCCGAGTTGCAGTGCCTGAAGTGCCACGCCATCGCCGGGGCCGGCGGGCTGGTCGGGCCGGAGATGACCAGCCTCGGCGGCAGCGCCCAGCCGGACTACCTCCTGGAAAGTCTGCTCGTGCCGACGGCCAAAGTGAAAGAGGGGTACAACGCCTTCGCCGTGGCCACCGAGGACGGCCGGCAACTCACCGGCATCAAGGTGCGGGAGTCGGACGCCGAGCTGGTGTTACGCGACGCCGAGGGCAAGCTTCTGACACTGCCGAAGGCCGACATCACCAGCCGCAAAGACGCCCCCTCGCTGATGCCGGCCGGCCTAGTGGACGGGCTGAGCTACCGCGAGTTACTCGACCTCACGCGGTTCCTGAGCGAGTTGGGCAAGGGGGCTTACGCGGCAACGCCGGGCCGGCTGGTGCGGTCCTGGGAGACGGTGGACCCGAAGCCGGTGTTCGCCCTGCTCGGCCGCAAGGGGTTCGGGGCCGTCGCCACCGAGCCGGGGCTGGTGTGGAAGCCGGTGTACTCGCAGGTGTCGGGCGACCTGCCGCTGAACGAGTTGCCGCGGTTCTGGCTGAACAAAGACGAGCCGCTGACGGCCGCCCGGTTCGCCGTCGAGCGGAACACGGCCGGCAAAGTGACGCTGCGGCTCGACCCGGCCGGCGTACTGCTGTGGGTGGACGGCGTGCCCGTCGCGGCGGCGAAGTCGGTGACGCTCGACCTGACGCCGGGCACGCACGTCGTCACCGTCGGCGTCGAGCTGGGCAAGCGGACATCGGCGTTGCGGGTGGAGGTGGAGTAGGGCACGGTTCACCGTGCCGGCGGCGGCGGACGGCACGGTGAACCGTGCCCTACCCGGCCGATGTCTCGCGCGTAAGTTGTCTCCGAACCCTGTCACTGTCGCCGCCTCGGAGTCGGTATGCCCGCGTCCACCACCCGCCTGTACGGCCTCGGCCTGACCCCCGGCAAGCTCCGCGGGCTGCAACGCATCTGCAACCCGAACGGCACGCTGACCATGGTCGCCACCGACCAGAACAGCTCGATGATTTCCATGATGAAAAAGGCCACCGGCAAGGAGCCGACCTACGCCGAGGTGGCCGACGCCAAGGTGATGCTCAGCCGGGCGCTGTCGCCGTTCTGCTCCGGCCTGCTGGTGGACGGGTACTACGGGTACTGGTCCACGGTGGCCGCCCACGCCGTGCCGCCGGGCACCGGCCTGCTGATCCGGGTGGAGAAGAGTGGGGCGGCCAAGAACAGCGTCGGCGCCCCGTGCGGGGAAGAAGAGGCCGGCTGGAGCGTGGCCAAGATCAAGCGGTGCGGGGCCGACGCGGTGAAGCTGCTGGCCCAGTTCGAGCCGGACGAGCCGGACAGCGCCGAGAAGAACTTCGCCTTCGTCCGCCGCACCTACGAGCAGTGCATCGAGCACGACATCCTGTTCCTGCTGGAGCCGCTGCACTTCGCCTACAACGGCGAGGACGCCAAGAGCGACGCGGTGCTGAAGCGGAAGCCGACGACGGTCATCGAGAGCGCCCGGGTACTCAGCCGGTACTGCGACGTGTACAAGGCCGAGTTCCCCGGCACCTACGGGTACGAGAGTGATGCGGTGCAGATGGACAACCTGAAGCGGCTGAACGACGCCTGCACCAAGCCGTGGGTGCTGCTGAGCGCGGGGGTCAAGTACCCGGAGTACAAGAAGCAGGTGGAGATGGCCATGCAGGCCGGGTGCAGCGGCATCCTCGGCGGGCGGGCCTTCTGGACCGAGTTCTTCACCTACCCGGACGCGGTCGCCCGGCAGAAGTTCGCCGACACCGAGTGCGTCAGCCGGGTGAAGGAGCTGGACGCCATCGTGCGGGCCGGCACCCCGTGGTTCGCCAAGTACGGGTACACGCAGGACCAGTTGGCCGGGCTGCGGGCGGCCGAGGGGTGGCACGCCCGGTACGGCGGCGGGGCCGCCGGCGAGAAGGCGAAGGCCGATGCGGGCGGGGTGTACTGAGTTGTCCGGGCGAGCCGTCCCCGTGAGGGGGCGGAGGTTTTGCACGGACCTCCGCCCCCTCACGGGGACGGCTCGCCCGGATAGCCATACGCCCAGCACAGCCACAGGGTCAGCCCGAACAGCACTCGGGCCATGAGCTGGACGGCCGCCCAGCGGCTGGCCCAGCCCACCAGCCGGCCGACGTTTTCGAGGCCCTTCACCACCTCGGCGTCGACGATCCGCTGCGGGTTGACGTACCCGAGCGTGGCCAGCCGCACGGCCGACACCTTCCACCCGCCCAGCCACCGCTCGGCCTGGTCCAGGTAGCCCTCGGTACTACCGCGGTCGAACCGGCCGACTCGCAGCAGGAAGTAGGCGTCGATCAGCAGCATCGGCGTCGCGGCCACGGCCACCGGCACCAGCAGGCGCCAACTTTCCCAGACCGCGTCGGCCGGTAAGGAGGCCGTCGGCCAGACCAGCCGGGAGCAGACGAATTGCACCACGGTCAGCACGACGGCGGCGAGTAGCGGCCGGAGTACGTCGGCGGTAAGCAGTACGCCATGATGCACCTTCAGTCGGTCCACCAGCTTCGGCCAGCGGTCGCGGAACCGCCCCACCAGCACCAGGGTATCCCAGTACAGCCGATACCGCCGAGCGAGGCTGACCACCAGCGTGGCCGCCAGATAAAAGTCGAACAGCCGGATGAGGTTGGTCGGCTCGATCGGCATTGTATCGGCTTGTATCGACAGTCCCGGGCGGTCGGGTCGTCACCGATTTGCCGGTCTGGGGGAGGATTCCGGGCTGTGCGGGAGGGCCGGTCGGGGGTCGAACGGAGTTGCGACTTGCACTCATTTTCCGTTGACTGACGCTACCTGCCGCTTAATCTGTACATGCCGTCCATCCCGAAGGCGCGGCGGCCGGGTGCCCCCCACCCTAGCCGTCAACGTGATCTATTCCCCGCGTCCCGACCCGGCCCGAGAGGATGCGTCGGTCATGAGCGAAGAGACCCCAGACGCCGACGGCTTCCCGAACGACCGCCGCAAGCGGAACATCCCGGTCGCCGCCGACCGCCGGCGGGCGGCCAACGCGGCCAAGGCCCGCCAGTCGAGCGAGCGGCGACGCCTGATCGACCCGACCACCTGCGAGCGCGACTACTCGGAGGACGAGTCCGAGTTCATGAAGGCGATGGACCGCTACAAGCGGGAGAACCGCCGGCCGTTCCCGACGTGGAGCGAGGTGCTGGAGGTGATGCGGTCGCTGGGCTACCGCAAGGTGGCCGAGCCGACTGACCTGCCCGGCGGCAAGCGGGTGCCGGTGCCGTCCGTCCCGCACCCGCAGCCGGTCGAGGCGTAGGCCACTTACGAGAGCCGCGACCGCCAGGGAGCGTCTGGCTAGTCGCTCCCTGGCGGTCGCGG
>JAYVUZ010000130.1:0-10237 GCA_043787415.1 Fimbriiglobus sp. | reverse complement strand
TCTGCCCGGCCGGACCGGCTCACGCCGGCCGCTCGCCTGCCGAGTGAGTCTGCTGAAGTGTAGGAGGGCGGTCAACCGGCGGCGGATTCGCTCTTCTCGCCCGCCGGCAACTCCGGGGCGGCCGACTGCTCGACGGTGGACACGTCGGCGTCGTCCCCTTCGGTCGGGTTCAGCTCGTAGTCCTCGTACGCCGCGGTTTCCAGCACCAGGTCGAGAGCCTTCCGCTCCAGCAGCTCGGTGGCCAGGGCCTCGATCAGGTCGTCCCGCTCCATCCGCGCCCGCACCTTGCGGGGGCTTTCGCCCGACTGGTCGGCCACCCGGTCGATCTCCGCCTCGATGTCCGCGTCCTCGATCTCCAGCTTCTCCAACTCGGCGATCTTCTGCAGGACGAAGTGTTCCTTCAGGGCGGCGGCGGTGGACCGCAGGGCGTCCTGCTCCAGCACCCGCCGGCGGCCGAGGATCTGGTCCTCGGACATGCCGGCGCCCTTCATCTCCATCATCCGCCGCTGCATGGTGCGGCGGGCCTGCCGCACCAGCAGGTCCCGCGGCAAGTCCCAGTTGGTGGTGCCGGCGAGCTGCTGGAGGACCTCGGACCGGGCCTGGTTCCGCTGCACGTACTCCATGTAGCGGTCGAGCCGGGTGCGGACGAGTTCGGCGAAGGCGTCCGGCGTCCGCACGTCGAAGTGTTCCAGCACCTCGGGCGTCAGTTCCGGCCGCTTGACGTGCCGCACTTCCTTCACGGTGAAGGCGGCCGACAGCTTGGCCCCGCGGAGGCTCTCGTTGGCCACGTCCTGGCTGAGCGTGATGGGGATGTCCCGGGTGTCCCCGACCTTGGCCCCGCCGATCTGCTTGGCGAAGTTCTCGGCCACCCCGTCGGCCAGGGCCAGCCGCCGCTCGACGCGGAACTTGACGTCCGCCAGCGTGTTCAGCTCCTTGCCGTCCGGCCCCTTGATGGCCACGTCGGCCGTCACCAGGTCGTCGATCGCCGCCCCGCCGTCTTTCACCTCGACGACGCCGTGCGGCTCGAGCATCCGGTCGCCCTCGCGGGTGATCTCCGCCTCGGTGAACGTGTGGATCGGCCGGCGGAGCTTCAGCCCCTTGAAGTCGGGCAGGTCGAACTCGGGCCGCACCTCGATGTCGAACTCGTACACCATCGGCCCGGTCTCCGGGATGACGACGGCGTGCGGGTCCAGCTCCGGCGGGCTGAGCGGGCTGAGCTTCTCCTCCTCGGCGAGCTGCTCCAGGGAGGCCATCAGCACCTCCTGTCGGACCTCGACGGCGATCTCCTTGTAAAACTTCTTCTCGACGATCTTCCGCGGCGCCTTGCCGATGCGGAAGCCGGGGACGGCGGCCGGCCGTTCGACCATCAGGTCGCGGAACTTCTCCTCGAACCGGGTGTCGATGGCCGCCCGGTCCACCGTCACCTTGACGTGCTTCTTGCACGGCCCGGCGTCGGTGATGACCACCTCTTGGGGCAGTTTGACCACCTCGGAGGTGATGTTCACGGTGTCTGCGGGCGGGGCGTCCGAGGTGTCGGTGGCCATCGAAGACGGTTCCTGTGCCGGCCGGGCGGTGGGTCGGGCCGTGGTTAGGGAGTGTAGGGATTGGGCCGGGAAAAACGACACGGGCCGGGTCGGCTAGCCGACCCGGCCCGTGTGCGACATCAATCTTTGCGAGAGCGGGTGATGGGACTTGAACCCACGACAACCTCGT
Organism: Fimbriiglobus sp.; assembly: GCA_043787415.1. GTDB lineage: Bacteria > Planctomycetota > Planctomycetia > Gemmatales > Gemmataceae > JAXMAZ01. Next base: position 8,524 of record JAYVUZ010000130.1, on the reverse strand, counting down.
TGGCAACGAGGTACTCTACCACTGAGTTACACCCGCGTCGTCATAGGGAAGGATACCGCCGCCGGCCGCAGGTTCAAGGGGAAACGAACAGCTTGGCGAGCGGGGGGCGTGGGCGTTTTGTGGCGAGCGGCCGGCGTAAGCCGGTCCGGGCCACAGGGTGTGTGGAGTCATCCCCCAGCCCGGATCGGCTTACGCCGGCCGCTCGCCACAAAACGCCCACGCCCCCCGCTCGCCAAGAACCGTCACCGCTCGAACACCGCGTCGCCCAGCCCGACGTTCACCCTGGTGCTGAGAAAACTGACCACCTCCAGCACCTCGCCGCCGGGGCTGGCCGGCGTCGGCGCGCCGTACGCCTCGTACCGCACCGGCAGCTTGGTGGCCGCGTCCAGGCACAGCACCAGCCGCCGCGGGGCGTCGGCCGTCGGCCGGTCGGCGAACACCTCGAACCGCGTCACCGGCTTGTCGGCGAAGGTGTAGTCGGCCACCAGCACTTGCGTCGGCCGGTGGCCCCGCTGCTGGTCGGCGACCACCGCTTCGACCCGGTCCAGCACCGCCGCCAGCCCGTAGCCCGTGACCGGGTGCCGGCAGGTGGCGCGGGCGGCCGGGTCGTCCTTCGGCAGCGTCTTGAGCGGCTGGGTGCCGGCCTGGTGCCGCACGGTGATGCTGCTGCGGGCGGGGAAGTAGCTGGTGGAAGCGACGGCCGCCTTCGGGGCGGTGACGCCCAGCAGCACGGCCGTCGGCTTGGTGCGGACGCCCAGCGAACAGGTCTGCTCGGCCTGCGGCACGCCGTTCACCTTCTCCTGGCGGACCAGGGTGCAGGTGTAATCGCGGGTGGCGGCGAGGGCGGCCCGGGCGTCGGCCAGGGCCTTCGGCAGGGCCAGTGCCCCGTCGCCGGACTTGGTTGTGCTCGGGGCCACGTCGGCCGTCCAGCCGTCGGGCGGCTGGGTGTGGGTGGCCGGGGTGACGGGCGTGGCAGGCGTGGGCACGGCCGGCGGCTGGGCCAGGGCGGCCCCGCACACCAGCCCGGCCAGCCCGCCGGCGAGGCGGCGAACGGTCATGGCGCGTCCTTGCGCAAGGGTGGAAGGGCGGGGCAATACCGCGGGGCGGGGACGGTTGCAAGCGAAAAGCCCAGGGACGGTCGTCCCTGGGCTTCGAGTGAACTGGCTGTCATCAGCGGTCAGTTCCGGTTGCTCATGAACAGTTGCAGCACGTACCAGAACAGGGTGGCGATGGCCGCGAACAGGCCGAGGGCGGCGGCGACCTCCTGGCCCGGGCCGTACTCGTGGACGATGTTCGACGTCTGGTACACCACCGCCAGGCTGGCCAGCACGATCATGGCGGCCACGAAGACGAGGCCCAGGCTGAACCCGAAGGCGTAGGCGCAGATGGCCACCCCGAAGGCGACCAGGAACCCGACCCAGATGACCGGGCCGAGGAACGAGAAGTTCACCCCGCTGGTCCAGACGGCGGCCGTCAGGGCCGCCACCGCCAGCAGGGTGACGATGCCGGCCTGGGCGGCGATGTGCTGGCCCGGGTACCGCTGGTCGGCGATCCACAGCAGCGGCAGGAAGATGACGCTCTCGGCCAGCACGTACAGGCCCAGCCCGGCGTACTGCACCGGCTTCGGGTTGCTGCTCCGGGCGAAGTACCCGGCCATCATGCTGGCGGCCATGAAGCCGAGCATGAGCAGCAGGCCGGCGAACGGCAGGCTGAACAGGGTGCGGGCCAGCGGCTCGGCCAGCCCGCTGGCGAACAGCGCCCCCTCGATGGCACAGAAGGCCAGGACGGCCCCGGCCACGTGGGCGTAGGTGCCCTTCAGGAACGCCGCCCGGACGCTCACCGGGGCGCTGGCGGCCGCGTACCGGCCGTCGCCGTACCGCAGGTCGTAGTTTTCCATGTCGGTCCCAGGGGTGGTCAGGTTTTTCCGCCGGCCGTTGCGGCGGCCGTCTAGGAATAATACCGCGACGGGCCGCCGACTTCCAATCAATCCAAACCGGGGGATCGCCGTGCGGGTGACGGTCCACGCCATCGAGAGTGAGCCGCTCGGCCAGAACGCCTACGTGGTGTGGGCGGACGGCCAGCCCGACGCCGTCGTGGTGGACCCCGGGTTCGAGCCGGAGCGGATCCTCAACTTCCTTAACCAGGCCGGGCTGGGGGTCGCCGCCGTGCTGCTCACCCACGGCCACGTGGACCACATCGCCGGGGTGCCGGCCTTCCGCGAGGTGTACCCGGCCGTGCCGCTGGCCATCGGCGCCGGCGACGCCCCCATGCTCATTGACCCGGTCCTCAACCTGAGCCTGCCGCTGCTGGGCGTCGAGATGGTGGTGCCGGCGGCCGACGTGCTGCTGGCCGACGGCCAGACGGTCGAGTACGCCGGAGTGGCGTTCGAGGTGCGGCACATCCCCGGCCACTCGCCGGGGCACGTGGTGTACGTGGTCCACGCGGCCGAGCCGGTGGCGGTGCTGGGCGGGGACGTGCTGTTCGCCGGCGGCGTCGGCCGGACCGACTTCCCCGGCGGCAGCGAGCAACAGTTGCTCGCCGGCATCCGGGCCAAGCTGTGGCCGCTGCCGGACGCCGCCCGGGTGTTCCCCGGCCACGGCCCGCCGACCACCGTCGGCCACGAGAAGCGGACCAACCCGTTCCTGCGATGCCCGTAGCCCCAACCGGAGTGGACCATGTCGTTGGATATTGCGGTCGTTCTGGGTACCGTCCGCACCGAGCGGGTCGGCCCGCGGGTGGCCAAATACCTGATGCGGGAGCTGGAGAAACGGGGCCACCGGCCGACGCTGGTGGACCCGGTCGAGTACAAGCTGCCGCTGCTGGACAAGATGTACAAGGAGTACCCGAAGGGCACGGCCCCGGCGCCGCTGGAGAAGCTGGCCGGGGTGTTCCGCTCGGCCGACGCCTACGTGGTCGTGTCGGCCGAGTACAACCACTCGGTGCCGCCGGCCCTGTCCAACCTGCTCGACCACTTCCTGGAGGAGTACTTCTTCAAGCCGTCGGGCATCGCCTGTTACTCGCCGAGCAGCTACGGCGGGGTGCGGGCGGCCATGCAACTGCGGGCCATGCTGTGCGAAATGGGGATGCCGAGCATCCCGTCGCTACTGCCCTTCCCGAAGGTGACGGAGGCGCTGGCCGAAGACGGCACCCCGACCGGCGACAAGCTGGCCAAGCCGACGGCCAAGTTTCTGGCCGAGTTCGAGTGGTATGCGAACGCCCTGAAGGCGGCGCGGGCCGGCGGCACGCCGCATTGACTGTTACCCACACGTGACACGCCGCGGGCTACGATTCCGGTCGTCCGACCCTCCGGAGGCCCGTCATGCTGTCGCTCGCCGTCGCCCTGCTGGTCGCCCCCGTCTCCCCGCCGCCGAACCCGGCCATCGACCCGGCCGGCCACCAGCGGGTGGTCGCCGAAGCGTTCCGGTACCGCAACACGCACCGGCTGACCGAAGACGCCTTCCGGACGGCGATGGCCGAGCCGGGCACCGTCGTGCTGGACGCCCGCAGCCGGGAGAACTTCGCCCGCCTGCACCTGACGGGGGCGGTCAACCTGCCGTTCCCGGACATCGACATCCCGACCCTGGCCCGGGCGCTGCCGGACGAGTCGGCCCGCGTCCTGATTTATTGCAACAACAACTTCCTGAACGTCGGCCCGGCGACGGTGGCGATGAAGACGAAGTCGGCGACCCTGTCGCTCAACCTGAGCACCTACCCGGCGCTGTACGCCTCCGGCTACCGCAACGTGTGGGAGCTGGGGCCGCAGCTCGACCCGCGGACGACCAAGCTGCCGCTGGCCGGCACCGATGCCGGGCGACGGTAGTGGGTGGCGACCCGCCGGCCGAGCGGGTGTGTTGCACCGGCACTGACTCGCCAGCCGCTCGACCCGGTGCCGCCGCTGACTTGAGGGGCGAATGATTCTCCGCGTGACCCAGGTCGAGGTGATCGGCTCCCACCACCTCCGGCTGTCGTTCAACGACGGCACCGAGGGCGAGGCGGACCTCGGGCCGGTTCTCGACGGCCCGGTGTTCGAGCCGCTGCACGGCCCGGCCTACTTCGCCCGGGCCGAACTCGACTCGGTGTGCGGTACAGTGGCCTGGCCGAACGGGGCCGACCTGGCTCCCGAGGCGATGCGGGCGTTGGTCCGGATGGAAGTCCCGGCCGGCTGACGACGACCATTTACGGGAGACAGTCATGCGTGCGACGGCAACCTTACTCGGCGTGCTGCTGGTGGCCGTCACTGCGACGGTGCTAGTCCGCGGCCAGCCGGATCGCCCGGCCGTTCCGCCGGCGACCGGCCGCACCATCACCGTGACCGGCACCGGCACCGCCACGGGCAAGCCGGACTCGGCCCGGGTGTCGTTCGCCGTCAGCAGCCGGGCGGCGGACGTCCCGGAGGCACGGACCAAAACGGCGACGGCCGTGCGGAAGGTGCTGGACGCGGTCGCCGCCCTGAAGCTGGCGGACGTGCGGACCCGCACCACCGGCACGTCCGTGTCCCAACCCCGGGACGACAAAGACCCGGCCCGAGATCTCGGCTTCGACGTGTGGCAGGGGTTCACCGCCCGCATCAGCCGTCCTGACCCGGACCAACTGGCGGCCGAGGCCGAGCGGATTCTCGACGCCGGCCTGGCCAACGGGGCGAACGCCAACGGCGGGGTGGAGTTCTTCGTCGAGGACGCCACCGCCCTCCGCCGGCAGGCCCAGCAGCGGGCCGTCGAGGACGCCGTGGCGGCGGCCGGGGCGTATGCCGCCGGCGCCAAGCTGACGGTGTCCGAGGTGGCCAGCATCGACGGGTCGTCCGGCGAACGGGAGGACACCATGTCGCAGGTGCAATCCAACTTCGTCGGCGGGCGGCGGGCCGGGGCCGAGCTTCCGTCGTTCGCGTCCGGCAACGTCAGCATCACCTGCACAGTGCGGGTGGTGTGCCGGTACTAGCCGGCCGCTTCCTCCAGCTCCGGGAACACGTCCCCCGGCAGGCCGGCGGCCCGCATCCCCTCGGCCAGCTTCTTCACCGCCGCGAAGCGGTAGTTGGCCACCTGCTGCTCGCTCACCGTCAGGAACTCGGCCGCCTGCCAGTTCGGCCAGCCCTTCACGAACAGCAGTTCCAGCACCTGCACCCGCTTGTACTCGCCCTTCGCCTGGAAGCCGCGGATCAGGTCGCGCAACCCCCGGGTCACGGCCTCCGTCTCCATCTCCTGCTTCTCCCGGCCGCGGGCCAGGCTGCTGGCCGGGCGTTGACGGGGGTCGGCCGCCCGGCCGAGCGGCTCGTCCTCGCCGTCGGTGCCGGTCTGGGCCGGGCGGCGGCCCATCCGCCGCAACTGGTCCGTCACCTTGTGGCTGGCGATGGTGAACAGCCACGTCTGGAGGTCCCGCTTGTCGTCGAAGTTGGTCAGCGAGTTGAGGAAGCCGATGAACGTCTCTTGTACCACGTCGTCGGTGGTGGCGTGGTCCCGCAGCCGGCGGCGGACGTACGCCCGCAGCCGGCCCTCGTAGCGGTGGACCAGTTCTTCCCAGCCGGCCGCGCTGGGGGCGCCGCCGCTGCGGATCTGTTGCACCAGCAGGCGGTCGGACTCGGACGCCATGCGGAACACCCCGGGGCCGGCGATACCCAGCTTACCACGGGCGGGCGAGTGCTGCACAGGCCGCCGCCAGGATCACCAGCCCGCCCACGCCGGCCACCAGCCAGCCGGTCAGGTGGCCCTTGCTCAGGGCGTCCAGCCGGAGGAAGCCCCACAGCCCGCCGGCCAGCAGCAGCGGCAGCAGAAACAGCGGGGCGTTGACGGCCAGCCGGTGGTCGCCGCGGAGCTGCCGCACCTGGCCGTCCGTCACCTCGAAGTCGGCCGTCACCCAGAAGCGGTCGCCCAGCTCGAATGCTTCCAGGGCGGCCCGGTCCGCGGCCGTCGGCCGCACCTCGGCCACCGACTCGTCTTTCAGGAAGGTCCGCACCTCCTTCAGCCCGGGGGTGAGGTCGAGCGGCGGGTCGAGTTTGCCGAACTGCTCGGCCAACCGCCCCTGGGCGACCAGCAGGGCGTCGGCCAGGGCGGCGTCCCGGGTGGTGTGCGGGGCGGCGCTCTTCACCTTGTCCAGCCGGACGGCCGACTTCGGCTTGGGGGCGTCCTCGGGGGTCAGGTGGAAGGCCATCCGCATCGACCGGTCCGCGGCCGGCGGCTCCGGGGCGACGGGCGGGATCGGCGGCAGTTGCACCACCGTCGGCGCCGGCGGCCCCTGCATCAGCTTGGCCTTGGCCTGCTTCTCCAGCGCCGCCAGCGCCGCCTTGGCCCCGCCCAGCACGCCGTTGTCGGCGGCGTAGTCGGTCAACTTGGCCGGGCTGAGCCGGGCCATGTTCCGCGGCTCCGGCGGGGCCGCCGTCTCCCGCCGGTCGGACTTCAGCCCGGTCAGGCTGACCACCACGCCGACCACCAGGGCCACGGCCAGGATGGGCAGCACCTTGCTGGACGACTTGGCCGGCGGGGCCAGCGGCCGGAGCGGGCGGCCGGCCATCACCGGCGGCGGGGACATGAAGACCACCGGGGTCGGCTCGACCTTCGGCGGGGCGGGCGGGGCCGGCCGGCCTTCGGCCGCCCACCGCAGCGCGTCGGCCGACGCCTTGGCGGCGGCGGCGGCCCCGAGCAGGGTGCCGCGGGCGGCCGCCGCGGCCCACCGCTTGGCGCGGGAGCCGTTCGGGGCGGGTGGGGCCGGCGGCGGGTTGTGGGTGCGGAAGCGGAACATGGTGGGAACTCCCTTCACCCGTCAATTCGTCCGGAACTTCAGCTTCTTGGGGGCCGGCGGCGGGGCCGGCTCCCACGGGCAACTGGCCTGCACGGCGACGGCGGCCAGCATGAGCGGCACCAGCCCGCCGTCCCACACCGACCCGGCTTGCGCCCACGGCCAGATGACGGACAGCACCCCGCCCCAGAAGGCGGCGGCGATCGGCGGGAACAGGCTGAACCGCTCCTTCCGGTCCCGGGCGGCGGCCCGCCACCACCGGCCGGCGGCCAGCACCCCGCCGAAGTACAGCAGGTAGCCGGCGGCCACCGGCCCGCTGCCGGGGGCCAGGTGGAACGTGCCGAGCAGGTTGCCCCGGGCCACCCCCGGCCCCAGCTCGGCCCCGGGGGCGAGGGTCGGCGTCGCCCAGCCGTCCGCCCAGTAGGCGACGGCCCCGACCAGCACGCCGAGCAGCCCGGCCCGCAGCCGCGGCCCCCAGGTGTCCCCGGCCTTCGCCCGCCGGCCGGCCGAGCCGACGATCATGGCCCAGCCGAGCAGGGTCGTCACCAGGAGCAGCTTGCCGAGCACCGTCGGGTCGGTGGTCTGGGCCAGCAGGGCGTAAGGAATGAGGCAGAACGCCGCCACCAGCGGGGCCTTGACGATGGCCCCGGAGGCGTCGGTCAGCTTGTCCCGGAAGGCCGACCCGGCCGGCGGTTGGGTCGGCCGGGCCACCGGCAGCGCGGCGGCCAGCGGCATAGCCACGGGAATCGCGGCGGTGAAGATCGGCTCGCCGGACGGCAGTTCCGGCAGCGGGAACGGCGGCGGCGGGGCTTGCGGGATGGCGGCGGCGGGGATCGGCACGACGGCCGGCCCCGGCAACGCCTCTTCCACGGCCCGGGCCAGCTCGACCATGCTGCCGTACCGCCGCACCGGGTTCTTATCGAGCGCCTTGGCCACCACCGCCCGGAAGGGTTCCGGCACCAGGCTCAGGTCGGGCGTGGCCGTCAGGTGCTTCATCAGGATTTCGCCGTCACTCTCCCCGTCGAACGGCAGGGTGCCCGTCAGCATCTCGTGCAGCACCACCCCGCAGGCATAGATGTCGATGGACTTGGTGTAGTTGCCCGACCCCACCTCCGGGGCCATGTAGTGGACGGTGCCGACGGTGCGGGTCTGCTTCTGGGCGCTGGTGATGCTTTTGCACAGGCCGTAGTCGCCGACCTTGAGCGTGCCGTTCTCGACGAACACGTTGGCCGGCTTGATGTCCCGGTGGACCACCCCGTGGTCGTGCAGGTAGCCGACCGCCCGGCACAGGCTGAGGAACCAGTCGCGGGCCAGGGTGTGGGCCAGCCCGGTGGGGTGGCGGGCGACGACGCTGCTCAGGCTCTCGCCGAGCACGTACTCCATGATCAGCCAGTGGTTGCCCTCGGCGTCGTCCCGCAGGTCGTACACGTGGACCAGGTTGGGGTGCTTCAGGTTGAGGCAGTTGGCCACCCCCCGGAGTTCGATGTCCGAGTGCCCCTTGAGCAGCTTGAGGGCCACTTCCTTGCCGCCGTCGGAGACGGCGAAGTAGACCTCGCCGAAGCCGCCCTGGCCGACCCCCCGCTTGAGGGTGTAGCCGTCGAGCGGTCGCTGGCCGGACCGATAAGTGAACCGCATCGCCGTGCCCCCCCCGCCTCGGGATTCTATTCGCCGGCCGGCGGCGGGGATTTGACGCGGGGTGCGGGTTGGCCGGGAGTGGCTCCGTCGGTAGTGCGTCAGTTTGGCCAACGACACAGTAGAGCGGGCTTTTAGCCTGCTCGGACGCCGAGCAGGCTAAAAG
>JAYVUZ010000129.1:0-9458 GCA_043787415.1 Fimbriiglobus sp. | reverse complement strand
GTGGGACACCCCCCCTCGCCCCCGCGTCGGGCTACGAACCGAGGAGCCGGACCGGGGACACGACATGACCGACGACACCGCCCGTGCTGCCGACCTCCTCCGCCAGGCCCGCCGGGTGTGCGTGCTGACCGGGGCCGGCGTGTCCGCCGAGAGCGGGGTGCCCACCTTCCGGGCCAGCGACGGCCTGTGGGAAGGGCACCGCATCCAGGACGTGGCCCACCCGGACGGCTGGGCCAAGAACCCGCAACTGGTGTGGGACTTCTACCACGCCCGCCGGGCCAAGGCCGGGAGCGTGTCGCCCAACCCGGGGCATTTTGCCCTGGCCACGATGGAGGGGCGGTTCGCCAGTTTCACCCTGGCCACTCAGAACGTGGACGGCCTGCACCAGCGGGCCGGCGGCCGGGCGGTGTTAGAACTGCACGGCAGCTTGTGGCGGACCCGCTGCACCGGCTGTTCCGAAGTGGCTGACGCTGGGCTAGACCCGCTGCCGGCCATGCCGACGTGTGCCCTGTGCGGGGCGGTGGTGCGGCCGGACATCGTTTGGTTCGACGAGATGCTGGACGACCGGATCATGCGGGAGGCCGGCCGGGCGGCCTCGGCGTGCGACGTGTTCCTGGTGGTCGGCACGTCGGCGGTGGTGTTCCCGGCCGCCGGGCTGGTGTCGCGGGCCGCCGCCGGCGGGGCCAAGGTGATCGAGTTCAACCTGACCCGCACCGACGCCAGCGAGTTCGCCGACGTGGGGGTGTACGGGCCGAGCGGCCAGACCCTGCCGGCGGTGGTTCAACACATGGGCGAGCGGCCAGCGTGAGCTGGTCCGGTCCGGGGGCGGGTTAGGCGTCTCCCCGCCCCTGGACCGGACCAGCTCACGCTGGCCGCTCGCCTAGGATGCCTGTATGCCCGCAAACCTGCTCGACGGCAAAGCCCTGGCCGCCACCCTGCGGGCGGGTTACGCCGCCCGCGTCGCCGCCCGGCCGACGCCGCCGGGGCTGGCGGTGGTGCTGCTCGGCGACAACCCGGCGTCGGCCGCCTACGTCCGCAACAAGCGGAAGGCGTGTGCCGACATCGGTATGGTCAGCGTCTTCCACCCCCTGCCGGCGACCACGCCGGAGGCGGAGTTGCTGCGGCTGATCGCCGACCTCAACGCCGACCCGGCGGTTCACGGCATCCTGGTGCAACTGCCACTTCCGCCGCACATCCGCGAGGCGGCCGTCATCGACGCCGTCGGGCCGCTGAAGGACGTGGACTGCTTCCACCCCGAGAACGTCGGCCGGCTGGCCGCCGGGCACCCGCGGTTCGCCCCCTGCACTCCGGCCGGGTGCGTCGAGCTGCTGACCGCCAACGGGGTCGAGCTGAAGGGCCGGGAGGTGGTGGTGGTCGGCCGCAGCAACATCGTCGGCAAGCCGCTGGCCCTGCTCCTCATGCAGCGACCGCACGACGCCACGGTGACGGTGGCCCACACCGGCACCCGTGATCTGGCGGCGGTGTGCCGGCGGGCGGATGTGCTGATCGCCGCCGCCGGCCGGGCGAACCTGATCACCCCGGACATGGTGAAGCCGGGGGCGGCGGTGGTGGACGTGGGCACCAACCCCGGGCCGGACGGCAAGCTGGTCGGCGACGTGGCGGCCGGGGTGCGGGAGGTGGCCGGCTGGCTGTCGCCGGTGCCCGGCGGGGTCGGCCCGATGACCATCGCCATGCTGCTGGCGAACACGCTACGGGCGGCCGAGTAGGGCACGGTCCACCGTGCCGTCTTCGCCGCACGCGGCACGGTGAACCGTGCCCTACGTCGGCGGCGACTGGAGCCGCTTCACCGCCGCGTCGGCGTCCCAGTACCGCGGGTGGCCGCTGTACGCCGTCACCGCCTTGTACGACGCCGTCGCCGCCTTCGTGTCGCCGGCCGCCTCGTGGGCCTGGCCGAGCCGGTACAGCGTGTCGGCCCCGCTCTTCTGGTACTCGCGGAAGTCGCGGTAGCACTGCACCGCCAGGTCCGGGCGTTGCAGTTCGTCCAGGTACAGGTCGCCGAGCTGGCGGGTGGCCAGGAACCAGGCGTCCTCGTCGTCGCCGCTGCCGCGGGGGGACTCGCGCACGTCTTCCAACAGTGCCAGCCCGGCGTCCCGCTCGCCCTTGCGGAGCACCAGCCGGCCCTCGGCGAACCGCACCGCGTTGGACGCCGGTTGCAGCACCCGGGCCAGCCGGGCCAAGTGCAGGCCGTACTCGATGGCGTCCAGGTCGGCGTCCTTCTGGCCCGCCACCGCCGCCGCCTTCCGGACGCAGTAGGCCACGTCGAACCAGCCCGCCACCTTATCCCGCTTCTCGGCCACCGCGGCCGGCGACACCGAGTAGTACAGGCTGTCCTTCCGGGCCAGCAACGCGGGGTCGGCCTTGGCGTACAGCAGTGCCCGTTCGGTGACGGCCAGGGCGTTCAGCACGCCCATCGGGTCCGGCGACTTGGCGTACAGGTCGGCCAGAGTCTTCAGCTTGGTCGGGTCTTCGCCGGCCGCCTCGACGTACAACCTCCAGTCGTCCACGGCAGCAGCGAAGTCGCCCCGGCCCACCGCCGCGTCCGCCAACTCCCGCACCGCTGCCACGTAGGCCGCCCGCTGGTCCGAGGCGAGGGCCGCCATCCCGGCGGCGAGGCCGGCCCGCTTCACCTGCCCGAGATACCCGGCCGCCTCGTCGCCCCGCCCCAGCGTGGTCACCAGGTCGGCGAGCGTGCGGAACAGCAGCGGCCCGCGAGCCGGCAACCCCCGCCCGGCCATCCGCAGGTAGGCCATGCCGCGTTCGACTTCCGCCGGATTCTCGACCAGCGACAGCCCGAGTTGTTCGAGGTGGTCGAAGTTCAGCGCGACGGCCGGCCCGGCAGCGACCTCCGCTTCGGTCAGCCCGGCGTACAGCTCCCGCCGCAGGCCGACCGCTGCCGGGTCGTCGGGGTTCGCTCCCAGGTGTTTCGCCACGGCCGCCAGGGCGTCCAGCCGCCGGCCGGGCTTCGCCAACTCGGCCTCGCCGAGCCGCTTCACCAGTTGCGGGTGAAGCCGGGTGGCCAAGTCCCAGGCCCGCAGCAACACCGCGTCCCGTGGCCGGCGGTCGGCGTACTCGGTGGCCGGGTCGAGTAGCTTGCCCAGCACAGCGGCTGCGGCGTCGAAGTCACCGCCGTGAGTCAGGGCGACGACCCGCAAGTAGTCGGCCCGCGGTGCCAGTTCGGGGCGGTGGGCGGTGGTCAGGTCGAGCAGCCGAGTCGCTTCCTCCCGCTCGGCGGCGGTCGGCGGTCGGTCCCGCACCAGCAGCGATTCGGCCCGGTCCAGTACAAGTCCGAAGTTGAGCAGCGGCAGCGTCGCCGGGTCGAGGTCGGCCGGGTTCAGGTTGGCGTGCAGTCGTCGCAGGCCGGCTGCCGCTGTCTGGCTGCGGGGGTCGAGTTGGAGCGCCCGGCCGAGTGACACCAGGGCCTCGCGGGTGCGGCCGACGCTCACCCGGCCGTACCCCCGCAGGACGTGCTTGAACACCCGCAGCCGCGGCTGGTAGCGGGTGACGTACACGAAGTAGGCCAGCAGCGGCACGACCAGGATGAGCTTGTCGAACTGCTCCGGCAGGCTGCTCGACAACCGGACGCGATACAGGCCGACGGCGAACACCGCCGCCAGGGTGGCCACTTCGCCCTCGCTCTCGTCGGCCTCGCCGGCGAACACCAGCAGGTATGCGGCCGGCAACCCCGCGAGCAACGCCAGGGCGAACGCCCGCTCGTCCGGCACGCTCAGATAGTGCAGGGCGGCCAGCGTCAGCCCGGCCCCGAGCACCCCGCCGACGGCCAGCCGGATGCGGGCGCCGCGGACTCGGCTGAGTAGGTCGATGCCGAGGCCGAGGGCGGCCCCCGCGGCGGCGAAGTAGGCCAGCCCGTCCCGTGGCGGGTCGGTGCCGAGCAGCACGCCGGCCAACGCCCCGCCGGCCGTGCCCAGGTACACGAACAGCGAGTTGTCGAGCAGGGTGAGCAGCAGAAAGCCGCCGGGGTTGGCCGCCGGCCGGTAGCCCAGAACCAGCAGCCGTGCCGCCCCGAGAACCAGCCCGACGGCCAGGCCGGCGGCCGTCAGCCCGACGGCCTGTGGGAGCGAGCCGGGGGCATGGTGCAGGGCGAAGTACGCCCAGACCCCCAGGAACACGCCCTTGAGCAAATACTCCCGCTGGACCGCGGTCATGCCGGCACGACTCCGACGACGGGGGAAAGGGCAGTACACAACAGCATAGGAACGCAACGCATCGGTTAAAACCGGCGGCCGGCGGCGGAATCTGATTTCACTCGCCGCACCCCGCCGATACAGTGTGGCCGGCCAGACCACCCGGCCGCGACCCTCACCCCCCAGGAGCGACAATGACGATCCGTTTCGCCACCCGCCTGCTAGCCCTGACGGCCGGCCTGGCCCTTGCCGCCGGTGCCGCCTCCGCCGACCCCCGCCCGGACGACAAGAAGCCGGAAAAGCCGAAGGACATCAAGGAGATCATGAACAAGGGGCACAAGGGAAAGAAGGCCCTGCTGAACGTCGTCGGCAACGAGCTGAAGGCCGAGAAGTGGGACAAGGTGCAGGAGGCCACCGAACAGATGAAGGTGTTCGGCGAGACCATCGGCGACTTCGACCCGCCGAAGGGGGACAAGGAGAGCTGGAAGAAGATGACCGACAAGTACAAGGAGCAGACCAAAAAGATGGACGAGGCGGCCGACAAGAAGGACGCGGCCGGTACCGAAAAGGCGCTCAAAATGGTGCAAGATTCGTGCAAGGGCTGCCACTCCCAGCACAAGCCGTAGCCACCCGGACGCCTGCTCTTGCCCCGGCCGCCACGGCCGGGGTATCCTCCCGCCCTCAACGTCACGGAGGGCGGCTCATGGCGGTACTCGGCCACGCGAAGGGCATTTTCAAAGCCGGCGGAGCGGCCGCGTTCGGCCTGCTCACCGGGGCGGCCATGATGTACGGCCGGGCGGCCGTGGACAAGGTGGTGAAGCCCACCCGCCCGGTGGCCAACTTCTCGGTCGGCGGGGTGGACGGGCTGACCGTCTCCCTCCAGAACCAGGCGGCCGGCGACAGCGGCTGGTGGGACTTCGGCGACGGCACGGCCCTGGAGCCGTTCGTCACCGACCAGCCGGCCGCCCACACCTACACCAAGCCCGGCAACTACCCCGTCAAACTGCTGGTCCGCAACTTCCTGATGGAAGAGAACGACCGCACCGTGCCCGTCGAGGTGGCCGCCCCGGCGTCGGCCGCCCCGGGGCTGCTGCCCAAACTGACGCTCGAAGTCCGCCCGATCGGCCCGCAGTCGGTGGCCCCGGCCACCTTCCAGGTGCGGGGCAAGGTGGAGAACGTCGAGCGGGCGTTCCTCGACCTGGGCGACCGGGTGGAGCTGGCCGAGGTCGGCACGTTCGAGAAGTACATCGTCCTCGACAAGCCGGGCACGTCGGCCATCCAGCTCATCGGCCACAGCGGCAAGCAGGTGGTCAAGCAGTCGCAGTCGGTGAACGTGATCGGGGACCGGGCCGGCGGCGCGTCGGCCGTCGTGCGGACGGTGGACAGCGGCACCCGCATCGAGCCGGCCACCTGGCCGGAACTGGTGCCGGTGCCGCTCGTCAAGGCGGCCAAGACGTTCGAGAAGGTGGTGCCGGCCCGGCCCGGGTTCACCCTGTCGGCGGCCAAGCTCGGCGCGTCGCCGAAGGGCGTGAAGGGGCTGACGGCCGCCGTCGCCGCCGACAAGCGGTCGGTCAAGCTGGCCGGCGAGTGGGAGGCCGGGGCCACCGAGGCGATGGTGCCGCTCACCCTGACCGGCGAGCGGGCGGTGCCGGTCAGCTTCCCGCAGACGGCGGCGGTGCCGTTCGACGGCTCGGCGGCCACGGTGCCGCTGCCGCCCCAGCGGCGGGACATTGCCGGCCTCACCCGCCGGGTGTCGGTGGAACTCCGCATGACCGGGCCGGACGGCAAGCCGCAGGTGATCGCCGCCAACCAAGACCTGAAGGGCAAGTGGGAGCAGCCGACGGCCGACGGCCGGGTGATCCGGGCCGAGGTGGTCGGCGAGCAGGTGCGGGTGACGGTCGGCCGCTAGAATGCCGGCATGGCCGACGAGTCACACCCGCTGAGGCTCCGCCGGGACGGCGACGGCCTCCGCATCGACTGGAGCGACGGCACCAGCACGCACGCCGCCTGGCGGGTTCTCCGGGCGGCGTGCCCGTGCGCCACCTGCGTGGACGACCGGGCCAAGCCGCCGAACCCGTTCCGCATCCTGACCGCCGCCGAAGCCGCCGCCGGCCCGCCGGACGCCGTGGCGATGGCGGCGGTCGGCCACTACGCCTACCAGATCACCTGGAACGACGGCCACGGCAGCGGCATCTACACGCTCGACCAACTCCACGCGCTCGGCTGCTGACCGTCGTAGTCGTAGGGTGGTGCCGAGTCTTCGAGGCCCACCGCCAGACGCCGACTCCCGCACGGTGGGCCTCGAAGACTCGGCACCACCCTACGAAAGACACCCATGCCCCCGCCACAACAAACGCCCGGCCAGAAGCTCGCCCTCCCCGGCGTCAAGCACCTGCTGGCCATCGCCAGCGGCAAGGGCGGGGTGGGCAAATCGACGGTCGCCGCCAACCTGGCGGTGGCCCTCCAGCAGCGCGGCCTGAAAGTCGGGCTGATGGACGCCGACATCTACGGCCCGAGCGTGCCGATCATGTTTGGGCTGGGTACCGTCGATCAGACCCGCACCCCGCTGCCGCTGGAGAAGTTCGGCCTGAAGCTGATGAGCATGGGCTTCCTGGTGGACCCCAGCCAGGCGGTCATCTGGCGGGGGCCGAAGGTGGCCCAGGCGGTCGGGGCGTTCCTCGCCCAGACGCCGTGGGGCGAGCTGGACGTGCTGGTGATCGACCTGCCGCCGGGCACCGGCGACGCCCAACTGACGCTCTGCCAGTCGGCCCCGCTGACCGGGGCCATCGTGGTGACGACGCCGCAGGAGGTGGCCCTGATCGACGCCCGCAAGGGGGTCAAGATGTTCGAGGAGGTGCGGGTGCCGGTGCTGGGGGTGGTGGAGAACATGAGCTACTACATCGGCCCGGACGGCAGCCGGGTGAACCTGTTCGGCAGCGGCGGCGGGCGGAAACTGGCGAGCGAAGCGGGCGTCGAACTGCTGGCCGAGCTGCCCATCGACCCCCGCGTGGGCGAGTGCGGCGACACCGGCGAGCCAATCGCCCGCCGCCACCCTGACAGTGACACCGGCCGGGCGTATGCGAAGCTGGCCGAGCGGGTGCAGACGGAGCTGCTCAACAAGCCGGCCGGGACGCTGCCGGCGGTGGAGCTTTAAATGGCACAGCAGATCGGCCGATACGTGAACCCGATGCTACGGGCAATTAAGCAACTCGGAGGCTCGGCACGACCAGCCGAAGTGTACGAGCAAGTGGCCGAAGGCATGGGCCTGCTCGGCAGTGCGGAACTGGACGAGACACTTAAAAGCGGTGGCTCGCGGTTCGAGAACCGCGTTCAGTGGGTACGCTTGTACCTCGTGCATTCAGGCTTTTTGGACCGATCAAAGCGGGGGGTGTGGACGCTGACAGACAAAGGTAAGGCTGTAGGAGACCTAACTGACGCGGACATTCAACTTCTGCTCTCAAGTGTCCAGCGCCAGACCGGACGCGACGGCCAAGCCTCCGACGGGTCAAAAATCGAACCGGACGATGACGAACCGGCTGAGGCGACTCCAGAAGAGTCAGGACACAAGATTTACTTGTTGGACACGATTCAGAAACTGCCGCCGGCTGGGTTCGAGCGGCTTTGCCAAAGGTTGCTCAGGGAATCCGGTTTCGAGCAGGTGACTGTGACTGGTAAAAGCCGAGACGGCGGGATCGACGGAATCGGTGTGCTAAAGGTCAACGCTTTTGTCTCGTTCAAGGTGCTCTTTCAATGCAAGCGTTGGTCAAGTCCAGTCGGATCGGCGGAAGTGCGTGATTTTCGTGGTGCCATGCAGGGGCGGGCTGACAAAGGAATCATTCTCACGACTGGGGCATTCACCTCCGAGGCGGTAAAGGAGGCTGTACGCGACGGCGTACCCCCCATTGAGTTGGTGGACGGCGAAAAGCTGGTGGTGCTATTCGAGGAGTATGAGCTCGGACTGACGCCGCGGACGACCTACGATGTAGACCCTCACTTCTTTGCCCAGTTCCAGACGCCAGGTTAAGCGACTGAAATCCCGCTGCCGGACCGCCGAATGCCCCTGCGTTGGGTGGTTTTCGCTGGTCGCCGGCCGCCCGCCCGGCCACAATGCCGCCACACCGTACATCTCCGGGAGGGTTCCGTCATGGGCCTGTGGGACCGCCTGACCGGCGAACTGATCGACATCATCGAGTGGACCGAGCCGAGTCAGAACGACATCCTGGCGCACCGCTTCACCCGGTACAAAAATGAGATCAAGAACGGCGCCAAGCTGATCGTCCGCGAAGGCCAGGTCGCGGTTTTCGTGAAAGAGGGGCAGCTCGCCGACGTGAAGACGCCGGGCATGTACACCCTGGACACCAACAACATGCCGATCCTGTCCACCATCCTCGGGTGGAAGTACGGGTTCGAGTCGCCGTTCAAGTGCGAGGTGTACTTCGTCAGCACCCGCCAGTGGACCGACCAGAAGTGGGGCACCCAGAACCCGGTCATGATGCGCGACCCGGAGTTCGGCCCGGTGCGGCTGCGGGCCTTCGGCTCGTACGCCTTCAAGGTCATCGACCCCGGCATCTTCCTTAAGGAGATCGTGGCGACCGACCCGAGCCTGGAGGCGTTCGAAATCTCCAACCAGTTCCGGAACGCCATCGTCAGCCGGTTCGTGGACGTGGTCGGGTCGGCCAAGATTCCGATGCTCGACCTGGCCGGCAACTACGAGAAGGTGAGCAAACTCGCCCAGGACCGCATCGCCCCGGACCTGGCCAAGATGGGCATCGGGCTGACCCAGTTCTACGTCGAGAACGTCAGCTTGCCGCCGGAGGTCGAGGCCGCCCTGGACAAGCGGTCGCAGATGGGCGTGCTCGGCAACCTCGACCAGTACACCAAGTTCCAGTCGGCGGAAGCCATCCGCGACGCGGCCCAGAACCCGGGCGGGGCGGCCGGGGCCGGCATCGGCCTGGGGGCCGGGCTGGCCCTCGGCCAGCAGATGGCCGGGGCGTTGGCCGCCGGGTCCGCGAGCGGGCCGCCGCCGCTGCCGGCCGCCGTGCAGTTCCACGTCGCCATCAGCGGCCAGCAGGCCGGGCCGTTCGACCTGGCCGCCCTCGGCGAGAAGGTGAAAGGCGGCGGCGTCACCCGCGAGTCGCTGGTGTGGAAGCCGGGCATGGCCTCGTGGACGGCGGCCTCGGCGGTGCCGGAACTGGCCACCGTGTTCGCCGCTGTGCCGCCGCCGCTGCCGAAGTAACTTTCGTAGGGTGGTGCCGAGTCTTCGAGGCCCACCATCGCGCTTGTGGCCGCACGGTG
>JAYVUZ010000128.1:0-6233 GCA_043787415.1 Fimbriiglobus sp. | reverse complement strand
TCGGCCGGCAAGTCCTCCCACGGGATGCCGGTCCGGAGGACGAACAGGGTGCCCGTCAATGCCTGCCGGTGGGAGAGCGGCGGTCGCCCCCCACGGGGCGTCCGGCAGGATGGGGCGGGCCACGGCGGCTCCTCCGCAGGTGTCCACTCATCCTCACCATCGGCTGGCCCCCGGCCAGGTTTCGTTAGGGTTTCTGAGTAGCTTGCCTGCCACCCCTGACAGACTGGGTGAGATGGCTGTTCCAGGACGGTCCCGAAGATGTAACGGGCCACCCCCCGCGGCGTGCGGAACAGATCCGCCAAGTCGCAGGCGAACTGATGGCCTGACCAGTCCCTGTTGCCGAGAAGAATGCGGCTGGCGGTCGTCGC
The DNA here is from genome assembly GCA_043787415.1 of Fimbriiglobus sp. Taxonomy (GTDB): domain Bacteria; phylum Planctomycetota; class Planctomycetia; order Gemmatales; family Gemmataceae; genus JAXMAZ01. The sequence continues at coordinate 5,865 of JAYVUZ010000128.1, read as the reverse complement.
TAACGACTGGAAGCCTGGAACAGCTGCGGCGTCGCCGCAGAGGTAACTGCGACGACGCCGCATCGGCACGAACACTGCTCGCGGCCGGTTGGAACCGTCTCGGACGATGTCTTGCTCAGGCACATTGTCCAACGACTCGCCAGCGTTAACCGCCCGGAACGACGGCTGCACCCAAGGTAGCTGACCACCGAACGAAAGGCAGGTCCATCGCTTGGGGTGGTGCAGTAAATCAATGTCCATCCGCTCAAGCTCCGCCTCACGGCAGAACCACTCAGGCCCACTCAGTCGATCACGTTCGCTGTCGGCAGCTTCCACCATCATGTGATGCAGCCCGCACGACGCGACCGCCCTGGCCTCAAACTGTTGTCGCAGGGTTCGCAGCGACTGTTCCTAACTCACGAACGAGTCTCGCGCTGTGAATCGCCGATGTGTCGGACGGGGAATGGAAGCGCTGGGGATCGAACCCAGGACCCACGGATTAAAAGTCCGATGCTCTACCAGCTGAGCTACGCTTCCCCCACTTCCCTATCTTAGCGGCCGCCGCCGCCTGTTCCAACCCCGCCCGGCCGGTACAATCTCCTGCCCGCCCTGCTCCCCACGGGTTGTGCCGCCATGCTCGCCGCCGTCGCGGTCCTGCTCCTCGCTACCCAGCCGGCCGCCCCGCCCAAGGGCGAACTCCTCAAGTTCCCCTTCGACAAATCGAAGGTGTTCCCCGGCACCGTCCGCGACGTGGTTGTGTACGTCCCCGCTCAGTACGACCCGGCCACGCCGGCGTGCGTCCACGTCAACCAGGACGGCGTCCAGTTCAAGGCCCCCGAAGTCCTCGACCGGCTCATCGCCGACAAGAAGCTGCCGGTCATGGTCGGCGTGTTCGTCATGCACGGCCGGGTGCCGGCCACCACCCCGGACGGCCAGGACCGCTTCAACCGCTCGTTCGAGTACGACGGCCTCGGCGACAACTACGCCCGCTTCCTGCTCGACGAGTTGCTGCCGCACGTCGAGACGCTGTCCACCCAGGACGGGCGTAAGCTCAAGCTGTCGAAGTCGGGCAACGACCGGAGCATCGGCGGCACGTCGTCCGGGGCCATCGCCGCCTTCACCGCCGCCTGGGAGCGGCCGGACGCCTTCACCCGGGTGCTGTCCGGCATCGGTACTTACGTCGGCATCCGCGGCGGGCACGTCTACCCGACTCTCATCCGGAAGTACGAGCCGAAGCCGCTGCGGGTGTTCCTGGAGGACGGCGAGAACGACCTGAACATCTACGCCGGCGACTGGTGGATGGCCAACCAGGCGATGCTGCGGAGCCTCCAGTTCGCCGGGTACGAGGTCAAGCACGAGTGGGGCAAGGGCCAGCACAGCGGGGCGGCGCTGACCAAGCTATTCCCCGAGGCGATGGAGTGGCTGTGGGCCGGTTGGCCGGAGCCGGTGAAGGCGGGCAAGGGGTCGAAGGACATGCAGGACGTACTGAAGCTGGGCCAGGGGTGGGAGGTGGTCGGCAGCGGCTACACCTTCACCGAGGGGCCGGCCAGCGACGCCGCGGGGAACGTGGTGTTCTGCGACGTGCCGAAGGGCGTCATCTACAAGGTCGGGGCGGACGGCAAGCCGACGCCGTGGGTGACGGACAGCAAGAAGGCGAGCGGGTGTGCCTTCGGGCCGGACGGCCGGCTGTACACCACCGGCCCGTTCGGGGTCATCGCCTACGCCCCGGACGGCAAGCCGCAGGTGGTGGCCGACGGGTTCAAGGGCAACGACCTGGTGGTGCTGAGCAACGGCACGATCTATGTGACCGACCCCGGCGACAAGAAGATTTGGAAGGTGTCGCCGGCGGGCGAAAAGCAGGTGGTGGACACCGGGTACGGGTTCGCCAACGGGCTGACCGTCACCCCGGACCAGCAGTTCCTGCTGGTGGCCGACAGCCGCGACCACTGGCTGACCAGCCTCCGCATCAAGCCGGACGGCACCCTCGACGCCAAGCAGAAGTACACCCACCTGCACATGCCGGACGCCGCCACCGACTCGTGGGCCGACGGGGTGCGGTGCGACACGACGGGGCAGGTGTACGTGGCCACCCGGCTGGGGGTGCAGTTCTGCGACCAGCCGGGCCGCGTTCACGGCATCATCCCGACGCCCAACCGGGAGTGCAGCAACCTGTGCTTCGGCGGGCCGACGGGGGACGTGCTGTACGTCACGGCGAAGGACACGGTGTACCGCCGGCAGGTCGGCGTCACCGGGGCGAAACCGTTCGGCCGGCCGACCAAGTCGACGAAGCCGGGGCCGTGACCATGCACGCCCTGCAGCTCGAATCGCCCCGCACCTGGCGGCGCCTGGACCAGCCGGAGCCGCCGCCGCCCGGCCCCGGCGAGGCGGTGCTGCGGGTCCACCGGGTCGGCATCTGCGGCACCGACTTCGCCGGCTACCTCGGCAAAATGCCGTTCTTCAGCTACCCCCGCATCCCCGGCCACGAGCTGGGCGTCGAGGTGGTGGCCGTCGGCGACGGCGTGAGCAATGTGCGGGTCGGGGATCGGTGTTCGGTCGAGCCGTACATCAACTGCCAGCGGTGTTACTCGTGCCAGCGGGGCCACACCAACTGCTGCGAGAACCACCTGACCCTCGGCGTCCACTGCGACGGCGGCTTGCGGCCGCTCGTCACGCTGCCGGCCCGCAAGCTGCACAAGTCGGACGTGCTGAGCTACGAGCAACTGGCCCTGGTCGAGACGCTAGGTATCGGCCTGCACTGCGTCAACCGCTGCCAGCCGCGGCCGGAGGAAACGGTGCTGGTGCTCGGGGCCGGGCCGATCGGGCTGAGTGTCGTCGCGTTCGCCCGGCTGGCCGGCAGCCGGGTGCTGGTGCTGGACCTGAACGACCGGCGGTTGCAGTTCGTGCGGGACCACTACCGCGGCGTGGAAACGGTTCTGAGCACCGGCACCGATGCGGATGTGGCGATGGTCGAGACGCTGACCGATGGCCGGTGGGCGAACGTGGTGGTCGATGCGACGGGCAGCGCGGCCAGCATGAGCGGGGCGTACCGCTACGTCGGCTTCGCCGGCCGGCTGGCGTGGGTGGGCATCACCCAGAGCGAACTGAGCTTCACCCAGCCGCTCATGCACCGCCGGGAGATGACGATGCTCGCCAGCCGCAACGCCCTGGCCCCGGAGTTCACCCGCATCCTCCGGCTGATGGAGGCCGGTACCATCGACACCAAGCCGTGGGTGACGCACCGGGTCGGGTTCGGCGAGCTGGTCGAGCGGTTCGACGGGCTGATGGACCCGGCCGCCGGGGTGGTCAAGGCGGTGGTCGAGCTTTAGGCGAGCGGCCGGCGTGAGCCGGTCCGGCTGGGGGTTGACGTGACGCACACGCCGGGCCGGACCAGCTGACGCTGGCCGCTCGCCAAGAGGTGCCCTGTGAAGACCGCCGTCACCGTCGCCCTGGACCCGTGCTTTGCCGCCGGGCCGTTCGTCTTCCATGACCTCAACCAGGCGGTGGACCACGCCCTCCGGCTCGGGTTCGACGCCCTGGAGCTGTTCCCCGGCGAGCCGCAGTCGCTGCCCACCCGCGCCCAACTCGGCGGCCTGGCCGTGTCCGCGGTCGGCACTGGGGCCGGGTGGGTGAAACACCAGCTCAGCCTGACCGACCCGGACCCGGGGGCCCGACGCCGGGCGGTCGGGTTCGTCCGCGAGATGACCGTCGCGGCGGCTGAACTCGGCGCCCCGGTCATTATCGGCTCCATGCAAGGCCGGTGGGCCGGGGACGTGCCGAAGGACCAGGCACGGAACTGGCTGGGCGAGGCGTTGGCGGACATCCCCGGGCCGTTGCTGGTCGAACCGCTCAACCGCTACGAGTCGAACCTGCTCAACACTCTGGCCGACGGGGTGGCGTTGCTGGCCGCCCACCGGCTGAGCCACGTCAAACTGCTGGCCGACCTGTTCCACATGAACATCGAGGAGGCCGACCTACCGGCCGCTATCCGGGCGGCCGGTCCGCACGTCGGCCACGTCCACCTGGCCGACAGCAACCGCCGGGCGGCCGGCCTGGGGCACACCGACTTCGGCCCGGTGGTGGCGGCCCTCCGCGACATCGGGTACGCTGGCGACCTGTCGGCCGAGTGCTTCCCGTACCCGGACCCGGTGGCCGCCGCCGAGGCGACGATGGCTGCGGTCCGGCGTCTGTAGGGCACGGTTCACCGTGCCGCCCGCGGAGGAAGACGGCACGGTGAACCGTGCCCTACGTATGCTCGACTTCCTCATCCCGCCGCGGCTCCGCCACGGCGTCAAGCTGGGCATCCGCAGCCTGGTCGCCCACCGGCTGCGGTCCGGCCTGACCACCCTCGGCATCGTCCTTGGCGTCATGTCGGTCATCGTCATGCTGGCCGTCGGCGAGGCCGCCCGGTTCCAGGCCCTCAAGCAGCTCGAAGACCTCGGGGCCAACACCATCCTGCTGCGGAGCGTCAAGCCGGCCGACGTGCCGACCGACCAGATGGGGGCCGACATGCTGGCCTACGGCATCACCTACGCCGACCTGGCCCGCATCCGGGGGACCATCCCGACGGTGACGGCCGCCACCCCGCTGCGGGAGTACCGCAAGACCCTCTGGCACAAGGACAAGAAGGTGGAGACCCGTATCGTCGGGGTGACGCCCGAGTTTTTCGCGCAGAGCAACATCCCGGTGATCCGCGGGCGGGGGTTCGAGCCGGCCGACGAGGCGCAGTTCGCCAACGTGTGCGTCCTCGGGGCGGCGGCGGCCGAAGTCCTGTTCCCGGCCCTGGACCCCATCGGCAAGACGGTGGGCATCGACGACCTGACCGAGCTGCGGGCGTTCACCGTGGTCGGGCTGACGGCCCCCAAGACGCTGGCCACCGGCGGGGCCGACGCCAGCGACGCCGACTACACCAAGGTGCTGTTCATCCCGTTCGCCAGCGACCGGGTGCGGTTCGGCCGGGAGATCGTCACCGTCAAGACGGGCGGCTACCAGATGGAGCGGCTGGAGATCAGCCGGCTGACGGTGCAGGTGGCCGACCTGGCCGACGTGCCCCGCACCGCCCAGGCCATCCAGGGGTGCCTGGACAAGTTCCACCCGCACAAGGACGTGACGGTGAGCGTGCCCCTCGACCTGCTGCAAAAGGCCGAGCAGACGCAGCGGCTGTTCACCCTCATCCTCGGGGCCATCGCCGGCGTGTCCCTGCTGGTGGGCGGGATCGGCATCATGAACATCATGCTCGCCACCGTGACCGAACGCACCCGTGAGATCGGCGTGCGACGGGCACTCGGGGCCAAGCGGCGGGACATCGCCTTCCAGTTCCTGATCGAAACCGTCGTGCTGTCGTGCGGCGGGGGGCTGCTGGGGGTGGCCCTCGGGGTGGGGCTGGCGGTGCTGTTGGACAAGGGGTTCGGGGTGCCGGCCGTGCTGCGGCTGTGGGGGCCGGTGGTGGCGTTCAGCGTGTCGGTGGCGGTGGGCCTGGCCAGCGGCCTGTACCCGGCCCGCCGGGCCGCCCGGCTGGACCCGATCGAGGCGCTGCGGCACAGTTGACACCCGGTTCGTAGCCCGAGGCGCGAGCGAGGGAGGGACAGACTATGCGGGGCATTGCCTACCGGCGGCTGCAACTCGACCGGGCCAAAGCCCGCGCCCGACGGTGGCTACGGCTGGTGAACTACGGTCGGGAGTGGGTCACGGCCCGGGTGGTCGGCCGGCACGCGGCTGACCGGGTGGTGTGTTCCTGTTGGATGTGTGGCAACGCCCGCCGGCACAGTGGCGAAGTGACGCGGCAGGAGTTGATGGCCGACAGCCCGGGTCGGTGGAGCGGTCTCCCGTAGGGTGGTGCCGAGTCTTCGAGGCCCACCGCCAGCGACCTACCCCCGCACGGTGGGCCTC
>JAYVUZ010000127.1:0-12276 GCA_043787415.1 Fimbriiglobus sp. | reverse complement strand
CCTCGAGGCGCTGCAAGGGGATCGGAGAGGCCAGCATTCGGTCAGAGTGAACGACCAGTTTCGCCTTTGTTTCGTTTGGACCCATCATGGTCCCGATGGTGTTGAACTCGTGGACTATCATTGAAAGAAGGCCCGATGCTCTCGCCGATCCATCCCGGTGAAGTTCTTCAAGAGGACTTCCTGAAGCCTTTGGGCCTGTCGGCCTACGCGGCCGCGAAGGCCATGCATGTTCCGCGGACGCGCATTGAACGCCTCGTGCGGGGCGAGACCGCGGTTTCGCCGGAAACAGCGCTTCGGCTGGAGCGCGCGTTCGGCTCGTCGGCCCGCTTCTGGATGAACCTCCAGACACGCTACGACCTTGAGGTCGCGACGGACTCATCGCCCGCTGACCTGAGTTCGATCCCTCGGCTGGCCGCGGAATAGCGAACCGTCACGCCGCACTCGCCGCTCCCATCTGCGGCGCGGGCACGGATACGCCGGCCTCGGTGTATTCCTTCAGCTTGTTGCGCAGGGTGCGGATCGAGATGCCCAGGATGTTGGCCGCGTGGGTGCGGTTGCCCAGGCAGTGCTGCAGGGTGTCGATGATCAGCTGCTGTTCCATGGCGGCCACGGTCTGACCGACGTAGCCGCGGTTGGCGGTCTCGGCGGCGAAGGAGGCGGCCTGGGCAGCGCGGGCGCCGGGGTCGGCCGCGGCCAGCGGCTGGCCGTCGGGGAGCCTCACGGCATCCTCCGAAATCTCCGGACCGGTGGCCAACAGCACGGCCCGGTGCATGGCGTTTTCAAGCTCCCGGACATTGCCCGGCCAGCGGTGGCTGGCCAGTCGGCGCTTGGCCTCGGCCGACAGCAGACGCTCCTGCGTGCCGTTGGCGGCGGCGTATTTGCGAACGAAGAACTCGGCCATCGCCAGGACGTCGCCGGGCCGCTCGCGCAGCGGCGGCAGGCGCAGGTTCACGACGTTCAGACGATAGAGCAAATCTTCGCGGAAGGTCCCGTCGCGGACGGCCGCGACCAGGTCGCGGTTGGAGGTCGCGAGGATGCGGATGTCGACTTTGACGGGCTTGGCGCCGCCGACCCGGTCGATCTCGCGCTCCTGAATGGCGCGCAGCAGCTTGGCCTGCAGGCGGCCGTCCATCTCGCTGATTTCGTCGAGCAGCAGGGTGCCGCCCTGGGCCTCCTCGAACTTGCCGATGCGCCGCGCCACCGCGCCGGTGAAGGCGCCCTTCTCGTGGCCGAACAGCTCGCTCTCCAACAGTGTTTCGGGCAGGGCGGCACAGTTGACCGGCACGAACGGCCCCGGCCGGAACGCCTGCGACGCCTGGTGTACCGCCCGCGCCACCTGCTCCTTGCCCGTGCCCGTCTCGCCGTTGATGAGAACCGTGCTGTTACTGGCCGCCACGTGGCCGATGAGTTCGAACACGTCCATCATCTTCGGGGACTTACTCAGAACGTTCTGGAAGCGGTGCTCGCCCTGCATGGCGTGACGCAGGGCCGTCACCTCGTCCATGAGTGCCCGCTCCCGTAGCGCCCGCTTGATGAGCAGGGCCAGGTGTTCGGGGTCGGCCGGCTTGGTGAGGAAGTCGTACGCGCCCATCCGCATGGCCTGGACGGCGTCGGCCACCCCGCCGTGGCCGGTGGTCACGACCACCGTCACCGGAATCCGCTTGAGCTGAATCTGCTCGATCAGCTTCATGCCGTCGAGGTTGGGCATCCGCAGGTCGGTGATGACTACGCTGTACGGCCGCTCCGCTAACATGCTGAGGGCTTGCTTGCCGTCGCCGGCGGCATCGACCTCCAGGCCGACGGCATGTTTGAGCATCTGTTGCAGCATGATCCGCGAGTCGTCGATGTCTTCGACGACCAGCAGACGCTGGGACGCATTGTTGGCCGAGGGCGTGGGAGTGATACCGACCGGGGATGGGCTACGGGTCATCGGTTGCTCGGTGGCACGCATCATGCTGCGTGACCAAGCAATAGGTAAGCCGATTCGTACTGCTGCGAAGAAATTCGCCCGATTGGGTGAAGGCGGGTTGATGCGGGACGACTGTACTGCTCGCGGTCGCTGGGTTTGAGCAGTCGGACGCTCGGGATTGGGTAACGGGCGTGTCACACGAGGGATGCGGATGCCGATGGCCGACTTCTTTCGCAACCTGTTGTCTACAGATGGGTTCGCGCCGCTACGACAGGGTGACGGCTGGTCCGGCGGGCATTTCTGGCTGCACACTCTCTCCGACCTGCTCATCTGGTTGGCCTGTTTCGCCATCCCGCTCGTTCTGGCGATCGTCCTGCGGCGGCGGGCGACCCTGCCGTTCCGTGGGCTGATCGTTCTATTGGCGGCGTTCGCCCTCTGCTGCGGCACCATCCACCTGCTCGACGCCCTCCTGTTCGACTGGCCGGCCTACCGGCTGTCCGGGCTGGTGAAGGGTGTTACGGCCGCCGTCGCCTGGCTGACGCTGGCGGCCCTGGTGTCGGCCGTGCCGCGACTGCTGCGGTTCCACGACGCTACTGTTCCGGACGCCCCCACACCGGCGTCAGCCGACCCGGTGCCCCCGCAGCGGTACATCGTCGCCGCCGGGCTGGCCGGGCTGGCCCTGCTCGTCCGGTTCGGCCTGGACCCGCTGCTGAGCGAAAGCCGGGGATTCGTACTGCCCCTGCTGGCAGTCATGGCGTCGGCCTGGTACGGCGGCTTCTGGCCCGGACTGCTGGCCCTGGCTCTGGGCGGCGGCGGCTTCGCCCTGCTGTTCATTAGCTACAACGAAGGGCTGGCCGAGTCGGCCGGCCTGGCCACCCAGGCCGACCTCGCCCTTTACGTGTTCTGCGGGCTGGCGGCGGCCACCCTCGGTCAAGCCCAGCGGTCGGCCCGGCGGGCGGCCGAGGTGGCCACCGTCGACCTGCACGAGAGCAACCGGCAGCTCGCCCGCAGCCAGTGGGCCACGGCCGAGGCGCTCACCCAGCTCGACGCCTTCCTGACCCACGCCCCGGTCGGGCTGGCCTTCTACGACCGCGACCTCCGCTACCTCCGCATCAACAACTACCTGGCCGAGGCCAACAAGCGGTCGCCGGCCGACCACCTGGGCAAGAGCATCGCCGAGGTGCTGCCGGACCTGCCGCCGGCGGTGACGGCGTCGTTCCGCACGGCCCTGGACACCGGCACCCCGGTGCGGGAGCTGGTCGTCCGCGACACCACCGGCCCCGACTCGGTGTGGCACGTCAGCGCGTTCCCGGCCCACGACCCGTATGGGGTGGCCGTCGGCCTGGCCGTGGTGGCCCAGGACGTGACCGAGGCGGCCCGCCAGCAGGCCGCGTTGCAGGCCAGCGAGGAGCGGTTCCGCACCCTGTGGGAGGCGGCCCCGGTCGGCATCTCGCTGTCCCGGGCCGGCACCCATCTGTTCACCAACCGGGCGTTCGTGGCCCTGCACGGGCTGCCGCCGGGCACCGACTTGGCCGGCCGGTCGATACTCGACCAGGTGGCCCCGGCCGACCGCGATCTGGTGGCCGAGCGGGTGCGGCGGCGGGCGGCCGGCGAGGACGTGCCGGACGGTTACGAGGTCCACGAGCGGCGGGCCGACGGCACCGAGTTCCTGGCCGAACTGCGAATCGCCCGCCTGACCCTGGCCGACGGCCCGGCCAGCGTCTGCTTCATGACCGACGTCACCGACCGCCGGCGGGTACAGGAGGAGCTGGAACGGCGGGTGGCCGACCGCACGGCCGAACTGCGGCGGGAGACGGCGTTCCTCGGGGCGGTGCTGGAGAGCGTCGAGGACGCCATCGTGGCGTGCGACGCCGACGGCCACCTCACGCTGTTCAACCGGGCCACCAAGCAGTTGCACGGGCTACCGGCCGAGCCGGTGCCGCCGGAGCGGTGGGCCGACCACTACAGCCTGTACGCGGCCGACGGCCGCACCCCGCTCGGCCGGGACGAGGTGCCGCTGTTCCGGGCGCTGGCTGGGGAGGACGTGCGGGACGCCGAGATGGTGGTGGCCGCGACCGGGGCCGAGCCGCGGACCCTGCTGGCCAGCGGCCGAGGGCTGTTCGACGAGGACGGCCGGCGGCTGGGGGCGGTGGTGTCCATGCACGACATCACCGACCGGCGGGCCGCCGAAGCCGCCCGCGGGGAACTGGTCCGCGAACAAACCCTGCGGCAGGAGCAGGAGCGGTTCCGGCTGCTGGCCGACGCCATGCCCCAAATCGTGTCCGTCAGCCGGCCGGACGGCGCGGCCGACTACCTGAACCGCGGCTGGTTCGAGTACACCGGCCAGCCGGCCGACGCCCCGGACACGGTCGCCGCCATCCACCCGGACGACCGCGAGCGGGTGGCCGGCGGGTTCGCCACCGCCCGGGACGCCGGCACCCGGTACGCCGGCGAGGTGCGGCTGCGGCGGCACGACGGCGAGTACCGCTGGTTCCTCACCCGGTCCGAGCCGATCCGGGACGCGGCCGGGGCGGTCGCCCACTGGTACGGCACGTCCACCGACATCGACGACCAGAAGCGGACCGAGGAGCGGCTGGCGGCCAGCGCGGCCGACCTGCGGGACGCCCAGCGGGTGGCTCAGGTGGGCAACTGGCGGTGGGACGTGGCCGCCGACACGGTGACGGGGTCGGAGGAGCTGTACCGCATCTACGGGCTGGACCCGGCCGCCGGCATCCCCCCGGTGGCCGAACACGATGGCACCTTGTACACGCACGACAACTGGCGGCGGGTGGTGGCCGCTGTCCGCCACACGGCCGACACCGGGGAGCCGGTCGAGTTGGACGTGCCGGCCCTCCGCGGCGGGGCCGAGCCGATCTGGGTAAGCATCCGCACCGAGGCCGAGCGGGACGCCGCCGGGCTGGTGGCCACCCTCCGCGGCACCGTCCAGGACATCACCGCCCGGAAGGCGGCCGAGGAGCGGTTTGCGTTCGTCCGCCGGGCCGGCGGGGTCGGCTTCTGGTACTGCGACCTGCCGCTCGACGTGCTCGAGTGGGACGAGCGGGTGAAGGCCCACTTCCACCTGCCGGCCGACGCCCGGGTGACCATCGACACCTTCTACGCCCGCCTCCACCCGGACGACCGGGAGCCGACCCGCCGGGCCATCGACCGGAGCATCGCCGACCGCACCCCCTACGACACCACCTACCGGACGGTCCACCCGGACACCGGAGCGGTAGCCTGGGTGCGGGCGGTCGGCCGCACCGGCTACGGGCCGGACGGCGCCCCCGCCCGGTTCGACGGCGTCACCACCGACGTGACCGCGGCCAAGCTGGCCGAGGCGGCCGTGCGGGAGAGCGAGGCGCTGCTGGCGGCGGTGCTCGACTCGCTGCCGGTGGCCCTGGCCATCGCCGACCCGGCCGGCCGGCTGGTGCGGACCAACCGGGCGTTCCCGGCGGTGTGGGGAGAGGCGGCCCCGCTGTCGGCGGCCGTGGCCGAGTACCGGGCGTACGTCGGCTACGACCCGGGCACCGGCCGCCGGCTGGAGCCGCACGAATGGCCGCTCGCCCGGGCCGTGCTGGGCGGTGAGACGGTCCCGGCCGCCCGGGTGGACATCGACCGGCACGGGGACGGGAAGCGGCGGCACCTGGAGCTGACCGCCGCCCCGGTAGTCGGGCCGGACGGGCGGCGGCTGGGCGGGGTGATCGCCGCCCAAGACGTGACCGAGCGGGTGCGGGCGGAGGCCGCCCTCGCGGCCAGCGAGGCGTTCGCCCGGAGCGTGGTGGAGAGTAGCCCGGACTGCGTCAAGATCCTCGACCTGGACGGCCGGGTGCAGTGGATGAACGACAACGGCCAGCGGCTCATGGAGGTGTGCGACTTCCGCACCATGCAGGGGTGCGCGTGGGCGACGTTCTGGGAGGCCGGCGGGGTGCAGGTGGACGCCGAGGCGGCCCTGGCGGCGGCCCGGAGCGGGCGGGTCGGTCGGTTCGAGGGCATGTGCCCGACCCAAGCCGGCAACCCCCGGTTCTGGGACGTGGCCGTGACCGCCATCCCCGGGGCCGACGGCCGCCCGGCCCAACTGCTCAGCGTCAGCCGGGACGTGACCCAGGTGCGGGCCGGCCAACAGGCGCTGGCGGCCAGCGAGGCCCGGTTTCGCGGCCTCACCGACACCGCCCCGCAAATCGTCTGGGAGGCCGACCCGGCCGGCCGCACCACGTTCGTCAGCCGCTACCGGGAGGAGTACACCGGCCGGCCGGTGGCCGACGGGCTGGGCGACGGGTGGCAGGCGATCGTCCGCCCGGACCACGTCCCGCGGGTGGCCGCCAACTGGACCGACGCGGTGGCCGGCAACGCCCCGTATCACGACCTGTACCCGGTCCGCCGGGCGGACGGCGTGTACCGCTGGTTCCAGTCCCGCGGCCGGCTCGTCCGCCACCCGGACGGCACCCCCGACCGCTGGGTCGGCATCAGCACCGACGTCCACGACCGGGTGGCCGCCGAGGAGGCGCTGGCCGCCACCCAGCGGACCCTCACCCTGGCCCTGGCCACGGCCAACGCCGGCGTGTTCACCTGGGACGTGGCGGCCGATAAGTTCGCCCTGCGGCTGGCCGACCCGGCCAACCCCGGCACCCTGGCCGTGTCCCGCCCCCAGACCTACGCCCAGACGATGGCCACCATCCACCCGGACGACCGGGACCGGGTGCGGGCGGCGGTGGACGCGTGCCGGGCCGACCGCAGCCCGTTCGCCGAGACCTACCGGGTCGGCAGCCCGGACGCCGGCTGGCGGTGGCTGGAGGGCCGCGGCCAGTTCGAGTACGCCCCGGGCGGCCAGCCGCTGCGGATGGTCGGGGTGCGGATGGATGTCCACGACCGCAAGGCCGCCGAGGAGGCCGCCCGCCGGGCCGACCGGGAGTTCCGGGCGATGGCCGACAGCATCCCCCAACTGGCCTGGATGACCCGGCCGGACGGGTTCATCGACTGGTACAACTCCCGCTGGTACGAGTACACCGGCACCACCTACGTGGACATGCAGGGGTGGGGCTGGGAGCGGGTCCACGACCCGGCCGAGCTGCGGCGGATGCTGCCCGGGTGGAAAGCCGCCCTGGCCACCGGCACGTCCTACGAGGACACCTTCCCGCTCAAGGGGGCGGACGGGGTGTTCCGCTGGTTCCTCACCCGCGCCCGGCCTATTCATGACGACGCCGGCCGGGTGGTGCGGTGGTTCGGCACCAACACCGACGTGACCGCCCAGCGGCAGTTGGAAGCCGACCTGCGGGCGGTCGGCGGGCGGTTCCGGTTCCTCGACGAGTTGGGCCAGGCCACCCGCGATGCGGATGCCCGCACCACCCTGGCCACCACCTGCCGGCTGCTCGGCGAACACCTCCAGGCCAGCCGGGTGGCCTACGCCGACGTCCACCCGGACGGGGACCGCTTCACCGTGCCCCACGACTGGACGGACGGGGTGGCCAGCATCGTCGGGGAGGCGACGGTCAGTTTGTACGGCCGGCAGTCGGTGCTCGACATAAACGCCGGCCGGCCGCTCGTCGTCCGGGACGTGGACGCCGAGCTGGGGCCGGCCGACGGCGGGGTCATGTTCGCCGCCACGCAGGTGCAGGCGGTGGTGTGCTGCCCGCTCGTCCGGAACGGGCGGCTCACCGCCCTGATGGCCGTGCAGCAGACCCGCCCGCGGGACTGGACCCCGGCCGAGGTGATCCTGATCGGCGAGGTGGTGGAGCGGTCGTGGGCGCACGTCGAGCGGGCGCGGGCCGAGGACGCCGCCCGGCAGGCGGCCGAGCGGGTCCGCACCCTGGCCGAGAGCGTGCCGGCCCTGGTGTGGAGCGGCCCGGCCAACGGGGCCGCCGACTACCACAGCAGTCGGTGGGCCGAGTTCACCGGCCGGCCGGCGGAGGAACTGATGGCCGGCGGGTGGCTGGCCAGCGTCCACCCGGACGACCGGGCGGCGGCGGTCGCCGCCTGGGACCGGTCCGGCCCGGCCGGCCGGCCGTTCGCCGTCGAGTACCGGCTGCGGCGGGCGGACGGGGCGTACCGCTGGCAACTCGCCCAGGCGTTGCCGGTCCTCGACACCGGCGGGGCAGTGGTGCGGTGGTACGGCACCGTCACCGACATCGACGACCAGAAGCGGCTGGAGGGCGAGTTGCGGGGCGTGTCCGAGCGGTTCCGCACCCTCACCGAGGCCATCCCGCAGATGGTCTGGAACGCCGACGCCGACGGCCGGGTGAGCTACGTCAACTCCCGCTGGCGGGCGTACACCGGGCTGACGCAGGAGGAGTCGGGGCTGGGCTGGTGGCGGAAGCTCGGCCACCCGGCCGACGTGCCGGCCGCCGACGCCGCCTGGGCGTCGGCCGCGAACACGGAGGCGGCCCCGATCCGCCAGGAGCTGCGGCTGCGGCGGGCGGCCGACGGGACGTACCGCTGGTTCAGCATGGCCGTGGTGCCCCTCCGCCGGCCGGACGGCAGCCTGGACCAGTGGATCGGCTCGCTGTCCGACATCCACGACCTGAAGACGGCGGACGAAACCATCCGGGCCAGCGAGGCCAAGTTCCGCCAACTGGTCGAGGCGGTGCCCAACCTGGTGTGGGTGACGGACGCCGACGGCCGGGTGGTGCAGCTCAACCGCCAGTGGGCGACGGTCACCGGCCGGCCGATGGACAGCCTGCTCGGCGACGGCTGGGCCAGCCTGCTCCACCCGGACGACTCTCCCGGGGTGCTGGCCGGCTGGCAGGCGGCGGTCCGACACCGGGCGTCGTACGCCGGCGAGTTCCGGTTCCGCACCGCCGACGGGTCGTACCGCTGGCAGCTCGCCCGCGGGCTGCCGGTCGCCGGGGCCGACGGCCGGCTCAGCCAGTGGTTCGGCACCACAACCGACATCGACAACCAGAAGCGGGCGGCCGAGCTGCTGGAGGGGCAGGTGAAGGAGCGGACCGCCGAGCTGGCCCGCAGCAACGGCGAGCTGGAGAAGTTCGCCTACGTGGCCAGCCACGACCTGCAGGAGCCACTGCGGAAGATGCAGGCGTTCGGCGACCGGCTGGCCAGCAAGTTTGCAGCCGGGCTGGGACCGGACGGCAAGGACTACATCGAGCGGATGCAATCGTCGGCCGCGCGGATGCAGACGCTCATCCAGGACCTGCTGGCGTACTCCCGGGTGGCGGCCAAGCCGCGGGCGTTCGGGCCGGTGCCGCTCGGCCCGCTGGTGGCCGGCGTGCTGTCCGACCTGGAGGCCCTCACCAGCCGCACCCGGGCCGTCGTGCGGGTGGGCGACCTGCCGACCGTGTTGGGCGACCTCGGCCAGTTGCGGCAACTGTTCCAGAACTTGATCGCCAACGCCTGTAAGTTCCACCAGCCGGACCGGCCGCCGACGGTGGCGGTCACGGCCGAGCGGCTGGAGGCGTTGCCGGCCGGTGTGGACCCGCCGCCCGGCCTGAGTGCCGGCTGGCGGCTGGTGGTGAGCGACGACGGCATTGGGTTCGAGCAGCAGTACGCCGACCGGATTTTCGAGGTGTTCCAGCGGCTGCACGGCCGGGGCACCTACGAGGGCACCGGCATCGGACTTGCGATTTGTCGCAAGGTCATCGAGCGGCACGGCGGTACAATCACCGCGCGAGGCCGCCCGGGTGAGGGGGCGGTGTTCGCGGTGGACTTGCCCGACCCCCCGGTGGACATGCCGCAGTGACGCTCAACACGATGAACGGCCAGCCGATCACCATCCTGATGGCCGACGACGACCCGGACGACCGGGAGTTGACCCGGGAGGCGTTCGCCGAGGCCCGCCTGGCCAACGAGGTGCGGTTCGTCGGCGACGGCGTCGAGCTGATGGACTACCTGCACCGCCGGGGGGCCTTCACCGGGCCGCCGGCGGCCCCCCGCCCGGGCCTCATCCTGCTCGACCTGAACATGCCCCGCAAGGACGGCCGGGAGTGCCTGGCCGAGATCAAGGCCGACCCCCGGCTGGCCAGCATCCGGGTCATCGTGCTGACCACCAGTAAGGCCGAGGAAGACATCGTCCGGAGCTACGAGCTGAGCGCGTCCTCTTACATCACCAAGCCGGTCACGTTCGACGCCCTGGTGGAGGTGGTTCGCACCCTGGGCAAGTACTGGCTGGAGATCGTGGAGCTGCCGGATGCCGACCGCCATGCTGGGTGACGACCGGGCCGTCCGGGTGCTGCTTGTCGACGACGACCGGGACGACTACCTGCTCACCCGGGATCTGCTGGCCGAGGTGCCCGGCGGGCGGTACGACCTGACCTGGGTGGGCGAGTACGCCGCCGCCGTAGTGGCGGTGGCCGCCGGCGAGCACGACGCCTACCTGGTGGACTACCGGCTCGGCCCCCGCACCGGGCTGGAGCTGCTGGCCGAGGTGAAGGCGGCCAACTGCCACCCGGCAGCCATCCTGCTCACCGGCCAGGGGCGGTTCGAGGTGGACCGGGAGGCGGCCGCCGCGGGCTTCGTCGACTACCTGGAGAAGGGCAAGCTCGACGCCGTCATCCTCGAGCGGTCGATCCGCTACGCCCTGCTCCAGCGGCGGTACGAGTCCGAACTGGAGACGCAGGTCGCCGAGCGGACGGCCGAGCTGAAGGTGGCCAACGCCGAACTGCGGGCGGCCGACCGGCGGAAGGACGTGTTCCTGTCCGTCCTGGCCCACGAACTCCGTAACCCGCTGGCCCCGATCCGCAACGCGGTCGAAATCCTGCGGCTGGCTAGCGGCGACCCGCAGGCGGTGGAGCAGTGCCGGCAGATCCTCGGCCGGCAAGTCGTGGTCATGGTGCGGCTGATCGACGACCTGCTCGACGTGTCGCGCATCACTCAGGACAAGCTGATACTGGCCCGCGAGCCGCTCGACCTCCGGGAGGTGATGGCGGCGGCCGCCGAGACCAGCCGGCCGGCGCTGGACAAAGCCGAGGTGACGCTGGCCATCGACCCGCCCGCCGCCCCGCTGCGGGTGGACGGCGACCGGGTGCGGCTCACCCAACTGTTCAGCAACCTGCTCAACAACGCCGCCCGCTACACCGACAAGGGTGGGTCGGCGACTTTCTCGGCCGTCGCCGCAGGCCGGCAAGCCGTGGTGCGGGTGGCGGACACCGGCATCGGCATCGCGGCGACCGACCTGCCGCGGGTGTTCGACCTGTTCGCCCAGGTGGACCGAGGGGCGAGCCGGGCCGCGAGCGGGCTGGGTATCGGCTTGGCTTTGGTGAAGCGACTGACGGAAATGCACGGGGGGGTAGTCGAGGCTGCGAGCGGCGGGCCAGGAAGGGGAGCGACCTTCACCGTCACCCTGCCAATACTCGGCTGACGGTTCGTAGGCCGAAGCGCGAGCGAGGGTCTCCTACCTCGCTCGCGCTTCGGCCTACGAACCGTCAGGCCACTCAGTTCCGCACGGCCGGGTTCGGCTCCTTGGTGTACCCCTTGCTGCCGAACAGCAGCATCCCGCCGCCGATACCGATGCCGGCCAGTGCCACGACCAGCGGGATGACCACGGGTGGCACAACCGGGTCCGGATTGGCGGCTGCGGTGCCGATCCGGGTGGCATCGGCCGGCTTGGCAGAAAGGGCGTTGATGGCCGTGAACAGGCCGGCTGCGAGGCCGACCACGAGAATCAGTAGGCCGGTCACTTTCATGGCTTCGCTCCAAAGGTGAGAACCGTCGCCCCGCATCCGACGTGCCAACTGCCGTTACGTTGTGACAGCGCGTGCGTGTCGGCGGCCCGGTTCCCGGCGCTCGGCAGTCGGCTGCGTCCGGCTGTCGGGGCCGGTGATAAAGTGGGCGACAACTGGCTCGCGTTCGCGGTTGGCACGGGTGATGCACTTCCCATTTTCGCGTTTCAACGATTCGGGACATGCGTTCCGCTCATTTAATGAAAGGTCGGGTCCGTCGTGGCTGACTTCCATGGTCAAGTGAAACAGGGCATCGAGACCGCCGCCGACAAGGCCAAGCAGGCGACCGACCGGGTCGCCGGCGCGGTCAACGGCGGGCAGTTGAAGGACAAGGCTCACGATGTGAAGGACAAGGCTCAGGATGTCGCGGGCCAGGCGCGGGAGGGTGTGCGGTCGGCCCTGGACACCGCCGGCCAGTATGCCGGGCAGGTGCAGGATAAAGCCGGCGAGTGGGCCGATGACGCGGTTCACGCCGCCAAGAAGGCCGGCGACCGGGTCGGCCACTGGGCCGAGGACGCTTACGAAAGCGTGAGTAACGTCGACGTCGGGGACTTCGGTAAAGAGGTGACGAGCCTGATCCGCAAGCACCCGGTGCCGGCCCTGTTGATCGGGTTCGGGGTCGGTCTGCTCGTCGGCCGCGCCGTCAAGGCGTAAGTCCGGTCGTGATGACGGGGGCGCGGGCGGTCGGGTGATAACATCACC
>JAYVUZ010000126.1:0-10405 GCA_043787415.1 Fimbriiglobus sp. | reverse complement strand
ATCGCAGCCCGACGCGCTAGCGAGGGAGATTCTCCCTCGCTAGCGCGTCGGGCTGCGATCAGAAGACTCATCCGACTATCGCCCTAACTGCTTCTTAGCGGCCTTGATGACCTTCTCGACCGTGAAGCCGAAGTGCTTGGCCACGTCTTTCAGCGGGGCCGACGCCCCGAACGTGTGCATCCCGACCCGCTCGCCGCCGGTGCCGGTGTACCGCTCCCAGCCGTACACGCTGCCCATCTCGACCGACACCCGGGCCAGGACGCCCGGCGGCAGGACGCCGTCCCGGTACGCTTGGTCCTGCTGGTCGAAGAACTCCCAGCACGGTAGGCTGACCACCCGGCACTTAACACCTTCAGACACGAGCTTTACGTAGGCCTCGATGCACAGGCTCACTTCCGTGCCGCTGCCGATCAGGATGACGTCCGGCGTGCCGCCGCTGCAAATCAGCACGTACCCGCCCTTTGCCAGCCCGCTGGCCGGGGCGTACTTGGTGCGGTCAAGCGTCGGCATGGCCTGCCGGCTGAGGGCCAGCACCACCGGCTCATGTCGCAGCCCGATGGCCGCCCGGTAGGCTTCTGTCACCTCGTTGGCGTCGCCGGGGCGGATGACCACCAGCCCGGGAATGGCCCGCAGGCTGGTGAGCTGCTCGACGGGCTGGTGGGTCGGGCCGTCCTCGCCGACCCCGATGCTGTCGTGGGTGAACACGTACAGTGCCGGTGCCCGCATCAGGGCCGCCAGCCGGATGCTCGGCCGGCCGTAGTCGCTGAAGATGAGGAAGCCGCTGCCGAACGCCCGCAGCCCGGACACGGTCATGCCGTTCATGACGGCCCCCATCGCGTGTTCCCGCACCCCGAAGTGGATGTTCCGCCCGCCGTAGGCGCCCGCTTGGAAGGTGCCCATCTCCTTCAGGAACGTCTTGGTGGACGGGTTCAGGTCGGCCGACCCGCCGACCAGCCACGGCACCGTCTTGGCCACGGCGTTGATGACCTCGCCGCCGCTCTCCCGGCTGGCCTTGCCCTTCGGGTCCGCGGGGAACACCGGCAGGCCGTCGTCCCAGCCCGTCGGCAGCTCCCGCTTCTGCATCTGGAGGACTTCGCCGGCCTCCTTCGGGAACTGCTTGCTGTAGTCCTTGAACTTGGCGTCCCAGGCGGCATGGGCCGCGGCCCCGCGCTTGCCGATGCCGGCCTGAAAGGCGTCGTACACCGCCGGCGGCACGTCGAACGACTTCTCCGGGTCCACCCCGTAGGCGGTCTTGGCGGCCTTGATCTCGTCGGCCCCGAGCGGCTCGCCGTGAGCCTCTTTCGTGCCGGCTCGCTTCGGCGAGCCGAAGCCGATGATCGTCTTCACTCCGATGAAGGTCGGCCGGTTCTTCGTGGCCGCCGCTTCGTCCAGGGCCGCCTGGACGGCGGGCATATCGTTACCGTCGGCGACGCGGATGACGTGCCAGCCGTATGCGGCGAACCGGGCGTAAGTGTCCTCGGTGAAGGCCAGCGAAGTCTTTCCGTCGATTGTAATGCTGTTGTCGTCGTACAGCCAGCAGAGGTTGTCCAGCTTGAGGTGGGCGGCCAGCGACGCCGCCTCGGACGAGATACCCTCCATCATGCAGCCGTCGCCGCAGATGGCGTACACCCGGTGGTCGAACAGGCTCTCGAACCCCGGCCGGCCGTAGTGTGCCGCCAACCACTTCTGGGCGACGGCCATGCCGACCGCGTTGCCGCAGCCCTGGCCGAGCGGCCCGGTGGTCGTCTCGACGCCGGCGGTGAGTTCGTGTTCCGGGTGGCCCGGGGTGCGGCTGCCGAGCTGGCGGAATAGCTTCAACTGCTCCAGCGGCAGCGACGGCTCGGCCTTCACCGTCAGGCCGTCCACGTCCACGTCCCGCACCCCGGCCAGGTGGATGAGGGCGTACTGGAGCATGGAGGCGTGGCCGTTGCTCAGCACGAAGCGGTCGCGATTGTACCAGAGTGGGTCGGCGGGGTCGTAGGTGAGCACCCGCTGCCAGAGGGCGTAGGCCACCGGGGCCAGGCCCATCGGGGCGCCGGGGTGGCCGGAGTTGGCCTTCTGGACGGCGTCCATCGCCAGGGTGCGGATGGCCGTCACGCCGGCCCGGTCGGTGTCGTCGAAGGTGTGCATGGGCATGGGTTCACAGATCGGTGCGGGTCGGGGGTGATGATACGCCCGGGTCGGCGGCGGCCAAGTGGGACCGGCGGATGCGCCGGTGCGGGCGGTTCTAGCGGGAGTTTTTCGAGGTTTTTGGGCCGTTCCGACGGTCGAACCCGTCGAACCACCGAGAAATTCGTGATATTCGTGGGAGAAACTGGAGTTTCGGTTGACCCGGACCCCAGAAACCCCGTATTTTACGGTGTTTCCTCCCCGCCTGTTCCCGACCACGAGGCACCCATGGCCAAAGACAAGCCGGCCGCACCCGCGGCCAAGGCGAAGAAGCCCAAG
This sequence comes from Fimbriiglobus sp., assembly GCA_043787415.1. Taxonomy (GTDB): domain Bacteria; phylum Planctomycetota; class Planctomycetia; order Gemmatales; family Gemmataceae; genus JAXMAZ01. The sequence goes on along the minus strand of JAYVUZ010000126.1, from coordinate 7,957 downwards.
CTGACCAAGAGCCAGTTCTACCAGAACATTGCCGACGCCACGGAGATGAAGAAGGCCGACGTGATGAAGGTGTTCGACGCCATGACCGACCTGGTCCACAAGGAGCTGAGTACCAAGGGGCCGGGCGAGATCACCGTCCCCGGGCTGTACAAGTTGAGCGTCACCCGCATCAAGGCGGCCAAGGGCGGGCAGAAGAAGCCCAACCCGTTCAAGCCGGGCGAGTTCCTGATCACGAAGGACAAGCCGGCCCGCACCAAGCTCAAGGCCCGCGGCTTGAAGACGTTCCTTGAGGCGTTGGCCAAGTAGCCGCCTTCCCGGCACGGCCAATGCGGGCTACCCTGGGGCGAACAGCTCGCACGGAGGCACCCCGCACATGTCCGAGCCGACCGGCGACCGTCCGATCGCCCGCCTGGAAACCGTGGACGACCGCCTGCGGGCGGTCGAACAGGTTTTGACGCGGCTCAGCCAGCCGGGCGACGGGCCGCCGGGCTACATGCCGTTGCTGCTGCCGGCCGTGCTGCCAAACATCGAGCCGGCCCACCCGTGGGGCCGGCTGTCTCCGCTGCGCGAGCTGCGGCTGATGCTCGGTATGTACTTCGACCCCCGCTACCGGCTCAGCCGGCCGGGCCAGTTGGGCATCCCCGGCGTCGTCGGGCTGATGCTGTTAAACTGGTTCTGCTTGAGCTGGCTCATCCAAATACCCCTACTTCCGTTCTTGCTGCCGGCCCTGGAGCGGGTGACGTTGGTGGTGCTGGCCGTCGTGCTGTACAAGCTGCTTAGCCGTGAGGCGGGCCGGTACGAGGCGGTGCTAGCCTACCTGAACCAGTACGCGCGGTAGAGCCATCTTCGGTGCGGTGGTGCCGAATCTTTCTGGCCCACCATCGCGGTTATAATCGCACGGTGGGCCTCGAGAATACGGCGCCACCCGACCTAAGAGGGCCATCAATGATCCGGCTCGGGGTGAACGTCGATCACGTGGCCACCGTCCGCCAGGCCCGGCTGGCGGCCGAGCCGGACCCCGTCGCCGCGGCCATGCTGGCGATCCTCGGCGGGGCCGACGGCATCACCGTCCACCTGCGGGAAGACCGCCGGCACATCCAGGACCGCGACGTGTTCCGGATGCGGGAGGCGGTCGGCCACGCCCGGCTCAACTTCGAGATGGCCGTCGCCGACGAGATCGTGGGCATCGCCCTGCGGCTCAAGCCGGACGAGGCCACGCTGGTGCCGGAGAAGCGGCAGGAACTGACCACCGAGGGCGGCCTCGACGTGCTGGCCCACCGCGACGCCGTCCGGGTGGCGACAGACAAGTTGAAGGCGGCCGGCATTCCGGTGACGCTGTTCATCGACCCGGACCGCGCCCAGCTCGACGCGGCGAAGGCCCTCGGGGCCGACGCCATCGAGTTCCAGACGGCCGCCTACTGCGAGGCGGTCGGCCCGGTGGCGGCGGCTGGCGAACTGGATAAGCTCCGCACGGCAGCGGCCCACGCCGTCGGGCTGGGTTTACACGTCCACGCGGGGCACGGGCTGAACTACCACAACGTGCAGGCGGTGGTGCGAATTCCCGGGATGGAAGGGTTGAACATCGGCCACAGCATCGTCAGCCGGGCGGTGCTGGTGGGCATGACGCAGGCCGTGCGCGACATGAAGCAGGCGATGAGCGAACACTTCCCGAACCCGAAACGCTGACGACCCGTAGCCCGACGCGCGAGCGAGGACGACCCTCGCTCGCGCGTCGGGCTACGAACGGTAAACGCCCCGACTGACGGGGCGTTCGTTGCCAAGCTTAGTAGCCGCCGCGACTGCCGCCACTGTAGCCACCCCGGCCGCCGCCCCCACTCCCACCGCCGTACCCACCCCCGCCACTGCCCCCACCGCCACCGTAGCCCCCGCCACCAGACCCGCCGCGGCCCCCACCGCCGCCCCCGTACCCACCACCGCCGCGGGGCCTGTCTTCCTTCGGCCTGGCCTCGTTGACGGTCAGCGTCCGGCCGCCCATCTGGGCACCGTTCATGGCCTCGATGGCCTGCTCGCCGCCGTCGGCCATCTCGACGAAGGCGAATCCGCGGCTGCGGCCGGTGTCCCGGTCCATCACCACTTGGGCACTACTGACGGTGCCGAATTGCGAGAACGCCTCCCGCAGCTCGTGCTCACCCGTCTCGAACGAGATGTTCCCTACGTACAACTTCTTCATCGGCGCACCTTCGCGGGCTGAGACGCCCGCTCTCCCAACTGACGACGGCCCGGAGGCCGCCACGATCCACGGGCGGACGGACGCCCGGGCCATACCCGACGGCCGCACAATGAGGCGGTCGGGCCGGCCCGCTGCGGTGGCGCTGGCTTCGAAACCTTGGGTTCGCTGGAGCATGCTCAGAAGTGAGCTACCAAGAGGGGTCGAAGCGAGAGCGGCGAAGCGATTCGTCGTGTCCCGAACCGGCGGGCACTTCCCGCCGTGCAAGTGAAAGATAACCGTGGGTTTAGGTGTGTGAAGGCCTATTTCGGCCGGTTTCGGGGAGATGTCTCACCCCCCTTGTTCGTACCTCTCCCGGCATCATTGGCCGGGCCGTTTTGCGCCCGTTGCGGCAGCCTGCCGCTGCGGCCAGGCAAGAAGTGTCAAGCAGATCGTAGGCTGATCGGGATGCAGATGTGAAGGCGGTCATCAGTGCGACTCCCACGGGGAGCCGCACATTACGCCGGGGGCATGAAGCCCCCGACACGGGGTCACTTCTTGGGGCCGGCCGCCTTCGGGGCGGCGGCGAACTCGGCGGCGGTCATTTCCTTCACCGAGCCGTCCTGGAGGAGGACGGCCCCGCCCTTCTCGGCAGCATCCTTCGGGTAGGCAAGGACCGCCTGCCCGGTGCCGAGCGAGGCGCCCCAGACGTACACCAGGTCGCCCCGCTGAATCTGGCGGACGGCCATCGGGTGAACCGGCTCGAGCGGCCCCAGCTCGGTCGCCTTGGCCGGCGGCTTCTTCTTCTGGGACTGCAACTCCTCCAGCAGTTCCTTCAAATCGGCCAGGTTGTCGCTGTTGGATGGGGGGCGGCTACCGGCCCCGCCCCCGCAGCCCGCCAGCACGATCGCCAGCCCGAACGTCAGCCACCGCATGAATACTCTCCGGGGGCGGGACGGCCGCCCGGCCGTTGTCAGCCGTCGGTGTTCACCTCGCCGCCGATGGCCGACCCGAAGGCCTGCCAGGCGACGAAGTCGATGCTGTCCCGGAAGAACCGGACGCTGCCGTCGCCCATGGCCGCGTTCACCCCGCCGGTGTGGTAGCTGGAGGCCGGGATGTGCATGTTGTTGAAACTCGTGTCGTCGGTCAGCCCCGGCATGTAGCAGCCGTGGTTCTGGGCCGGCTCGCCGGCCTGGTTCTTCCGGTTCCAGTTCGGCGGCAGGGTATGGTTGTACATGGACGACGTGTAAAAGTCCCGGTAGTACTGGTGGCCGACCGCCCGGCTCGAACTGAACTGGCTGGCCGGGGTGCCGATGCAGCCAGTGACGGCCCGGCCGTCGTAGTTGTTCCAAGTGCCGCCGGCCTGAACGATGGTCGTGTTGTCCCGCTTGCCAGAGTCACTAGGGGAGGCCGTCAGCGTGCCCCGCATGACCTCGGCGAACATGCAGGTGTTGCTCGTCCCGTCGGTCACACTGACGATCGACCGGCCCTTCGGCTCCTGCGTGTTGGTGGCCGGGCTGCCGGGGGCGCCGAAGTTCCACTTGGGGCCGGCGAAGATGCCGGCCTTGGCATCGGACGAGCTGTCCCGGGCGGCTAGTGAGCCGACGCAGGCGAAGTAGTTGAGCCGGCCGTATGGGCCGTCCCCGCCGCCGTAGTCGAGCTGCCGGTCGGACGAGTCGGACGGACACAGGTAAGTGGGAACGTCTTGGTTGCGAGCCTTGGCGTTCACCAGGGCGATGGCCGGCATCGCCGTCGGTCCGGCGTTGTCGTTGTTCACGTCGTAATCGAAGTTGAACAGGTTGTACTTGCTCGACTGCTCCAGGTACGACAGGACCACCGCCTGAACCGACGGCTGGCTCCCGCCGTTGGCCGCCAGCCAGCCGGTCGAGTGGCGGCCGCGGCCGGCCGGCAGGGTGCTGTTGGCACTCTCGTAGTTGTGGGCCGCCAGGGCGAGCTGCTTGAGGTTGTTCTGGCACTTGGCCCGGGCGGCGGCCTCGCGGACCTTCTGAACGGCCGGCAGCAACAGTCCGATGAGAATCGCAATGATGGCGATCACTACCAGCAGCTCGATGAGCGTAAACCCGCGGCGGGAACGATCAGACCGGACCATGAGGGCACCTCGCAGGGAGAGAAACGGGACCGCGGCCGAGAGGAGCGGGCGGCGGGATGAAGTAAGGCATCTCAATCTTCACCGATTCTTCGCCGGCGGGCAACCCTCATTTTGCGAGAAGACGCCGAGTGCCATCACCGTTCGATCGGCGGGTCGCCGCCGGTGCGGCGGCGGGCGCGGTCGCGGGCCTGCCGCAGCCGCTCCATCGGGTCGTCGTCGGCCGGCGGCGGGGCCGCCTGGCGGTCGCCGGCCGGGGTGGCGGCCGGCGGCGGGGCGTCGCCCATGCGGCGGGCGAACTCGTCGGCCCCGGCCGGCGCCGGCTCCGTCGTCGGCGAGGCCGTCGGGTCGAACCGCCGGGTCGCCTTCAGGCGGTCGCCGACCTCCGCTTTGCGACGCAGCAGTTGGCCCAGCGCGGCGTCGTCGGCCGCCGCGACGGGTTGCCGCCGCAGGGTGCCCCACACCCGGTCGCCGACCCGCCGCACCTCGGCCCACTCGACGGCGATGCGGCGCACGGCCACGTCCAGCAGCAGTAGGAAGGCGGCGGCGAACACCAGCCAGAACCAGAACGGCAGCACGGCCCGGGTCTGCTGCGGGGCCGGGCGGAACAGGTCGCCCGACTTCAGCAGCGCCTCCAGCTCGTCGGCCGCCTCGGTGTGGAACTGGCCGCCGGTGATGTCGGTCAGCCGGCGGAGCAGGGGGGTGTTGCTCTCCAGGTCGGCGAACTCCGGCGAGTACGGCACTGTCACCCCGGCCCGGGCCGCGTCCACCGTCCGCATTTGTGGCTTGCCGTCCGGGCCGGGGACGAAGTTGCCGGCGGCGTCCCGGGCCGGCTCCTGGGCCTGCACGTTGAGGAAGTACGCCCCCGCTTCGTCGGCCGGGAACTCGGCCTCGTAGGTGCCGCCGCCCTTCGGCTTGAACTCGATGGTGGGGGCCTTTTCGCCCGGGGCGGTGGGGTTCGGTGTGGACAGCCCGGCCCGCAGCGCCAGCCCCGTCAGCGGCTTGTCCTGCTCGTCCCGCACGTCGGCCCGGACGATCACCTTGCCGTCACGGAGTTCCGTGGCCAGCGTCAGCCGGCCCTTCTCGGCCTCCCGCAGGCTCCACTCGACGACCTGTTTCCAGAACTTCTGGTAGCCGTCGCCGGCGGCCCAGTCTTTGTCCCAGTACTGGCGGGCGCCGCCGGGCTGGGTGAGCGCGTCCGACGTGAAGGCGACGGCCTTGCCGAGGCCGTACCGCCAGCTCGCCACCACGGGGAACCGCTGGTCCGGGTACGGACTCGGGGCTTCCAGCTCCATGCCGGCCAAGGCGTTCTGCTTGAGCGTGGTGCGGATGTACCCGTAGAGCGGCGGCAGCCCGACCCTGTCCGGCAGCACCTCGGCCTTGCGGTCGGACGGCCAGAGCGGGGTGAACCGGCCGACGGCCACGAACGACTGGCTGACCCGCCGACTCTCTTTGATGTAAATGGCGGGGAGCTGGTTGGGGTCCGTCACCTTGTAGAACGTGCCCGGCTTGCCGGCCGCGTCGGCCGTCGCCTCGGCAATGGCCTTCATGGTGGCGTCCTGCGGGGCGCCGTGGGTGGCCACCCCGACCGTCGTGCAGGTGATGGCGCTGCCGGCCATGTCGGCCGTCGCTGCCTTGCCGACCGGGCCGTACTGCGGGTCGCCGTCGGAAATGATGATGGAGTGCTTGACCGCCAGTTGGTGCTCGGGGTTCTTGAGCGTGTCGGCGGCGGCCCGCAGGAACGGGTCGAAGTTGGGCATGTCGCCGGGGGTCATGCCGTCGATCTTGGCCAGCAGCCCGTCGCGGTCCGAGCCGACCGTCTGGAACGGGATGACCCAGCTCACCGCCGGCCCGCTCCAGCCGTACTGGGCCACGCCCACCATGTCGATCGGGCCGAGCCGGCGGATGGCCAGCTTGGCGATGTCCTTCTGCCACTTGTTGCCGTCGGCCATCTCGGAGGCGTGCATGACCAGCACCAGCCCGCCTTTGCCGGCCGCCTTGAGGGCTTTGATCTCGCAGTCCACGGGCAGCGCCGCCTCGATGGGCGTGCCCTGGTAGCCGCCGGCCCCGAAGCTCTCCGCCCCGCCGATCATGACCAGCCCGCACCCCTGGTCGAACACCGTGGACCGCAACAACTCCGCCTGGTCCTGGCTAAACCGCTCGTAGGGCACGTTGCCGATTACTACCGAGTCGAAGTTGGACAGGAACGCCCCGAGCGACACCTTGTCGGCCGGCAGCTCGCCGGCCGGCAGGCGGTCCACCCGCACCTTCTCCCGCCGCAGGGCGGCCAGCAGGAAGTCGTGGCTGCTGTCGGTCGTGCCGGGCTTGCTGTCATCCAAGAACAGCACCCGCCGCTGGCCCCGCGTCACCGTAACGGCCGTCGCCTGGTTATTGGCCGGGCGGTCGCCGGGGGCGCCCGCGACTTGCCCCGAGCCGTCCAGGAATCGGCTCGCAGTGGGGGTGAAGGTGGCGCGGAACACCACCGCCTCGTCCTTCGCCCCGGCCGCCCGGTCGCGGAAGCGGAACACGTTCAGCCCCGGCAACAGCCGCACCTTCGGCGGCGAGCCGGGTTCGAGTACCTGCGGGCCGTCCTCGATCTCGACCGCCCCGGCGTCCCCCTGGCCGGCCCGCACCACTTCCAGCCGGCCCTCCACCACCCGATCCGGTACGGCGTTGCGGACCGTCACCCGGATCGGCAGCCGTTGGCCGCCGGCCGCCGCCGGCGGGGCGTCCACCGACTGCACCAGCACCTCGGACTCGTTGCGGAAGTTGGGGGCCAGGGCGATGGCGTCGATCTGCACCTGGTTCTGCTTGGCGAGCGCGGCCTGCTCCTCGGCACTGCCCAGGTTCTCGTTGCCGTCGGACAGCAGCACGATCCGCTTGGCCGTGCCTTCGGGGAAAGACGCCAGTGCCAGCTTAATCGCTGCCGCGATGTTCGTGTAGTTCCCGTCGAGCGGCCCGGCGAGGCGTTCGTCGATGGGCAGCGGCCGCACCGGCCGGCCGGCGGGGGGGAGCATCAGCCGCGGGGTTTTGCCGAACAGGATGAGGCCGAAGCGGTCCTCCCGCGGGCTGCCGGGGGTTTCGGCGACCGCCCGGCCGAGGAAGTCGCGGACCCGCTCCCAGCGGCGGTCGGTGGCCTCCATCGCCGACTTGTCCGGGTCGAGGTCTTGGGGCACGCTGAACGAGCGGTCCACCACGAACAGGGTGGTGACGTTCTCGGTGGGTCGCCGCAGCCGGGGTTCGGCCAGGGCCAGGGCCAGGGCGGCGACGCCGAGCATCCGTGCCCCGACGGCTAAGCGGCGCCGGCCCGGCCCCAGCCCGCCGAGGCTCTTGCGGCTGATGAACCACACCACCGGCACGAACCCCAGCAGCGGCAGCCACCACGGGCGGACGAACTCCAGACCCCGCACGGCCCGCACGACTTCCCGCAGCCCGGCCCAGGCGTCCGGCCCGAATTGCCAGCCGAGGCCGCCGGCGGTGACGCCGGCCAGCGCGACGCCGAGCCAGAAGGACCAGCGATGGGTGAAGGCCAGCGTCAGCCCGGCGACGAGCCAGCCGGCGGCGGCGGCGATCAGCACCCATTCGGCGGGAGTCGGCATGAAGAACATCATCCCGGTTCACGGGCGGCGGGTCAAGGAAGCCGGAGCGTTGTGAGCGTCCGGTAGAGCGGGCTTTTAGCCTGC
>JAYVUZ010000125.1:0-53942 GCA_043787415.1 Fimbriiglobus sp. | reverse complement strand
CGAGCGGCGGGCCGACATCCATCAGGCGTTCCTCACCCTGGCCTGCGTCAAGGTCTGCTGGTATCGCCTCGCCGGACGGTTCCGTTAGGGTTTCTAAGACTTGATCTTCGCCAGCTTTTCGGCCTTCAGCGCCGGCTCGATGGCGCTGGCGTACACCACCACCAGCCCGCCGCCGGCCACCAGCAGCAGTCCCAGCAGCACCCCCCGGCCGGCCCGCCCGTACAGGCCCCACAGGCCGCCGACGATGTGAGCCAGCAACCCCAGCCCCACGACAGTTCCGGTGCCGATGATCGCCTGGGCGAAGTACGGCCCCACTCCGTCGAGGCGGGCCAGCCACCAGCAGGCGATGTCGCACAACTGGGCCAGCAGCACCACCGGGCCGACCGTGCCCCGCACCCACGCCGGGTAGGGGGTGAACGCGAACAGCAGGCCGGTGAGGGCGAACAACATGCTGAAGCTGAGCAGGTGGGCGTGGGTGCTTTGCGTCAGCTTCTCGATGCTCACCTGGCGGTCCGACCTGGCCCACCCGCCGGGCAGCGTCACGATGCTCGGCACGGCCAGGTACTTGCCGAACTGCTCGTAAGTCTCCAGCGGGTACGACTCCTGTTCGGCCCCCTTCTGGTGGCAGCGGGCACAGCGGTCGGTCAGGATGGTCTTCACCTTCGCTGTCTTCTTGTCCGCGGACAGGTAGTCGGCCGTCAGCGGGGCGCCGCCGGGGAACGGCACCGTGTCCGCCTCGTAAGCCTTCCGGCGGTCGGCCTCCGCCATGCGGACCCAGGCCGTCACCGCCGCCTGCTCGCCCTGCCGCTCGGCGATCAGCTTCGGCTTGTCCTCCGGGTCTTTGGCCCGGTCCTTGTAGTCGGCCCCGTCCTTGTGGTGGAAGGCCGCGGCCATGCTGCCGGAGCCGTTCCACGTCGCCCCCTCCAGCGGGCCGTTGACCAGCCGCTCCAGCTTGCTCACCGGGGCCGGGGCGTCCGGGTCCACCCTCTTCAGCCCGGCGAACACCTCGACCACGTCGGCCGGGGTGGGCAGCGGCTCGCCGTCCCGGCTGCCGTGCTGGAGGTGCAGTTGCACCAGCGCCGAGAAGTAGCCCACCCCAACGCTGACCAGGAACAGCGACAGCACCAGCCGGGCCGGCAGCGGGAGGTGGCGGAGGGCGAACCGCGGGGCGGCGTCGGTCATGGGAGCGGTTCCAGCGACGGGACAACCGGCAGGCAGCCATTCTATCCGACGCGGCTACGCGAGCGCCCGTTCCACCGCGCGGAGCACCTGCTCGCGGACGAGCGGCAGGCTGCCCTCGGCCCGCGCCCCGGCGGCCAGCTTGTGCCCGCCGCCGCCGAACTTGGCCGCCAGCGCCGCCACGTCCACCCGGCTGCGGCTGCGGAAGCTGACCTTGGTGCCGCCCTCCGGCTGCTCGATGAACAGCAGGGCCACCTCCACCCCGTCCACGCTGCGGGGGTAGTTGATCAGGTCTTCGGTGTCGCCGGGCACGGCCCCTGTCGCCGGGTAGTCGGACAGGTGGACCTCGGTGAACGCCACCTGCCCGCCGTGCCGGGTCTGCAAGCGTTCCAGCGCCCGCCCGACCAGCCGCAGCCGGCTCACCGGGGCGCACTCGAAGAGCTGCTCGTACAGCGGCGGCGGGTCGGCCCCGAGCCGCACCAGTTCGTTCGCCAGGGCGAAGGTGCGGGCCGTCGTGTTCTTGTGCCGGAACCAGCCCGTGTCCAGGGCCAGGGCCATGAACATCAGGTGGGCGGCCCGCTTGCTCACCGGCACGCCGAGGGCTTCGATCAGCTCGTAGGCCATCCGCCCGGTGGCTTCGGCCGAGGTGTCGATGACGGCGATGCCGCCGAGGTCGTCCTGGGTCATGTGGTGGTCCACCACCGCCTTGGGCACCGTCAGTGATTGCAGGTACGGGCCGAATTCGCCGAGCTGGTTCCAGGTGCCGGTGTCCAGGATGACCACCGCGTCACACGCCCGGAACGGGGCCGTGTCCGCCGGGTGGAACTGCTCGACCGGCTGGGCCGGGGTGTCCAGGAAGGCGTACCGCGGCGTCAGCGGGCTGGCGATCACCACCCGCGGCCGCTTGCCGAGCGACGCGAGCGCGTCGGCGACGGCGAGCTGGGCACCCAGTCCGTCGGCGTCCGGCCGGATGTGGGTCATGAGCAGCGGCTGGTGCGACCGTCGCAGCAGCGGGACCAACGCGGACCAGTCGGACGCCATCGGAGAAAGCACCTGTCAGGCAGAGCAGGCATTATACAGGCCGGCGGCCGGACGGGATTGACTCGGGAGGGGGTGGGGCGGTAAAAACGGCGGGGCGGACGGACCAATCCGTTAAGTATGTCATAGCTGAAACTTGTACACTATTTATGGGCAAACGCTTCACCGCCGAGCAGACGCGGGTGCCCAAACGGCCTCGCAACCTGGGCCGTCCGAAAGACCCGGCTTTGGAAGCCCGGCGGCGGAAGGAAATCCTGGCCGCCGCGACCGCCCTATTCGCCGAACGCGGGTTCGCCAACGTGCAGGTGCAAACCATCGCCGACCGGCTGGGCGTCGGTAACGGCACGGTGTACCGCTACTTCGCCACCAAGGACGAGCTGTTCCTGAGTGCGGTCGAGCGGGGGCTGCGAGAGCTGGAGGCGGAACTCGACGCGGTGCTGGCCGACCCGGCGGTGGGGCCGGTGGACCAGATCGCGGCGGCGGTGACCACCTACCTGCGGTTCTTCGCCCGCCGGCCGGAGATGGCCGAGCTGTTCGTGCAGGAGCGGGCGGCCTTCCCCAAGCACCACCGGCCGCTGTACTTCTCCGACACCGACCGGGACGAGGCCCGCAAGTGCCAGCACCAGCAGTTGTTCGCGGCGCTGGTGGCCGGCGGGCGGTTGCGGGCCATCCCGGCCGAGCGGTTCTTCAACGTGGTCGGCGACCTGCTGTACGGCACCATCCTGACGAACCTGCTGACCGGCCGGCCGGCCGACCCGGAGTCGCAGGCGGCCGACATGCTGGACGTGATCTTCCACGGCGTGTTACGGCCGGAGGGCGAGCGATGACGGACCAACGACCCAGGCGAGCGGCCGGCGTGAGCCGGTCCGGGCTGGGGGGCACCGTGTGTTCGCCGGTTCATCCCCCGGCCCGGCCCGGCTTACGCCGGCCGCTTGCCTGGGTTCTGGTCGCCGTCGTCGGCTGCGCCCCACCGCCCGCCGCCCCCACGTCGTCCGCCCCGAAGCCGCTGCCGACGGCCGTCGTCACCGTCGCCCCTGTGACGGCCCGTACTGTCCCCCGGTCAGTGGCGGCGGTCGGCACCCTGAGCGGGTTCGAGGAAACCACCCTCGCCCCGAAGGTGGACGGCCGGGTGCTCACCATCCACGCCGACGCCGGCGACTGGGTGCTGCCCGGCCAGCCGCTGCTCGAACTGGACGCCGCCGACTACCGGCTGGACGCCGAGCGTGCCCGCCGGGCGCTGGACCTGGAGCTGGCCAAGATCGACCTGACGGCCCTGCCGCCGGCCGGCACCGCGTTCGACCCGGAGCGGGTGCCGGCGGTGCGGCGGGCCAGCCTGGTGGTGGAGAACGCCAAGCGGGACTGGGACCGGGTCGAGAAGATGGGCAGCCTGTCCGACCGGGAGCGGGCGAACACGCTGACCGACTTCAAGATCGCCGAGGCGGCCCGCCGGCAGGCGGCCAGCGAGGTGCGGGCGGCCCTGGCGGCGGCCCGGCTGCGGCAGGTGGAGGTCGAGCAGGCCGAGCAGCGGCTGGCCGACGCCACCCTGACGGCCCCGGTGCCGGCCGGCTGGCACGCCTGGGCGGCGGCCGTCGGCCCGGCGGCCGTGCCGCTGCGGTACGCCGTCGCCCAGCGGCTGCTGTCCGAAGGCGAGATGGTGCGGGCCATGCCCGTCACCAACGCCTTCAAGCTGGTGCTGGCCCACGCCCTCAAGCTGAAGGCGGCCGTGCCCGAGCGGTATGCCCTGGAGGTGAAGGTCGGCCAGGCGGTGGACGTGCGGGTGGAGGCGTACCCGGGCACGACGTTCGTCGGCCGGGTGGCCCGCCTCAACCCGACGGTGGACCCGCTCAACCGCACCTTCCAGGCGGAGGTGAGCGTGCCCAACCTGGACGGCCGGCTGAAGCCCGGCGGGTTCGCCCGGGCGCAGGTGCGGACCCGCACCGAGCAGGTGAAGACGGTGCCGGCCGAGGCGGTGGTGACGTTTGCGGGCGTGACCAAGGTGTTCGTGGTCGAACAAGGTGAGGCGCGGGCCGTCGAGGTGACGGTCGGCGACCGGGAGAAGAACTGGCTGGAGGTGGTCGGCGACCTGCCCGTGGGGGCGAGCGTGGCCACCAGCGGGTTCAGCCAACTGGCCGACGGCAGCCCGGTGCGGCTGCGGGAGTAGGGCACGTTTCGACGTGCCGTCCGGTCGTGCGGCACGCGACCCGTCAGCGACCGGACGGCACGTCGAAACGTGCCATGCGAGGTTGTCATGGCCATCTGGGACGTGTGCATCCGCCGGCCGGTCTTCACGACCATGCTCGTCCTCGGGCCGATCGTCCTGGGCGTGGCCTCCTACCTCCGCCTCGGGGTCGAGCTGTTCCCCAACGTGGACGTGCCGGTGGTGGTCGTCACCACCACCCTGAAGGGGGCCAGCGTTGACGAGATGGAGTCGGCCGTCACCAAGCTGGTGGAAGAGGCGGTCAACACGGTCAGCGGTATCGACGAGCTTCGCAGCACGACGCGGGAGGGGTTCACCCAGGTCGTCGTCGGGTTCAAGCTCGAAAAGAACGGGGACATCGCCGCCCAGGAGCTGCGGGACAAGATGTCCATCCTGCTGCCCCGGCTGCCGGTCGGCTGCGACCCGCCGGTGGTGGAGAAGTTCAACCTGGACGCCGCCCCGGTGGTGACGCTCGCCGTGAGCGGCCGGCGGCCACTCCGGGAAGTCACCGAGATCGCCAAGAAACAGATCAAAGAAGACCTCGAAGCGGTGTACGGGGTCGGCGCGTGCGTCCTGGTGGGCGGCCAGACCCGGGCCGTCAACGTGACCGTGGACCCGACCCTGCTGCGGGGCCGCGAGCTGTCGGTGGAGGACGTGCGGCAGGCGCTGTTGCGGCAGAACCTGGAGTTGCCCGGCGGGCGGGTGGACCAGGGCGGCCGCGAGGAGGTGCTGCGGACCCTCGGCCGGGTGGCCCGGCCGGCCGACTTCGCCGACCTGATCGTGGCCCAGCGGGACGGCTACCCGGTGCGGGTGCGGGACGTCGGCCGGGTGAGCGACGGCATCGAGGAACCCCGCACCCTGAGCCGGCTGGACGGTGACACCGCGGTGTCACTGATCGTCCAGAAGCAGTCCCGCGGCAACACCGTCGGCGTGGCCGAGGCGGTGAAGGCCCGGCTGGCGCAGATCCGGCCCACCCTGCCGCCGGACATCCGGGTGGAGGTGACGCGGGACCAGTCGAAATTCATCAAGGGGAGCATCGAGGAGGTCAAGTTCCACCTGCTGCTGGCCGCCGGGCTGGTGAGCGGGGTGCTGCTGCTGTTCATCCGCGACTGGCGGACGACGGTCATCGCCGCCCTGGCCGTGCCCACCAGCGTCATCGGCACGTTCGCCCTGATGGACCTGATGGGCTTCAGCCTGAACAACATGACGCTGCTCGGCCTGATTTTGGCCGTCGGCATTGTGATCGACGATGCCGTGGTGGTGCTGGAGAACGTGTTCCGGCACATGGAGGAGTACGGCCGCACCCCGCTGGAAGCCGCCAGCGTGGCCACCAAGGAGATCGCCCTGGCGGTGCTGGCCACCACGCTGTCGCTGGCCGTCATCTTCGCCCCCATCGCCTTCATGAGCGGGCAGGTGGGCCGGTTCTTCAACAGCTTCGGCTGGGTGGTGGGATTCAGCATCCTGCTGTCGCTGGCCGTCAGCTTCACCCTGACGCCGATGCTGTGTGCCCACTTCCTGAGAGCGCCCGGGGCGAGCGGCCGGCGTGAGCCGGTCCGGCCGGGCGGCGGACCAGCCGGGCCGGCTCACGCCGGCCGCTCGCCTCATGATCGTGGGTTCTGGGGGTGGGTGACGCGGCGGTACGTCGGCATCCTGTCGTGGACGCTCCGCGGCCGGTGGGGCTGGCACCGGGCCGTCGTCGTGCTGGCCGCCCTGGCCGTCTTCGCCTCCACCCCGGTGCTGTTCGCCCTGGTCGGCACCGACTTCGTGCCCAAGGACGACCAGTCCGAGTTCGAGGTGACGGTGACGCTGCCCGAGGGGTACACCCTGGACCGGGCCGACGCCACCCTCAAGGAACTGGAACCCCGGCTGAAGGGGCTGGCCGGGGTGACGCACGTGTTCACCACCATCGGCGAGACCAACGGCCGGCAGGCGAAGGCCCAGGGGGACGTGACGAAGGTGACGGTCTACTGCAAGATGGCCGACCTGGCTGACCGCACCCCGCCGCTGTGGGAGAGCGGGCTGATGGGCGTCGGGCTGAGGCCGCGGCAACCCGACAAGTACTTCGGCCAGAAGGACGTGATGGCGGAGGCCCGGCAGGTGCTGAGCCGCTACCCCGACTTCCGGGCGGCCGTGCAGGAGGTGCCGCTGTTCGGGTCCACCGCGTTCAAGAACGTGCAGGTCGAGGTGGCCATCCGCGGGCCGGACCGGGCTACCCTGGAGAAAGCGTCGGCTGCCCTGGCCACCCGCATGAGGGCCGACCCGCGGTTCGCCGACACCGACACGACCGTGGCCAACCGCAACCCGGAACTGCAAGTGGTCATCGACCGGGAGCGGGCGGCCGACCTCGGGGTGAGCGTCCAGACCATCGCCTCGGCCCTCGGCCTGCTGGTCGGCGGCGAACCCGTCACCAAGTACAAGGAGGGGGCCGAGCAGTACGACGTGTGGCTGCGGGCCGACCTGCCGGGCCGCGACCGGCCGGCGGCGGTGGGCGCCCTCACGGTGCCGGGGGCGAACGGCCGGCTGGTCGAACTCCGCAGCGTGGCGGCGGTGCGGGCGGCCACCGGGCCGACGGCCGTCGAGCGGTTCAACCGCCAGCGGTTCGTGAGCGTGCAGGCCAACCTGGCCGAGGGGGCGGTGCTCGGCAAGGTGCTGCCAGACCTAGAGGCGTGGGTGAAGGAACTGGGCCTGCCGCCGGACTACACCCACGAGTTCCTGGGCGAGGCCAAGCTGATGGCCGACTCCAACGCGAACTTCGCCGTCGCCTTTTTGCTCGCCTTCTTGTTCATGTACATGATCTTGGCGGCCCAATTTGAAAGTCTGGTCCACCCCGTCACCATCCTGATGGCCGTGCCGCTGACCCTGCCGTTCGCCCTGCTGTCGCTCCTGTTGCTCCGGACGCCGCTCGACGTGTACGCCATGATCGGGCTGTTCATGCTGTTCGGCATCGTCAAGAAGAACGGCATCCTCCAGGTGGACTACACCAACGTGCTGCGGGGCCGGGGCATGGCCCGGGACGAGGCGATCCTCGCGGCCAACGAGGCCCGGCTGCGGCCCATCCTCATGACCACCATCATGCTGGTGGCCGCCATGATCCCCATCGCCACGGGGCAGGGGCCGGGGGCCGGGGCGCGGGCGAGTATGGCGAAAGTGATCCTCGGCGGCCAGCTCCTCAGCCTGCTGCTCAGCCTGCTGGTGACGCCGGTGGCGTACAGCCTGTGGGACGATTTGGTGCGATTGCCGGGGCGGCTGCGGAGGATGAAGCCAGTGGCGAAGCCGGTGCCGCTGGCCGTCGGTTCGTAGCCCGAAGCGCGAGCGAGCTGTCTCCACGGGGCGGATAGCGTCCCTCGCTCGCGCTTCGGGCTACGAACCGACGGCCTTACTCCCCCACCGCCTCGACCCGGATGACCACCGTCGGGTTGCCGGGCAGGTCGGTCTCCAATCGCAGTTCCTTCCGCACGACCCCGGGCTTGCTCGGCTGGAACCGCACCGTCAGCCGCTGGATCGGGGCCGCGAACCCGAACGGGTCTAGGCTCACCCCGTCGCCGGGGTCGGAAATCGGCTTGATCGTGAACCGCTGGTTGCCGACTACCAGCACCGAATACTCGTCCTTCTCGCCGACCTTCACCGCGCGGAAGGACACCGCCTCCGGCTTGGCACTGACGGCCGGCTGCACGGTGCCGGTCAGCGGGACTTGCACCAGCGGCAGCGTCGGGTCGGTGGTGGTCAGGGACACCACGCCGCCGAGCCGACCTGCCGCCGCGCCGGCTTTCAACTCGGCCGACAGTTTGTACTTGCCCCGCCCCGCGTCCTCCACCTTCACCGTGAACGGCCCGTCCGTCTTGGCGGCGGTGATCGTCCAGCCCGGCTGGCGACCTTCCAACACCACGGCCGCCGTCTTGCGTTGGCCGAACGGCACGCTGCCGAAGGCGAGTTCGCCGGGGGTCACGGCCACGTCCGCCCGCACCGTCACCTCGAACCGGAAGTAGGCCGGCGAGTGGTGCTCGACGCCGGTGCCGCCGGCCACCACGTTGGCCGTCAGGCTGTGGGTGGTGCGGCCGACCGGCAGGTTACGGGTGTCCAGGGTGAAGGTGAAGTCGGCCGACTCGAAGGCGTGCAGAACCCGCTGCGGCGGGTACGGCTCCAACCCGACCGACTCCCGGCTGGTGCCGGCCACCTGGAGCGGGTACTCGTAAATGTTGGTCAGCTTGAGGGTGCGGACGCACAGGGTGCCGCGGGGCACCGGGCCGAAGTCGTGGGTGAGCACCGGCGGCGGGGTCTGGGTCTGGTTGTCGGCGATGTCCGGCAGGAACAGTTTGTTGGCCCACGGCACAGCCGGGGCGGCCGGCGGCTGGGCGAGGACCAGAGCAACCGTCAACAGACCAACCATCCCGCCCTCCCACCTGCGGCTTTCTACGACAACTCAAAAGATCGGCACCGCCGGCCGACGGCAGTCACAATCGCCCCGGTCGGCCGCTGGGGTTTCTGCCCCGGCGGTCCGGCCAACCGGCCCACGCCCACCACATGTTAGGCAACAGGAGCAAGTCTTGGCGAGCGTCCGGTGTGAGCCGGCCGACAGCTCACGGGTTCCGGTGTGTGGAATGTGAACCCGTGAGCTGTCGGCCGGCTCACACCGGACGCTCGCCCAAACATGATACCGCCGCCCGCCTGCGGTGTTACGCCGCCGCCCACTTCTGCCGGATGAACTGGATGCCCCGGGTGTACACCTCGTCCGGCGACGGGAACAGATCCCGCCACACCCGCGTCGCCGCCGCCAGGTCGGGCAGCGCCCGGCCGAATGCCTCGATCACCAGCCAGCCGTCGTACCCGGTCGCCTTCAAGGCCCCGAACGCCTCGTCCCACCGCACCTGGCCGGTGCCGGGGGTACCGCGGTCGTTCTCGCTGATGTGGACGTGGGCGAACACGTCCCGCACCGTCTCGATGGCCGCCGCCTGGGACTTCTCCTCGATGTGGGCGTGGAACGTGTCGTACATGCACCGGAAGCTCGGGTGGCCGACCGCCTGCACCAGCGCCTTGGCGTCCGCCGCGGTGGTCAGGAAGTAGCACTCGAAGCGATTCAGGTACTCGATGCACAGCTTCAGGTCGGCGGCTTGAGCGAATCCGGCGACGGTGCGGAGAACCTCGGCGGCGCGGCCCTTCTCGTCGGCCGTCGGGCCGGCGCCGCTGAACACCCCGAGCGGCGAGTGGAACGGCCCGACCATCGCGTGGCTGCCGAGGAGGTGGTTCATCTCGACGGCCCACTTGAGCCGGTCCACCGCCTTCGCCCGCACCCCGGCGTCCGGGCTGATGGGGTTGTTCTCCGGGGTCATGACCGTCACCGTCGAGCAGGCCAGGCCCTGCCGGTCCAGCTCGGCCCGGATGCCGCGGTAGTGGGCGGCGTCGCCGTCGAACAGGGGCAGCTCGACCCCGTCGAACCCGGCCGCCTTGATCTTGCCGAGGACGGGGAAGTGCTCCTCCGTGACCATGCCGGTCCACAGCAGCAGGTTCATGCCGACTTTCATGCGACGCTCCGGGGAGGGTGTGGCTATTGCATGGCCGCCGCGGCGGCCGGCAAGGGGCGCCGTTGGGGTGCAGCGGGGCGGTAGAATGGCGGCACCCGCCGGAGGCCGCCCGATGCCGCTGCACGACCACCACCGCCCGCCACTCAGCGACATCGCCCAGTGGACCGCGTTCCACTCCCGGTGGGCGAACGTGCTCGTGAGCGACCTCGCCCCGATGCTGCCGCCGCAGTACTACGCCGAGCCGATGGTCCGGTTCAAGATCGAGGTGGACGCCGCCCTGTTCGAGCGGCTCCGGGACGCGGCCCGGCAGTCGGGCGGGCCGGCCTGGACCTCGGCGGGGTGGACACCGCCGCCGCCGGCGGTCGTCGCCCCGTTCACCGTGGACACCGACGAGAACGAGGCCCGGGTGTACCAGCGGGGGAGTGACGGGCTGCAGCTTGTGGGGGCGATCGAGCTGGTCAGTCCGGCCAACAAGGACCGGGCCGACACCCGGGCGGCGTTCGTCACCAAGTGCGAGCGGTTTTTGCAGCAGGGGGTCGGGGTGGTGGTCGTCGACACGGTCACCACCTGCCACGCCAGCCTGCACAACGAGCTGATGGACCGGGTCGGGTGCCCGGACGGCCGGCGGGACGACCACATCTACGTGGCCGCCTACCGGGCGACCGGGGCCGCCGGGGTCGGGGAACTCCAGGCCTGGACTTACCCGCTCGCGGTCGGCGGGGCGTTGCCGACCGCCCCGCTGTGGTTGCGGGGCGGGGTGTGTCTGCCGGCCCGGTTGAACGACACCTACGAGCGGTGCTTCCGCGAGTCGCGGCTGGCCGAACGGCTGGCCCCGCTGCCGGTCGCCGACACCGCCTGACCCGCTCCCCCGAAGGCGCTTGCATCCGGCCGCCGCGGCCGGATGATGGGCGGCATCCCCTCCCGGAGTTCCGCCATGCCCGTCACCCGCCGCCGTGCCCTGCAACTGGCCGGCCTCGGCTACCTGTACACCGGCCCGGCGTGGTCGGTGGCCCGCGCCGCCGGGGCCAACGACCGCCTGCGGGTGGCCTGCGTCGGCGTCGGCGGCAAGGGCAGCTCCGACACCGACCAGGTGGCGAAGGTGATGGACGTGGCCGCCCTGTGCGACATCGACGCCGACCGCCTCGGCAAGAAGGCCGACCTGTTCCCGAAGGCCAAAACCTTCCCCGACTGGCGGACCCTGTTCGACGCGGTGCTGAAGGACGTGGACGCGGTGACGGTGTCCACCCCGGACCACTCGCACGCCGGGCCGGCGGTGCGGGCCATGCTGGCCGGCAAGCACGTGTACGTCCAGAAGCCGCTGGCCCACACCCCGGCCGAGGCCCGGCTGCTGCGGGAGGTGGCCGAGCGGACCGGCGTCTGCACGCAGATGGGCAACCAGGGGTCGGCCCTGAACGGCCTGCGGCGGGCGGTCGAACTGGTGCAGGGCGGCACCATCGGCGAGGTGAAGGAAGCCCACGTCTGGACCAACCGGCCGTTCAAGTACTGGAAGCAGGCGCCGGACGTGGTGAGCCGGCCGCCGACGGCGAAGGTGCCGACGGGCGTGGCCTGGGACGAGTGGCTGGGGCCGGCCCCGGAGCGGCCCTACGCCGTCCGCGCCGGCGGCAAGCCGGCCTACCACCCGCACGACTGGCGGGGCTTCTGGGACTTCGGCACCGGGGCGCTCGGCGACATGGCCTGCCACACGGCCAACATGGCCTACCGGGCGCTCAAGCTCGGCGCCCCGACGAGTGTGGTTGCCCGGGCCGGCGAGATCAACCCCGAGACGTACCCGGCCTGGGCACACATCACCTACCAGTTCCCGGCCCGCGGCGGCCTGCCGGCGTGCGCCCTCAACTGGTACGAGGGCGAGCGGTCCGGCAAGCGGATGTTGCCGCCGACGGGACTGCTGGCGAAGGTGCTCAAGGACGGCGAGAAGCCGGCCGACAGCGGCTCGCTGCTGGTCGGCAGCGACGGCCTGCTGTACAGCCCGAACGACTACGGGGCGGTCGTCCGGCTCACCCCGGCGGCCGACTTCGCCGGCCTGCAAACTGCCCACCCGGAGCGCGGCCCGGCCGGCACCCTGCTGGACGTGGACGCCTTCATGAAGGCCGAGTGGGCGGCGGCCATCCGGGCCGGCAAGCCGGGCCGGGCGTCGTCCCACTTCGGCATCGCCGGGCAACTGACGGAAACCATGCTGCTCGGGAACATCGCCGTCCGGTTCGCCGGCACCGAGCTGGCATGGGACGCGGCCGGACTACGGTTCCCCGGGTCGAAGGAGGCCAGCCGGCTGGTACGGACGGAGTACCGCAAGGGTTGGGAGCTGCCGACCGCCGCCGCCCCAGCGCGAACAAAGGTGCTTGATTAGGCGCCGCTACAAGTTATCATTAGGCTCGACTAAGTCACCTGTCCGCCCCAGGAGGGCCGATCGTGCGGTGCCGTCGAGCCGGGTTCACACTGATTGAACTGTTGGTGGTCATTGCGATCATTGCCATCCTCATCGGGCTGCTCCTCCCTGCCGTTCAGAAGGTGCGGGAGGCGGCCAGCCGGGTGAAGTGCCAGAACAACCTCAAGCAGCTCGGCCTCGGGCTGCACGCCTACGAGGGGGCCAACCGCCAGTTCCCGCCGGCCTACTTGACGACCAACACCCGGCTGGACGGCTCCGCCTTCGGGGTGGCCTACGGGGACGCCACCCGCAACGGCCCGCCCGGCTGGGCCTGGGGCACGCTGCTGCTGACGTACCTGGAGCAGGAGCCGCTGTACCGCCGGTTCGACTTGGCCCAGCCGTGCTGGTCGCCGGCGTTTGCCGACGTGGTGAACACGAAGGTCTCGACCTTCCTGTGCCCGTCGGCCACCGGCGGGGGGGACGGGTTCGCGGTGGAGAAGGAGGGGGCGGACGTCCGCCACGGCACCCCCATCCTGCGGTCGGACGGCACCAAAGTGCGATTTGCCCACTCGCACTACGTCACGAACGCCGGCATCCACCAGCCGTGGGGCCGGACCACCGCCTACTGCTTCGACTACGACGTGCCGGAGCCGATCCCGGCCAACGGCAACCAGTCAGCCCGCACCGACGGCCCGTTCTACCGCAACAGCCGGACGACGGTGGCCGGGGTGAGTGACGGCCTGTCGAACACCATTTTCCTGGGCGAGCATTCGAGCATCCTGAGCAACAAGACGTGGGTCGGGGTGGTGCCGGCCGCCGTCACGCCGCCGCGGCTCGACCTCCGCCCGTGGCCGTCGGAGAACAACGCCGCCGGCTGCCTGGTGGGGGTCCACAGCGGGCCGGACACGCACGATCACCCGCAGGTTATCATCCACGCCCCGAACGACCCGTTCGGCCACACCGACCAGATGTGGGGCGAGCACGGCAACGGCTGCAACGTGTTGATGGGCGACGGGTCGGTGCGGTTTGTCACCACGTTCATCCGGCCACTGACGTTCGTGGCGATGTCCACCCGGGACGGCGGGGAGGTGGCCAGTGCCGACTGACGTTCGTCAACGCCGGGCGGTGGTCGTGCTGGCGGTGCTGGTACTGCTGGTGGGCGGGTCGGCCCTGTACGCCTACCTGAGCCGTCCGCCGCAGATGGGCACCAGCGAGGACGTGTTCAAGACGGTGGACGCGCTGTATACGGCGGTGCGGAGCCGCGACGAGAAGCAACTCGGCGAGTGCGAGCGGCGGCTGCAACGGTCCCGCGAGGCGGGCGAGTTGCCGGCGGCGGCGGCCGACTCGCTGGCCGGCATCGTGCGCACCGCCCGGGCCGGCGACTGGCAGCCGGCGGCCGAGCGGCTGTACGACTTCATGCTGGCCCAGCGGCGGGAGGGTGTCATCCCGCCGCACGCCCCGAATCCGACGCCCAAGGGGAAGGCGAAGCGGTAGAAGGCGGAGGCAGGGTGGATAGCACGCCGTCCGGTTGCTCGCGGGCGTCGCCAGTGGAGCGGTCCCGCTCGGCGGCGAGCAGCCGCACGACCTCGCCGGCGTCCTCGCCGAAGAAGGCGGTGAGTAACTCCGGGCCAGTGCAACGAACCTGTCCGTCGGCCGGGTTGCTTTCCGCGTCAGCGGTGAGGAGGTAACCAACCCTTAGCGCCATCCGCGATGGGTCGCTGCGGAGGGCCTCAAGGACCGGCGTGCCAAGCCATGTCCAGTGGTCCGGCCCGCGGTACCCTGATGGACCGAACTCCCTGTCCGTGGTTGGGAACACCAGGCGATACAGGTCAGCGGGGTCGGTGGGATGCGTGACGCACAACATGTCGGCACCGGTGCGGAGTGCGGCCCGGGCATTCACCAGCAGTTGCTCCCGAACCCGGGCACGGCCACCGGGCAGCAATCTGGCTTCAAGCCGCTCACTACTCCAGCCGTTGGCGAGACGGTTGACCAGGCTCATGCTGACGCTCAGAGCGACTTGCTGCCGTTCAATCACCCATGCTTCCACCGATTCAGCCGGCGTGACGGTGCGGACGGTAAGCCGCCGGAGGGTATCGAACCATGTGGCACACTGGTCGCTGCCTGCCCGCACGCCAGTGGGACTGTCCACTCGGTCGAGCAACTGGCGAGCAAGGTTGAGTGTCGGTTGGCCGTGCTCTGAACTCCATCGGGGGTCTGTTGCGAACCGCTCGAACACGGCGACGGCAGCCGGGCTGGTTTCCAGCAGCCGGACCAACTCCGACTCGCCGATTGGGTCTTCCAGCCATGCCTGCATCGCCCGCAGCGTCGGCTGATCGGTGTCGGCCGGGTCGTCCAACTCGCCGCTTACGGCTCGCCGCCAGTATCGGCCGTGCGCCTCGGCTACACCCTGCCGCCGGTGCGGATTGCTCGCACGAGTTCCGACCTCCAGATACTGCCCGGCGGCCGGAAACAACTGTAGGATCAGCTCCAATGCCGACCGGGCGTCCCAATTGTTTGCGCCCGACGCTTCTTTCCAGCCGCGTCGAACAGCAACTCGGTGTCGGTCGATTTGGTCCTCCTGCGATCTCCACACACGCGGATCGTCCGAAAGCCGGTCCGCCTCTTCCAGTAAGAAGGCAAACGCCTCAGGCGCACCGGCACGGAGTACTTCGACCTCTAACAACTGGTCGATGTCGATCTCACCGTGCAATCGCACCCACGCATCCCCAGCGCGGCGGATGGCGAGCTTCAGTGCTCGGGGTGTACGGAGCAGGGTGGCAACGGCTTCAGGCGGCGACAGGTAGTTTGCAGTTCGGCCCATGAGACCATATCGGTACGTCCGCCACGGCTCGTCCTCCGCACCCTGCACACAGACGTCGATCAAATGTGCTGCAAGCATCTGGCTACGAAACGCAAAGACGATTCGCGCTGTTTGTTCTGTCGTGAGCAGCGGCAATACTTCAATGTGTTCGCACAGCCGGGCGAAGTCGAAGTCGGCCGTGCGGCTGCCGCTCAGCACGAACTTGACCCGCCGCCGGTGCTTCCGCAGCCGCTCCAACAGCCCTAACACCTCCTGCGGGTCGAACCGGCTGCCGGTGGCCCGGTCCAGGTCGTCCACGACGATCACCAGCTTGGCGTCAGCGGCTTCGAGGGCGTGGGCCAGGGCCGTGAACTGCTCGTCCGGGTCCGGGGCGCCAAGTACCAGGTCGCCGACCGCCCGCACCCAGGTGCCGCCGGCCGTGAACGTCTGCCGGTAGTCCTCGGGCAGGTGGCGGAAGTTGAAGCAATCGACCTCCCGGCCGACCGTCTTGACGGCCTCCCGGAGGATACGCCGCACTGCCCCGCCGGCGTCCTCGAACCCCCAGCAGCTCACCTGGCACACCAGCACCTTCGGCCGGCGGGCGGTCAGCTCGGCCGTCATCCAGCCGACTACGGTGGACTTGCCGCTGCCGAACGGACCGACCAGCCCCACCGACCCGACATCGCCGGCCAGCCGCTCGGCCAATCGGCCGGCGAGCCGGCGGGTGCCTAGCAGGTCGTAGGCCGACTCCCGCTCCTCCCGCACCCACGCCTCCAACACGGCCGGCGTACTCAGCAACTGGTCGACTGTCAGTTTGGCCGGCTCTGCTTCAGCAGACAGATTTTTCTGGTGATCCCAGCGGATTGCGACGGCCGCCGCGAACGGTACGACCCCGCAGAGTGGCCAGTGCCACCACTCGACCCGGAAGCCCTTGGGGTTCAGACCCCACACGGCGTCGCACACGCCCGCCGCGGCGATGCCCGACCAGACCGCCAGCCAGTACGGCGGGTGCCGCCACCAGTGCGACAACTGCCCTCGGCGTGGGGTGAACAGCCCGGACAGCACCCACACGGCTACCGCTGAGGCGAGAACCGCGGCACCGAGGCGGAGCAGATCGGGCTGATCGGCGAACGATTCGTGCAGCCAGACGGGGCGACTTCGGGCGAACGAGAGGCTGACGGCCGTTACGACGAGACTGCCCACTCCGGTCGCCAGCCAGTACAGCAGCCGCCCGATGTCTGGCCGCCTCATAAAGCCCCTTGGGTGTGCAGGCCTAACCAGATGTTCGCCCCCGGCACGCGGTCGTTTCACTCGTGAGCCGCCGGGCCGAGTCCGCCCGCGGGCAGCAAAGGGTTTGTCAGCCCGGCAGCAGCCGGGCGACGGCCGCCGCGAACCAGCCGGTCCGCTCCGGCTCGGTGGCCGCGAACGCCGCCCACTCGTCCCGCACCACCGACAGGTCGAGGTCGTCCCGGTTGGCGGCCAGCAGGGTCTCGATGTCCGCCTGGTCCTGCGGCCGGAAGGCCAGCAGCTTGGTCAGGATCAGCCCCTCGGCGGTGGCCACCCGGAGCGACCCCGCCAGCCACGGCTTGACGGTGGCCGTGTCCAACACCCGGGCGTACAGCGGCAACACCGGCTGCATCCAGTCCACCCGCACCGGGCCGCGGTAGAAGGCGACGAACCGATCGGTCGACCACCGGCGGATCGTGTCTACCACGTCTAGCTCGAACCCGTCGGGGGCAAGCTCCTCCAGCAGCCCGGGGAGTGCTGGGTCCGGCACTCGCAGAATGAAGCTGGGGTATATGTCGAACTTCGGCCGGGCGCGCAGCCTGACCGCTAACCCGCCGATCAGGGCGTGCCAGACCTGCCGACGCTCGAACACGGCGGCTAGCCGGGCGACCGTTCCCAGCACGTCAAACTGACGCATGGCGGGCAGCGAACTCCGTGATGGCGATCCGTCCAAGGGCCTCGTCCTCGTCGGCCAGTCGGGCGGCCACGTCCGGGCGATCGGAATGTTCGACTAGAAAATGGTACAGCCGGACCATCTCGCCGACCGCCCACGCTTGCTGAACGGGCGTCAGCATCCGGAACCGCCGCACCTCCTCGGCGATCACGTCGGCTTGACTCGGGAAGTTGATCGGCAGGTCCATGTCCCCATCCTACGCCAGCAGCTTCTTGACGACCGTGCCGTGGACGTCGGTCAGCCGGAACGGCCGGCCCTGGAACTTGAACGTCAGCTTCTCGTGGTCGAACCCGAGCAGGTGCAACAGGGTGGCGTGCAGGTCGTGCACGTGCACCCGGTCCTCGACGGCGTTGAACCCCAGGTCGTCGGTGGCCCCGAGCGTCTGCCCGCCCTTGACGCCGCCGCCGGCCAGCCAGACGGTGAAGGCGTTCGGGTGGTGGTCCCGGCCGTCGGTCCCGCCCTGGCTCATGGGCGTGCGGCCGAACTCCCCGCCCCACACCACCAGCGTGTCGTCCAGCAGGCCGCGGCGCTTGAGGTCCGTCACCAGGGCGGCGCACGCCTTGTCCGTGTTCTTGCAGTTCTTCCTGAGGTCGGCCACCAGGCTGCCGTGCTGGTCCCAGGCCTCGTGGTAGATTTGCACGAAGCGGACGCCCTTCTCGACCAGCCGGCGGGCCAGCAGGGCGGCGTTGGCGAAGGTGTGCTTGCCGGGTTCGGCCCCGTACTCGTCGAGCGTCTGCTTGCTCTCCTTGCTCAGGTCCATCACGTCCGGGGCGGCCGCCTGCATCCGCCCGGCCGTCTCGTAGGCGGCGATGCGGGTGGCGATCTCCGGGTCGCCGGCCTGGTCCAGCTTGAGCCGGTTGAGTTGCGTGACGGCGGCCAGCGTGTCGGCTTGCAGGGCGGCATCCACCCCCGGCGGGTTGTGCAGGTACAGCACCGGCTCGGCCCCGCCGCGGAACTGCACCCCGGTGTACTGCGTCGGCAGGAACCCGCTGCCCCAGCACGCCGACCCGCCGCTCGGCCCCTTGGCCCCGGTGGACAGGACCACGAACCCCGGCAGGTCTTTCGTCTCGCTGCCCAGGCTGTACAGCGACCACGCCCCGAAGCTGGGCCGGCCGAACTGCTGCGCCCCGGTGTTCATGAGCAGTTGGGCCGGGGCGTGGTTGAAGGCGTCGGTGTGCATCGACTTCACGATGGCCAGGTCGTCCACCACCTTCGCCGTGTAGGGCAGCAGCTCGGACAGTTCCGCCCCACTCTGGCCGTGCCTGGCGAACTGGAACTTCGGCCCGAGGCACTTGCTGTTCGGGTTGATGAACGCCGTCCGGTAGCCTTCCAGCAGTTCCGGCGGCGGCAGCTTGCCGTCCATCGCCTTGAGCTTCGGCTTGTAGTCGAACAGGTCGTGCTGGCTGGGGGCGCCGGCCATGAACAGGTAGATGACCCGCTTGGCCTTCGCGGGAAAGTGGGGCGTCTTCGGGGCGAGCGGGTCGGCGGCGTGGCCGGCCTCGGCGAGCAGGCCGGTGAGGGCGGCGGCGCCGACCCCCAGGCCGCACTGTTGCAGGAACCAGCGGCGGGCGGCGAGGGCGGGGTCGGGCGTCATGGGGGGCCTCGGGTCAGTTCAGTTCGGTCAGCCGGCGGAGCCAGGCGCCCGGCTTCCGCCGGGCATGGATGACGGCGATCACGGCGACCTCGTCCCCGTCCACAACGAAGATGACGCGGTACTCGAACCGGGCGACAAACGCCTCCCGGACTTCGACCCCGGGCGGGCCGTCCTCGGCCGGGGCGAATGACCGCGGCCGGTCGGTCAGGTCAGCGACGGCGGTGGCCATCAGCCCGCCGAACGCGGTCCCGTACCCCGCCTGCTCGCGTTCCAGCCGGTCCTCGGCCGCGAACACGTCGGCCTGGGCGGCCGGGAGGATGCGGAACCGGAAGCTCACGACGCCCCCCCGGCCGGCCGGCGGGCGTCGGCCCGGCGGCGGAGTTCGGCCAGGAACTCGTCGCCTGGGATGCCCCGATCAACCCCGCTCTTGTACCGCTCCCAGCGGCGGGTGAGTTCGGCCGTCAGGGCCGCCCGCTCGGCCGGGGTGCCGGGGTCGTATCCCGGCTCGGTCAGGTCGATCAGCCGCTCCCGGTCCTCGTCCGACAAGGCCCGCACTTGCTCGACCAGTTCGTCGGTGAGCTGACTCACTTGCCGGCCTCCTTGAAGAACAGGTTCCGCACCGCGGCGCCGGCCGGCCACTCGGCCGCCTTGCCGCCGGCGAATTGTACCACCGTCCGCTGCCAGCCGTCCTTGCCGCGGTCGGTGTCGAACACCAGCTCGCCGGCCGGCAAGGGCGCCGCCGTCGTCAGCGGCCCCGCCCCCTTCGCCGGCTTCAACACGCCGTCGCTGGCCGTCCAGCCGTCGCCGCTCAGCCCGGTCAGCGTCAGCCCGTCGAACAGCGACTTGTGCCCCTGCCACTCGCCGGCCCGGTCCTCGGCCTTCGGGTTGGTCGTCGGCAGTTCTTGGATGCGGATGTTGCGGAACCAGCACTCGCTGCCCTCGCTCTCCAGCGCCAGGTAGCCCGTCCGCGGCGAACACCCGCTGACGCCGGACACCTCCTTGCCGTTCACCGCCAGCTTGAGCACCCCGTCGTTGGCCGTCACCCGGTAGTGGTTCCAGTAGCCCGGCCCCTTCACCCGCCGCTCGCTCGGCAGGCACCGCTCGATGCCCTTCGGGTGCGGCCGGTCCGGCTTGCACCGGGCGCCCCAGATGCTGAATAGGTCGCCGTGGCTCGTCGCCCAATCCGCCTCGTAGTTGTTGAGCACCTGCACCTCGATGCTGCGGGTGTACCCGGTGCCGACGGCCGGCAGCGGGTCGCCCCAGACGAACAGCCCGCTGTTGGCCATGCCGGCCGGGCGGGTGTGCTTCCACTCGAACTCCAGCACGAAGTTCTCGTACGGCTTGTCGGTCCGCAGGTAGCCGGTCGGCAAGCCGGTGGTGACGATGCAGCCGTCCCGCACGGCGAAGGTGGTGGGGGCGACGTTCACCGGCACCCACCCGGCGAGGGTGGCGCCGTCGAACAGCGGCCGGAAGTCGTCCGCCGGGGCGGCAAGTAGCAGGGCGAGGGCGAGCATGGGAATACCGTAGGGCTTGTCTAGGGTGGGGGCGTCGGAAGCCGGTCGTGCCACGAGCCGGGCCGCATGCTCGTGTGGGCCACGGCCACGATGAGCAGTTCGGCCGGCAGAACGACATAGATCACGCGGTAGCGATACCGGGCCGGGGCGGCGTTACGGCACTCGTACCCGGGTACCGGGTCATCGACTTGGGGGTGGAACCGGGGCTGCGTTTCGGCCGCCTCGACCGCGTGCCGGTAGGTGTCAAGGAGTCGGCCCCCGAACCCCCGCCGCGCCGCTTCCAGTCGGTCGGCCGCGAGCAGCAGATCGTCGTCGGCGGCCGCGAGTGTGCGGATCGGTGTCACGGCCGCCGCTCCTGAAGCCGCTGCTCCACCCGGGCGAGCGCCTGACGCCAGTCCGTGGCGGCCATGTCGCCCCGCTCGAACGCGGCCAACCGCCGGGTCACTTCGGCTGTCCACGCCCGGCCGGCCGTCGCCGGGTCCACCAGCCCCGGCTCCAAGCTGTCGAGGAGTAGCACGCCGAACGCCTCCCGGGCGTCCGGCGGCAGGCCCAGCGCTGCGTCTATCAGCTCGGCCGGAACGGCCGCGGGCGTTTCAACCGCTGTCGTCATGGGTCACTCCTTGGTCAGCGTCTCGTCCAGGTTGAGCAGCACCCGGGCCACGGCCGTCCACGCCGCCGCGGCGGCTGGCGTCGCGGTGTGTGGCAGCCTGGCGAACTCGCCCGGCCCGAAGGCCACGGCGAACGGGTCGCTGGCCGGGTCGGCGAACCGGGCCGCCTGCTTGCCCAGCAGCCCGAGCAGCACGTCCCGCTCGGCGGCCGTCGGCAACCGGCCCGTGGCCAGCCGGAAGGCGTACCCCAGCCGGTCCACGTCCGACTTCCCGCCCTCGCGGATGGCCCGCAGCCCGAGCGCCCGCGCCGCGTCCACGAACACCGGCTCGTTGAGGGCCGTCAGCGCCTGGATGGGGGTGTTCGACCGGCCCCGCCGCACGCACGCCGCGTCGCCGGGCGGGGCGTCGAAGGCGGCCAGCGGCGGGTACGGCACGCTCCGGTAGCTGAACACGTACAGGCTGCGGCGGTAGCGGTCGGCCCCGGTCGCCGCCGGCCACGTCTTCGGCCCGTAGGCCACCGGCGGCAGCATCAGGTGCGGCGGGATGGGCGGGTACACGCTGGCCCCGCCCACCCGCTCGTCCAGCAGGCCGCTCGCCCGCAGGGCGATGTCCCGCACCACCTCGGCGTCCACCCGGAACCGCGGCCCGCGGGCCAGCAGGGTGTTGGCCGGGTCGGCGGCCAGCCCCGCGGCCGTCACCTTCGACGACTGCCGGTAGGTGTCGGAGGTCACGATCAGCTCGTGCAGTTTCTTCAGGCTCCAGCCGCCCTCCATGAACTCGACGGCCAGCCAGTCCAACAACTCCGGGTGCGTCGGCGCGTCGGCCTGGCGGCCGAAGTCCTCCGGGGTGCCGACGAGGCCGGCCCCGAAGTACGCCTGCCAGACGCGGTTGACGATGGCCCGCGCCGTCGTCGGCGCCTGGCGGTCGGTCAGCCACCGGGCCAGCCCGAGGCGGTTGGCCGGCGCGCCGGCCGGCAGCGGGTTGAGGAACCCCGGCACCCCGGCCGTCACCGCCTCCGCCGGCTTGAGGAAGTCGCCCCGCTTGAGCAGGTGCGTCGGCCGGCCGTCGGCCCGCTCGTTGAGCACCAGTTGGGACGCGCCGGCCGGGTGCTTGGCCCACTCGGCTTCCGCCGCCGCGTTGGCGTCCGCCCAGTCGGCGACGGTGGTGCGGTAGTGGCGGAACAGCGCGTCCACCTGGGCCGCCGACCGCCCCCCGGCCGGGGTGTCGAGGATCGCCCGCACGCCCGCCGCCGGGTCCAGTGACACCCCCTTGTCACCTGTCAGGCTGAGCCGGAACTTGCCCAGGTTGTTCGTCTGGTTGTCGTCGCTGTTCCAGCCGCCGTGGTTGAGCTGCAACTGGAACCGGACGGTGGCCCCCGCCGGCACCGTCAGCGGCTCGGCGAACACGAACACCGCCTGCCGGGAGGCGTTCGACCGGCCCCGGCCGACGTCCGGACTCCAGGCCGTCTCCGGCTTGCCGTCGATGGCGAAGGCCGCCGGGCCGACCACCCGCTTGAGCTTGCCCTTGTCGTCGAAGTCCGCCTCCAGCGGCCGCTCGGCCGCCTCGGCGTCGGCGTGGGCCGCGGCGACCTTCACCGCCGTCGCCTTGCCGTTCACCACCAGCTCGACCTTGAACTCGGTCAGGGCGAACAGCCCGAAGTGGCTCCGCCCCGGGCCGCCCCGCGGCAGGCTGGGGTCGGTCAGCACCTCCAGCCGGGCGGCCGTGACGGTCGTCAGGTCGGTCGGCCCCTCGTACTTCTCGCCGCTGTGCGTCGGGGCGTAGCCGCCGGCCAGCACGCTGCCGTCCGGCAGCACCCAGTGCTTCTCCCCGCCGCTCGTGTCGATGACCGGCCGCACCACCCGCCACGCCGCCGGCTTGGGCAACCCCTTCTCCCACGCGGCCAACTTCTGCGGCCAGTCCGGGTGGCGGTGCTTCAAGTCCTCGTCGATCATCTTGAGCCGGGCGAACAGCTCGGCCCGAGTCTGCTGCTCGTCGGCCGTGTAGACGGCGGCGCTGCCCTCGTCGGACGTGTTCAGGAAGGCGAACAGCCGGTAGTACTCGGCGTGCGTCAGCGGGTCGTACTTGTGGGTGTGGCACTGGGCGCACTGGACCGTCAGCCCCAGCACGCCCTTGCCCAGGGCCTCCATGCGGTCGAACAGGGCCTCCATGCGGAACTGCTCGGGGTCGATCCCGCCCTCCTCGTTGACCATGCTGTTCCGCAGGAAGCCGGTGGCCACCACCTGGTCCTGGGTGGGGTTCGGCAGCAGGTCGCCGGCGACCTGTTCGGTGACGAAGCGGTCGTACGGCAGGTCGCGGTTGAGGGCGTTGATGACCCAGTCCCGGTAGAACCAGACGGACCGCGGCTTGTCCTTCTCGTACCCGTCGCTGTCGGCGTACCGGGCGGCGTCCAGCCACAAGCGGCCCCACCGCTCGCCGTAGTGCGGACTCGCCAGCAGCCGATCGACCACCGCTCGGTAAGCGTCCGGCGACTTGTCATTTAGAAAAGCGTCGACGTCGGCCGGCGTCGGCGGCAACCCGACCAGGTCGAGCGACAGCCGGCGGACGAGCGTGGCCGTGTCCGCCGCCGCCGCCGGCTTCAACCCGGTGCCGGCGAGCCTGGCCCGCACGAAGGCGTCGATGGGATGACTCGCCCCCGGCGGCACGGCCGGTCGTACCGGCGGTTTGAAGGCCCAGTGCTCTTTCTTCGGCTCGTTGGCGAGCGCGTCCGGCCACTTGGCCCCGGCGTCGATCCACGCCTTCAGCTTGGCGATTTGCCCCGCGGTGAGGCGGTCGCCGTCCGGCGGCATGGCCTTGTCGTCGTCGTCCTTGAGCAGCACCCGTGCGACCACCGCGCTGCGGTCGCTGTGCCCCGGCACGATGGCGACGGCCTTCGACTCGCCGGGGCCGAACGCCTTGCTCCGCACGTCGAGCCGCAACTCGGCGGTGCCCTTGCGGGCGTCGTGGCAGGAGAAGCAGCGGGCCGTCAGGACGGGCAGCACGTCCTTCTCGAAGGACACGGCGGCGGGGTCGCCGTCGGCTCGGGCCAGCGGGGCGACGACGAGGAGGAGGACGAGGCAACGCATCACGGGGGGAGGCTCCGGAAGCGGCGGGGCGGGCTGTCGTGAGTATACCCGCCGGCAACCGGCGGGTATACCGTCCGCCGGCCGTCAGCCCGGCTTGTTCACCGTGCGGGTTGCCAGGTCTTCCCGCCAGCCGTGCGTCGCTTCAAACTGGAGCCGCCCGCCCCACTCGAACCAGAGCAGGTTGTCCAGCACCCGCACCGGCGTGACGGCGTTCGCCACCCCCGTCCGTCGCTCGATCTCGGCCGACAGGGCGGTGGCCAACAGGCCCAGCCGCCGGCGGTTGTCGTCTGTCGTCAGTATCCGGCGGAACAGACCGACCTCGTCAGCCGTGCGGACAGCGAAGGCCATCGGGTCGGCGGTGGTGTCACCCATCCCATCGGCGTTGTACAGAGCACAGCGGACGTACTCATCCAGCATCGGCAGCAACCGCGGCCGCTTCAGGCATATCACCTTCATGGTCTTAGCCACCCCGACCCGATGCCCGCGGAAGGCCGCGAACAGTTCGACCAGGGCGGTCTGCAACCCGCCGGCTGTCAAATCGGCGTCGGCCAGGTCGAGGCCGGCCGGCACCCGGGCCAGAGCGATGTCCACGGCCGGGCGGTTAGCCAGCACCGTGTTCACGTCCCGAGAGTCGAGCCGGGAGTTCATCAGCACGGTGGCCGTCAGGTCGGCCCCCTCGACCCGGTCGGCCCAGCCCGGGTCGGCGGCTCGCCGGACGGCATACAGGTCGAACTCGACGCTCAGCACCGATTCAAAGTCGAAGTACTTATCGGTCAGCTTGTCCCACGGGCGAATGATCACCCACGGGTCCGGCCAGTTGGGCAGCGGGACGGTGATCTTTAGGTCATTCAGCTCAGCGGACATGGCCCACCTCAGCCCCGCTCGGGGCGATGAGGGGTGAGGTGGCTCGGACCTGTGTGGCCTGCCGTTCGACCCACGCGGGTCGCCGTCGTCGGAACTGCTCCCCAGTGGGGAAAAGGTAGCCAAGCCGACGGCCGGCGGCAAGCTCGGTAGCGGAAGGCTCGGCGTCGTCGCCGGGATAGAATGCAGCCAGCCACGCAGGGACCGCCGATGACTGCTGCCGCCCCCGACCGCCTGCATGCCCTCGCGTCGTCGGCCGCCGCCCTGCGGCGGACCGCCGGCTACGCCCTGCCGCCGGAACTCGACCGCCGGCTGCTCGACCTCGGCGAGCGAAAGGACGCCCTCACCCCGGACGAGCGGGCCGAACTGCTCGCCTGGGTGGCGTTCACCCAGCAGCGGTCGCTCGACAGGGTCGGGGCCGAGCTGGCGCTGCGGCGGCTGGCCGCCGCCTTCCCCGAACTCGCCGACGCGGTGTGAGCGCGTTCTCGGCGGCCCGCCGGGCGGAGGTCGCGGCCCGGGCCGGCCACCTCTGCGAGTACTGCCACCTGGCCACCCGCGGGCAGGTGGCCACCTTCCCCATCGACCACATCACCCCGAAGGCGGCCGGCGGCACCACCCGCCCGGACAACCTGGCCCTCACCTGCCCGCACTGCAACGCCCACAAGTGGGAGGCGACCGAGGCCGCCGACCCGGTCACGGGCGAGCGGGTGCGGCTGTTCCACCCGCGGCAGGACCGCTGGCCCGACCACTTCGAATGGGCGACGGGCACCGGCGAGTTGGCCGGCTGCACGGCGGTGGGCCGGGCCACCGTGGCCGCCCTGGCGATCAACGCGCCGGACATGATCGAGCTGCGGCTGTTACTGGCCAAGCTGGGTCTGTTCGACATCCTCGCCCAAAGAAAAAACGACTGATCGACAAATCTACGCGATTTCGTCTAAAACGCGGTCGTGGGTGTGGTGCAGATGTGCGTGTGCAAAAAAAGTAAGACAACCCGGGCCGCCGCTGGCCTCTCCCAACCAGCGACGAACCCGGGTTGTCTTGCGCGAAAGCATGGGCAGATGACTGGTGGTGTGGCCTCTCCCCTCCGCACCACCAACCGGCCTGACCATTTGCTCCCGACGAAACCTATGGTGCAGGACGTGTGCCAACCGCCGCGGTGGGGGTGGTGAATGCGTGCGAGGCACTTGGCAAGTGCTTGACTGGTTTGGCTTTATGTCACGCACGGGTTTCCGAGAACCACCCGCCTGCCCGCCGCCCACCTGCCCCCACTGCCCCGTCCGCAAGCAACCGCTGCCCGGAGTGCGCCGCCGCTGGGCAACCACTTCTTGATGCCTTCATCGAACCCCGCCGGCCGGCCCAGCCGATCGGATAAGATGGGCAGACCGACCCCCGTCCCGAGCCGTCCCATGACCGCCGACACCCGCCTGAGCGAGCCGGCCCTCCAGGCCGTCACCGACCAACTGGTGGAGTCGTATTCCGCTTGCGGCCGGCTGCACCACCTCGGCCGCGAGCCGCTGCCCAGCCGGGAGGCAGTGGCCCGGATACTGGCCGACCTGCGGGAGGTGCTGTTCCCCGGCTACGGCCACGAGCAGGAGTTGCACCCGGGCAACATCGTCTACCACGTTGGCATGAAGCTGGACGCCGTCCACCGGCGGCTGGGCGAACAGATCGCCCGCGGCCTCCGCCACGACCGCTGCCGGGAGGCCGCCGACCCGGACGACTGCCGGGCCGAGGGCTTCCGCCTGGCGCTGCGGCTGCTGGAGCGGCTGCCGGCCGTGCGGGAGGTGTTGGAGAAGGACGCGGCGGCGGCCTACCGCGGCGACCCGGCGGCGACGAGTCCGCACGAGATCGTCTTCTGCTACCCCGGGTTCGAGGCGGTGGCCGTGTTCCGGGTGGCCCACGAACTCCGCACGCTGGGGGTGCCGTACATCCCCCGCATGATGACCGAGTACGCCCACTCCCGCACGGGCATCGACATCCACCCGGGGGCGACCGTCGGGCCGGGGTTTTTCATCGACCACGGCACGGGGGTGGTGATCGGCGAGACGTGCGAGATCGGGGAGAACGTGAAGCTGTACCAGGGGGTGACGCTGGGGGCGCTGAGCTTCGACCGGGACGACGACGGGGAGCTGGTCCACGGCGCCTACAAGCGGCACCCGACGCTGCGGGACGACGTGGTGGTGTACGCCAACGCCACCATCCTGGGCGGCCGCACGGTGGTGGGCGAGGGGGCGGTGGTCGGGTCAAACGTGTGGCTGACCAAGAGCGTGGAGCCGTATGCCGTGGTGGTACTGGACAACCCGCAGTTCAAGGTCAAGCCGGGGCAGACGCGGACCGAGCAGGAAGCCATGATGTACCACATCTGAGGACCGACGATGACCCCGCCGCTCCCGTTGCAAGCCGTCCAACTCGGTCTCCGCCGGCTGACTGTGGCCGAGTGTCACAAGTTGACGGCGGACGGCTTCTTCGCCGAGGACGAGAGGTTCGAGTTGCTGGACGGGTACATCGTCCGCAGGCCGTCGCCCAGCCCGCCGCACGCGACCGGCATCAGCCTCTGTGCCGGAACGCTCCTGACGGTCATCCAGTCCGGCTGGGAGGTCCATCAGCGGAGCGAGGTCACGCTGGCCGCCAGCGCCCCGGAGCCGGACGTGTCGGTCGTCCGTGACCGCGGCCGCGACTACTTCGGGCGACACCCGAACGTCGGAGACTTAGGCTTGGTGGTGGACGTAACAGACGCGATGCTACTGGACGCGCGGCGGGACAAGGTTCGCATCTACGCCGCCGGCGGGGTGCCGGTGTACTGGATCGTGAACATCCCCGACCGGCAGGTGGAGGTGTACACCGACCCGCGGCCGGCCGCCGACCAGCCGGGGTATGCCACCCGGGTGGACTACAAGCCGGGGGACGCCGTGCCGCTGACGCTCGACGGGGCCACGGCCACTGTCGTCCCGGTGGCGGACTTGCTGCCGTGACTCGTCGCAAGCTCGCTGTCGCCGCGGTCGTGGTTGTGCCCGTCGTGGCGTATGCCATATGGGCGGGTTACGCCCGCTGCTGCCGCACCGCGGTTCAGGGCGATACCTACGTCGGGTGGACCGAGGCCGAGGTGTGCGGCACTTACGGCACACCGGATAAGGACTGGCCGGGGTGTCAGCCGCTCGCCCTGCGAATGCCACCGCCGCACCCGGGCACGATTCGCACCTTGGTATTCCACCCCCGCGGGCTGTTCCACCCGGAGGGCGGCACCCTCTGGGTGTGGGTCGTCGAGCGGGACGGGCAGTGGGTCTGCTACCGGTCCTGCTGGTTCGCGGACGGGGTCCAGTTCTGACCGGCTACTTCCGCGCTTCCACCGTCTCGACGAAGCCGATCATCATCTCCTCCCACGTCTGCTGGCCCCACCGCACCGCCTTCGTCGGGTCCGGGTTGGCCGGGTTGCCGGGGCTGTTGTCGAACACCGCCGTACACGTCAGCAGGCTGCCGGCCGGCACCCGCACCGGCTCGGCCAGGGTGTACGCCACCTGCCAGTTGAAGTCGTACCGCGGCACGTTCAGCAGCGTCTCGGTGGTGCCGTCCGGCCGGGTCAGCTCGTACTTGAACGCCTTGCCGCGGAGGTGCATGTGCGGCGTCAGCCCGCCGAGCGTCACGTCGGTCTTGAACCGCCGCCGGGCCACCACCACGTGGTCCGCCGCGCCCGGCGGGATGCGGAACTTCTCGGTGAACACGGCGTCCGACTTGGCCTCGAACCGGGGCGGCTGGTCGGTCGTCAGCAGGCCGATGCGGCTGCGGTCCACCCCAGCCTTGCCGTTGGGCGTGTAGTGGACCTCGAACAGGATTTGCCCGCCCTGCGGGATCAGCTTGGCCGTGCCGGCCGGGTACAGGATGGGGTCGTCCCCCGGCACGTAGGCGGCCAGCACGTGGCGACCGAAGTTCGGCCCGGCGATGTCCCAGAAGGACTTGCCCGGCGGCACCAGGAAGGCGATGACGTGGTGGATGGCCGACCGGAAGTCCGGCCGCACCTCCAGGCCCGTCACCCAGGTATCCTCCTTGAACGGCTCGCCGGCCGGGACGTACTCGTAGGGCATCCCCATCAGCCCGAGCAGGTACGACGCCGGCACGCTCACCGACTTGTTCATCTCGATCACCCGGTCCGGCTCCCGGCCGAGCCGCCAGCCGGTGGCGTAGGTCTTGGCCGGCGGGGCGTCGGCCGGGTCGCCCTCGGGGCAACCGGCGTCCGCCCACTCCAGCAGCACCCGCTTCTCCTCGGCGGTCAGCCGGCGGTCGTTCAGCACGTAGCCCGGCGGGCTGTCGGCGTGCCACGGCGGCATCACGTTGTCCGCCACCACCTCCCGCACCATGCCGCTCCAGCCCTTCGCCTGCTGGTAGGTCATGAGCGCGAACGGGGCCGCCTCGCCCGGCCGGTGGCACCCCTGGCACCGCTGCTGGATGACCCGGCTGACCTCCTTGTGGTAGGTGACGGCGGTCGGCTTCGCCTCGGTGGGGCGGGTGAGCTTGCACCCGGCCGGGGCGGCGAACGGCGTCTCCACCTCCGTGCCGGCCAGCACGCTTTCCACGGCCGCCAGCAGTTCCCGGGTGGTCGGCTTGGCCCGGTGGACGCCGACGGCGAACTGGTCGTCCACCCGCCCGGCGTACCGCACCTTCCGCCCCGAGTCGAGGACCACCACCGTCGGCACGCGGTCGATGGCCAGCTTGTCGGCCAGCGACGTGCCGTCGTCCTTCAGGCAGGGGAAGGGCAGGGCGTGTTCCTTGACGTAGGCGGCGACGGCGGCGCCGTCCTCGGCCGGGTGGCTGAACACCCCGACCACCACTACGCCCTTGCCGGAATACTTCTTGTGCAGCTCGACCAGCGCCGGCAGGTTGCCCTGCGACACCGGGCAGCCGGCCGACAGGAAGGCGACGACGGTCGCCTTCGCGGTGCGGGTCTGGTCGGCCAGCACCCACGACGTGCCCGTGGCGTCCGGCAGGGTGAAGGCCGTGAGCTGGCGGCCGACCGGGGCCGGCGGCTCGGCCGGGTGCGCGAGCGCCGCCAGTAGCAGAAACGTCACGACCGCTCCTCCGGGACGTAGGGCCGTGAGATTGTACCCGGCGGGCGGGGGCTGGGTGTCAGGCAGACATGGAGACTGGGAGACACGGAGAGTATTTTCGCGAGCAATGACTTGGGCGGCTGTCGAACCACCTGACTCCGTGTCTCCCAGTCTCCCAGTCTGCCTCAAGTCCCCCCGCCTCCCGGCACGATGCAATCTCGTGACGAGGAGTGTTCCCATGCGTCGCCGGAACGGATTCCGCGCCGCGGCCCTGGCCGCCGTCGCCCTCGCCGCCACCGCGGCCGGGCAGGACGGCGCCCCGCGGCCCATCTTCTGGCCGCTGCGGAAGATCGATTTCCCGGTGCCGGTGGCCGACATCCAGCGCGAAACCAAGAAGCCCAAGTCGCTACGGTTCTACGTCGCCCGCCAGGGCGAGCGGTTCGACATGGTGAGCGAGAAGGAGCCGGACCGGCTGGACGTGCTGAACACCGCCCGCAACCAGCGGGGGTTCACCTACAGCGTGCCCCAGGACGGCGTCTACGACTTCGCCGTGCAGTTCGTGTACGCCGACGGCACCACCGAGCCGCGGGAGAGCAGCCTGGTGCCCGAGTGGCGGGTGACGTTCGACACCCGGCCGCCTACGCTGGAAGTCCGCCAGGCGACGGCCACCCGGCTGGAGTGGGAGGCGGCCGACGACCACCTCGGGCCGACCCCGGTGACGGTCGAGACCCGCTGGCCGAACGGCAAGTGGAAGGCCATCGAGCGGAAGTTCGCCGCCCGCGACGGGTACACCTGGAAAGACCTGCGGGAGAACGACCCGCTGGAGGTGCGGGTGATCGCCCGCGACCGGGCCGGGCTAGAGTCCGCCAGCCGGGTGTTCTCGCTGCCCGGTCGCAGCGACGGTGGCCGGCTGCCGCCGGCCGGGCCGGACGACCCGGTGCCCGCCCGGCCGAGCACCGCCGGGTTCGGCAACCCGTCCGAGTTCGACGGCGGGGCCGGCCAGCCGCCGACCGAGTACGTCAACCGCAAAGACCTGGTGGTGCAGAGTAAGGTGAGCAAAGTCACCCGCAGCGGCGTGCGGAAGGCGTACCTGTGGGTGAACGACGGCAAGACCGGGTGGAAGCCGGGCGGGGCGGTCGATCAGACCATCCCGGGCAACGCGACGGATCGGACGATCACGATGCCGTTCCAGGCTCCGGCCGACGGGCTGTACGGGTTCATTGTCATCCCCGAGAGCCAGGCCGGCACCAAGCAGGCGGACCCGGTGCCCGGCACCCCGCCGCAGTACTACGTGTATGTTGACACCCAGCCGCCGGCGGTGCAGGTGAAGCGGGCCGACGCCGCCGCCGGCGGGGCCGTCGGGCCGCGGGTGACGATCGAGTGGACCGTCACCGAGGCCGGCAGCGGTCTCCTGCCGGACAGCGTGCTGGTGGAGTACGCCACCGGCCGGGAGACGGCCGACTGGAAGCGGATCACCCCGCAGCGGGTGGAGAACAGCGGCCGGTACACGTGGGAGGTGGAGGACAAGGCGCTGTGGCAGTGCTGGGTGCGGGTGTCGGCCACCGACCGGGCCGGCAACACCGGCACGCACACTTATGACAAGCCGGTGTTCCTCGACCTGGAGAAGCCGACGGCGGTCATCGAGAAGGTGGTCGGCAGCGGCTCCGCCCCCCTGTCACAGCCGCCGCCGCCGGAGCCGTCGCGGGCTGAGCCGCCACTGTTACCAGCCACACCGGCCAGTTCCCCCAGCCCGAACGTGCCGCCGGCCCCTAGCACCATCCCGGACAAATCGCCGGGCAGCGGGCCGGCCATCCCGCCCCTGACGCCCGGCGGCTTGCCGACACTGCCGGCGGTGCCGAAGTGAGTTTTCGAGAGCCGCGACCGCAAGGGAGCGGTCGCGGCTCTCAACCGACCGGACGCCGGTGGCGTGTTCCGCAAAGCCCCATCGGCGGCCGACACGAGCGGCCCGTTCCGTAAACTGACCCTGCCCCGCACCCCTGACCCGTGTTGCCCATGTTCGCCCGCCGGGACTACGTCCGCGACTACATGATGATCCCCCCGGGCACTGGCGAGCCGGGGGTGGCCAACATGATCGTGGAAATCCCCAAGGGCCGCCGCACCAAGTTCGAGGTCGATAAAGCGACCGGCATGATCAAGATGGACCGTTACCTGTACTCGTCCACCATGTATCCGGGCGACTACGGTTTCGTGCCGCAGACGCTGGCCGAGGACGGCGACCCGTCGGACGTGCTGGTGATGGTCAACGAGCCGACGTTCAGCGGCTGTCTGATCGAGGCCCGGGTGGTCGGCATCTTCAAGATGAAGGACAAGGGTCACAACGACTTCAAGCTGCTGGCCGTGCCGAACAACGACCCGCTGTTCGAGGCCATCAAAAAGCTGGCCGACGTGCCGGCCCACTTCCTGCGGGAGGTGGAGCACTTTTTCAGCACGTACAAGGCGCTGGAGGGCGTGACCGTCGAGCCGCTCGGCTGGGCCGACGTGGACGAGGGGACGATCGAGGTGCGGGCCAGCATCGAACGCTTCCGCCAGACGCTCGGGACCTTCTGACCGGCCGCCCGGATTTTCGACATATTGCTGAAAGCCCATCCCAGCCGGCGACATTTGGTATACGTCGCCGCCCTCATTTTTCTCACTGCTCCCGTTCGCGCGGCTTGCTGACGCGTGGTCGTCGGGTCGTGTCTTCGCCTGTCGGTGGCGGCCGGGTGGCCGTCGCAAGTCCCATAGCCTCGACGGCCGGGTGCGGCAGGCACCCGGCCGGTAGCGGAGCATGTCATGCATCCGTCTCGGATGAGCGGCCGGTGGCGTGCCGCCCGGTGGGGGTTGGCGGCCGGTCTGCTCGGGCTGGTGGCGGCGGTGCCGGCGGAGGCCGTCCGCCCGGCGGACGACAACGGCCCGGAGAAGTGGGCCAAGTACTGAGTTACCCGACCGGCACGGCGGTGCCGGAGGCGTACACGGCGGTGGCCGGCAACGCCCCGGTGCCGATGGCCCTGTTCGGCGGGGACGAGGCCCCGCAGGCGCAGGCGGTGGCCGCCCGCGGGCTGCCGGCCGGCGACGGGCTGGTGCTGCGGCCGCGGACGGCCGTGTCCATCGGCGACGGGGACGACGCGGACGAGGCGGCGGCGGCCGCCGCCCCCCCGCGGGAGCAGATCGGCTCCCTCCAGTTCGACGTGCTGCACAAGCAGGGGGACACCGAGCTGCCCATCAGCAAGGCCACCCGCACCCTCATCTCGGCCGCCGGCAAGGCGGTGGCGGTGCGGGACCGGAACGTGCCGGCCGCCAAGCTGGCGGTGGACGGCACCGAACCGGAGGTCGAGTTCGAGGCGGCCCGCAAGGCGGCCGTCGAGGCGGCCGACCCCAAAGTCGGGGCGATAGCCCTGTACAAGCAGATCTACCCGGGCGGCAAGCCGGTGCTGACGGTGCTGGCCGGCGACACGGACAACCCCCGGCTGGAGGTGTTCCCGGACGCCGAGCGGAAGGCCGGCAAGCTGGTGTGGCGGTTCAGCGTGGCCTCGGCCGACCCGGCCCGGCCGTTCGTCCGCCGCTACTGGGTGGCCGCCCGTGGCCAGCCGGTCGTCGTCAGCTACGAGGACCGGGTGTTCCTGCACGGCCGGGCGGCCGGCGGGTGCGTCGGGTGCGACGCGGCCCCGGCGGCCAACCCGCTGGCCGCCGCCTTCGCCCCGGCCCAGCCGCCCGCCCCCATGCCGGCGGCGGCCGGGCCGGAGGTGGTGCCCGTCGCCGCCCGGGTGCAGGACCAGCCGCTGCTCCTCGGCACCTCCGGCTTCGTCACCGGGCTGGTGTGGAAGGAGTCGCCGTACCAGGGCGGGCTGGTCAGCCGGCCGCTGGCCGGGCTGACCGTGACCGTCAAGAAGGGCGCCCAGACGTTCACCACCACGACCAACGGCCTGGGCGTGTACCACGTGCCGGCGGCCGTCGGCCCGGTGCAGGTGACGGCCACCCTGGCCGGCCCGATGGCCGAGGTGCAGAACCTGGCCGGGCCGGTGCTGGCGGTCAGCAAGGTCGGTGTCGGGCTGGTCAACCTGGCGTTCACCCCGTCCCCGGCCGACGAGGCCGGCGTGGCCCAGGTGTCGGCCTTCCAGGCGACCAACGCGGCCTTCAACTTCGCCCGCTCGTACCTGCCGGCCAACCCGACCAAGCTGACCGGCATGTTGGTGCGGGTGAACATTAACGACTCGTGCAACGCCTTCTACACCCCCGGCTCGACCAACTACTTCCGCAAGGCCGCGGGCGCCAGTTGCCCGAACACGGCCTACGCCGACGTGGTGTCCCACGAGTACGGGCACGCCGTGGACGACCAACTGACCGGCATCCAGGACGGCGGGTACAGCGAGGGGTTCGGGGACGCCCTGTGCCTGCTCATCACCCGCCAGCCGGGGGTCGGCCGGAATTCCTTCGGGCCGCCCCCGGGGGACGCGACCAAGACCCTGCGGGACGCCAGCTCGCCGACCGCCCCCAAGTGGCCGGCCGTGCAGAACGGCGAGGTCCACCAGAAGGGCTTCTGCTACAGCGCCTTCTGCTGGCGGCTGATCACCAAGCTGAAGGCCAAGTACGCCAATGACACGCTGGCCTTCGCCATCGCCAAGCGGCTCGTCCTCGGGGCCGGGGTGCTCAACCCGAACTCGGTGCCGGACGCCGCCCGGCTGATGTTCTTCGTGGACAAGCAGGCCTTCCCGCAGCCGGCCCCGGCCAAGTCGAAGCACTACGACCTGATCAAGGCGGCGGCCGACGAGATGCAGATCCCGCACCCGCAGAACCCGTTCGACCTGGTGGCGGCGGCCAACTGACCCCGCCCCGCCCCCGGGGCGGTTGACCCCGGGGCGGTTGACCCCGGGGCTACACTTCAGCAGCCGGCGGGCGGGGGCGCGGCCCCCGCCCGCCGGCCCCTCGCCCGCCGGAGCCACCCATGTTCCCCGTACTCTCCGCCGCCGTACTGGCCGCCCTGGCGGGCGACCCGCCGGCCGCATACCTGTCCCCCGACGGCAAGGGGCTGAAGCACCCGCTGGTGTTCCGCGAGGAGCAGGGCGGGTTCGCCGGCACCAGCGTCCTCGAGTGGCGGGTCGAGCCGGCCGGCAAATGGACGCTGGCCAAGTTCCTGGTGGTCGATGGCAAAGAGCGGTCGGACACCCGGGCGGCCACCACCGGCACCCTCCCGGCGGCCGACCTGGCCAAGCTGGCCACGCAACTGGCGGCCGAGCGGCTGCTCGACCTGCCGGCCGAGATGGGCAAGCCGGGCAAGGTCAACCCACACACCTACAAGCTGACCTTCGGCCCCAAGACTGTCACCCTGGCCGGCGCCCCGCCGCGGCTGGGCGAGCCGCTCAAGCCCAACCTGCTGGCGGCGGTGCCGGAG
The DNA here is from genome assembly GCA_043787415.1 of Fimbriiglobus sp. Classification (GTDB taxonomy): domain Bacteria; phylum Planctomycetota; class Planctomycetia; order Gemmatales; family Gemmataceae; genus JAXMAZ01. The sequence goes on along the minus strand of JAYVUZ010000125.1, from coordinate 18,778 downwards.
TCCGATCCGACGGCGGCGGCCGTCCGGCGGCTGGCCGGCGTGGCCGAGGGGCTGGCCAAACTCACCGCCGCCGAGGTGAAGTGACCCGCCCGCTCACTCGGCCGTGAGCGTGTACCGGGTGGCCCACTTCTGGGTGTCGCCCGGCTTCACGTCGATGGGCGTGAACGGCTCCGGGCACAGGCAGGCGGCGACGCTCCACGTCTGGAACTTGCTCACGGGCGCCTCGCTGGCCACCCGCACGCTGACGCCCTTGCCGCCGCCGGCCGTGTACCGGAACGTGTAGGCGTGCGGCAGCGGCTGGCCGGCCGCGTCGGTCAGCCAGCCGAAGGCGCTCTCCTTGTCGGCCAGCGGCCGGGCGAAGGTGTAGGTGCCGCCGGCGAACCGGGCGGCCTCGCCGAACTTGCTCTCGGCCGTGAACTTGACCGGCTGCGGGAACTCCAGCGTGTACTTCGGCCCGACCGGCTGGCCGTCCACGTTGAAGAAGTTGTGGTTGTACACGTCCGTCCGGATCGGCTTCCGGCCGGTGTTGGTCAGCTCGTAGCTCAGCGCCAGGTCCACCCCGCCGGCCGCCGGGCGGAGGCTGACGGTCTTGGCGTAGCGGTAGCCGTACCCGGTGTCGCTGGTGAACGTGTGGGTGGTCGTCAGGCACGACGACGGATCGTTCTTGCAGACGGCCGTCTCCCACTTGCCGGCACCGGCCCGCTCGTACTTGCCCCAGAAGGTGTACGGCTCGTCCTTCGCCTTCACGAGTTCGCCGACGCCGATCTTGACGAACCGCTCGCCCGGCTTGGCGTCGGCGTACCCGAGCGGGGTGTCGTACCCGAACTCCTCGGCCGGGCCGGTGATGTCGTCGCTGCTGAGGGGGTCGTGGGTGGGCTTCCACGGGCCGAACAGCTTGTACCCGCCGACCTCCAGGTGCTTGATGACGCCGGAGTGGGCGAACCGGGTGCCGCGGTAGAAGCCCTGGCCCGGGTCGGGCGTGTAGACGGTCATCTTGGCCCCGGGCACGCTGAGCTCGACGTGCGGGAAGTCGGCCGGCGGCTGGGCCAGGGCGAGGAGCAGGGGTAGCAGCACGGGCAGGCTCCGGGGGAGGGGTGCCGATGATGCTACCCGGCCGGCCGGCCGGCGGTCAGGGGGCCGGCGGTCCGGACTGGCCAGCGGCCGCCCGCAGGTCGGCGGCCGCCCGGAAGTAGTCCTGGCGGGCGGCCACCGCCGTCAGCTCGGCGTCGAACGCCGCCTGCTCCCGCAGGGTGACGGCCAGCACGCTGCCGGTGCCGCCCCGTAGCCGCTCCCGCTCGCCGTCGGCCACCTCCCGGGCCAGCCCCACCCGGGCCTCGGCCTGGCGGTGGAACTCGGCCGCCCGCTCCAGGGCCGAGAAGGCGTCCTGCACGTCCGCCCGCACCACGTCCTCGGCCTGCTTGAGCAGTTGGTCCACCTGGACGATCTGGGCCTGGGCGGTGACCACCCGGCCGCGGGCCTCCCGCCGCTGGAGCGGCACGGCCAGCGCCACCCCGGCCGACAGGGTGGCCCGGTCCAGCCCGTTCGGGCCGGACAGCGAACTCCTGCCCGGCCCCACGTCCTGCGACCCGGACACCACCGCCGTCAGCCCCGGCAGGGTCTGGTTGTCGGCCAGCCGCAGGTCCACCGCCAGCCGCTCCCGCTGGAGCCGCAGCCGGCGGGGTTCGGGCCGCAACTCGGCGGCCACCTGGAGGGCGGCGGCCAGCCCGGCCGGGTCCACCGGCAGCACCGGCGGGAAGTCGGGCAGCCGGTCCCGCCCGGCCAGGGTGGGGGTGCCGGCGCCGTCCCGCAGGAACAGGGACAGCTCGATGGTGGCCTGCTGGACGCCCCGCTGGGCCTGCACCAGCAGGCCGTTGCGGAGGGCGATGTTCTGCTGGTTGTCCAGCCGCTCGAACCGGGCGATCCGGCCGGCCTTCACCTGGGCCGCCAGTTGGCCGTCCCGGTCGTCCGCCAGCCGGGCCAGCTCTTCGACCAGCCGCAGTCGGTGGCCGGCCGCCACCCAGTTCCAGTAGGTGCGGGCGGCCGCCCGCTGGAAGTCCAGCCGCTGCCGGTCGATCACCGGCTCGGCGAGCCGCACGTCCAGCCGGGCCTGCTGCACGGTGGCCCGGGGCCGGTCGATGGCCCGGTCGCGGAGCAGGGGCACGCTCACCCCGGCCCGCAGCTCGCCGCCGTCGGCCGTCTTCTGCCCGAGGTTGTAGGTGGGGAAGTCGCCGCCCCCGTTGCGGTAGCCGGCGAACACCCCCAGCCCGCCGACCGGCAGCCCCTGGCTCAGCCCGGCCGCCGGCCGGACGTTGTCGTAGGTGCCGCCCTGGCCGTCCACCCCGGCGGACAGGGTGAGGTCGAACGCCCCCAGGCTGGACAGCAGCCGGCCGCCGGCGATGGCCCGCTCCTGCTCGGCCGCCCGCAGCAGGGGGTAAGTCCGCTCGACCGCGTCCAGCACCTCGGCCAGCGGCAGCGGGCCGCCGACGCTCGCCGGGCTGGCGGCCAGCGGCGGGGCGTCCCGGGGCGGCGGGGGCGGTGGGGTCGCCGGCTGGGTGTGGGCGGCGGCCGTCACCGGCGGGTCGAGGGCCAGGGGCGGCAGGTCGGCGACTTGGGGGCCGGTGCAGCCGGCCGCCAGCACCGCGGCCGCCAGCCACCGCCGGCTCACACCTTGATCTTGGGCGGCTTGCTGCCCTTGTCCTTGTCCGGCGGCTTGGGGGCGATGACCGGCGGGAACCCGTTGAACTGTCGCCACAGCTCGTACCCCACGGTCACGCGGTTGAGGAACACCCACCCGACCGCCTGGTTGCCCTGCCGGAGGTAAATGCCCTCCGGCCAGGTGTCGCCGTCGAACAGGGCGTCCGGCCCGACCAGCACCCGGAACCGGCCGTACCCGTCGTCCGTCGGGTCCATCTGCCGCACCCGCCCGCCGAACGTGCCGACGGCCACCGACGGCCAGCCGGCGAACTGCACCGCCGGCCAGCCCTCGAACTGCACCCGGACGTGCGGCCCGCGGCCGGTCTGCTCCATGTGGGCGGCCACCAGCGGGGCGTCCACCCCGTCCACCAATAGCTCGATCACCCGCTCGGTGGTGTCCGGCACGATCTCCACGAGGGCGTCCCCCGGCTTGACGTGCAGGCCCGACTGGTTGGCCTTGTCGGACACCGTCTGCACCACCCCGTCGCACGGGGCGGTGACGAACCGGGCCTGGAACTGGGCGATCTGGGTGTCGAGCTGCTGCCGCTCCCGCTCGACCCCGAACCGCCCCTGTTCGGCCCGCTGGAGGTTGCTCCGGGCCAGGGCCACGGCCGACCGGCCGGCCGCGTCCGCCTGCACGACGAGCGCCTCCTGGGTGCGGACGGCGGCCGTGCGGCCGGCGATGTCGGCGTCCGCCCGGAGCACGTCGTTGGCCGCCTGGTCGGCCTCCATCTTGGCCCGGTCGCGGCTCAGCTCCGGTTCCAGCCCCTTGTTGCGGAACAGGTCGTCCAGCGCCCGGAAGTTCCGCTCCCGGAACAGCCGGCCGAATTCGGCGATGCCCCGAGCCTGCTCGGCCACCTTCACCAACTGGCCGGCCGCGTCCCGGTTGGCCTCGGCCGCCCCGACGGCCGCCGCAAGTGCTTTCTCCTGAGCGGCCACTACCGCCCGCTGCTCGGCCACCTCCTCGTCGGCCGCCGTCAGCCGGCCTTGAAGGAATCGCCGCTGATTCTCCAGCCGGGCGGCCAGGTCGGGGTCGTTGTCGGTAATATCGACCAGCGGATCGCCGGCCTTCACCCGCTGTTGCTCGACGACGTGCCAGCGGCCGACCTGGCCGCCTACCCGGGCGGTGACCACCTGCCGCCGCTCGGTCGGGGCGAAGGCCACCACCGCCCCCCGGCCGCGGACCGTCTGCTGCCACGGGACGAACACCAGCACCACCGGGGCGAGGGCGAAGGCGACGGCCAACAGCCGGGCCGCCCACCGCGCCCGGCGGGGGGTGCGGACGGCCGACAAGGTGTGGAACGGCACGGCCGGGTCGAACGCCGGCAGGGTGCGGGCGGGGCCACTCATTCGTTCAGCCCTCCGGCAAGGATCAGGTCGAGCGGGGCGGCCTTCGGCCCCAGGTCCACCACCCGGTCGCAGCGGGCGATCAGGGCCGGGTCGCGGGTGACCACCACCAGGGTCCACGGGGCCGCCCGGTCGAACAGCCGGGGCACGAGGTCCGGGCAGTCCCGCGGGTCCAGCCCGTCCAGCACCCCGTCGAGCACCAGCAGCCGGGGCCGGCCGGCGAGCGCCCGGGCGACGCCCAGCCGCACCGCCCGGCTGCCGGCCAGCGGCCCGCCGGCGGGCGGCAGCGGGGTGTCCAGCCCGGCCGGCAGGGCGTACACGTCGGCCGTCAGGCCGGCCGTGTGCAACGCTTCCCGCACCTCGGCCGGGGTGAGGTGGGGCCGGCCCACCCGCACGTTCTCGGCCACCGTGCCGGCGAACAGGTCGTCCCGGCCGACCAGGGCCACCCGCTCCCGCAGCCGGTCCGGGCACAGCCCGCGGAGGTCCACCCCGTCCAGTTCCAGCACCCCCGGCCCCGGCTCCCGCAGCCCGCACAGCACCTCGGCCAGGGTGGTCTTGCCGGCCCCGGCCGGGCCGACCACGGCCACCCGATCGCCGGGGGCGGCGGTGAAGTCGGGCACCCGCACGGCCCGGCCGCCGGCCCGGGTCAGCCCGGCCGCCCGCACCGCCAGGCCGCCCGGCCGGTCGGCCAGCTCCTCCCCGCCGGCCCGGTCGAGCGGCAGGTCGGTGAGCAGCCCGAGCTTCTCGGCGGCGGCCAGCAGGTCGAAGTACGCCTCGGCGTACTTGCCCAGCTTGGCCACCGACGCCACCACCAGGGCGACGATCAGCTCGGCCGCCACCAGCTGGCCGAGGGTGAGCTGGCGGTCGACCACCAGCCAGCCGCCCAGCCCGAGCAGGGCGGTGCCGGCCACCACCTGCACGCCCAGGGCGAACACCGTCTGCCGCCACACCACGGCGAAGTGCGCCCGCCGGGCGGCCACGTACTCGGCGGCCAGCTCGTCCGCCCGCCCCACCGCCAGGTGCCGGCCGCCGGCGAACTTGAGCGGCCGGTGGCCCCGCAGCAGCTCCTCCAGCCACGCGGCTACGGCGTACTTGACGTGCGACTCGTCCAAGGCCGTCCGCACCCCGCCCGTGCCCAGAACGAACAGCAGGACGGCCAGGGCCACCAGCAGGGCGACATCGAAGCCGAGCAGGAACGGGTGGTAGAAGGCCAGCACCGTCATCCCCACCCCGGTCGTCACCCCGACGGCCAGCCCGTCCAGGAGCAGCACGGCGGCCGACTTCTGGAGGGTGAGCACGTCGAAGAAGCGGTTGGCCAGCTCGGGGCCGTGGCGGCCGTCCAGGGCGTCCGCCCGCACCCGCGGCAGGCGGTGGGCGTAGTCGGCCACCACCCGCACGAACAGCCGCCGCTGGAGGCACTCGACCACGAACACCTGGAGCGCCCGGATGCCGGCGGCCAGCCCCAGGCAGCCGAACAGCACCCCGGCGATGGCCACCACCGGCCACAGCAGCACCCCGAAGGCGACGGTGTTCACCAGGGTCTCGACGGCGATCGGGGTGGCCAGCGACAGCACGGCCACGGCCACGGCGTACAGGACCAGGGCCAGCAGCTCGCCCCGCTCCGGCCGGAAGAGCTGTCGCACCCGCACCCACGGCCGGGCCGGGTGGTCCGCCGCTTCGCCCATGACCGGCTGCCCCCGAACAAAAAAAGGGCCGGGGGGAACCGCCCGCCGTGGGCGACTCTCCCCGGCCTTCGTCCCGGCGGACACCTGTCCCGTCGGGCTGACGCCTGTTGTTCTGGTCGCGTGTCTGGCGGATCGCCGGCGTCGCCGCCGTCCACCCGCCGTCCACGCATGTATATCTTGTTCGCCCGGCCGGCCCGGAAGTCAACCCCCGGCGTCGGCTTTCTCCGGCCGGCGGAGGCACTCCGGGACGGCGTCCAGGGTGAACAGCAGGACGCTCTCCCCGGTTTTCGTGCTGACATCCGTGTGCAGGCTGACGACGCCGACACCGAGAATGTCCCGAACGACCGCCTCCAACAGCAGCCGGCCGTGTTCGATGAGTTCCAGCCGCACCTGCTTGATGAGGTCGCGGCCGCGACTGCGTTTTTCGACCTGGGCGAGCTTCTGTTCGGCGGCCGTGAGGACGCCTTGAAGGCGGACCAGGGCCAGGTCGTCCAGCAGGTACGTGCGGACGGCCAGCGGGCCGCGGCCCATGTACTCCTTCTTGAACCGCACGACCGCCTGGCTGATCTCGGCTTCCAGCTCGCCCTTGGTCTTCATTCCGGCTCCGCGGGGGCGAGGTCGGTGCGGCCTCATCACCCCACGAACACGCCGCCGCGGAAGCCGGCCAGGTCGTCGAACCCGCGGGCCGCCGGCGGCGCCCCCACCCGCAAGTCCTTGCCCAGGTACACCGTCACCCGGCTGCCGTCGCCGGCCCCGCTGGCCGTCACGATGTCCCCCTTGCCGCCGGTCACGCTGGCCGTCCCGTCCACCTCCTTCACCGACACCTTCACCCCGCCGCGGTCGGTCGTCGGCCCGGCGAAGAAGTCGCTCACCACCGTCTGCCTGCCGGCCACCAGCTCGGCCCCGTTGAGCACCCGCACCCGCGGCCCGCCGCCGGGGCCGCCGCCCAGCACCAGGTCGGCGACGCCGTCGCCGGTCACGTCACCGGCCGCCACGTAAGCCCCGTTGCGGAGCGTCTGCTCGAAGGCGAAGAAGTCGCCGACCAGCCGCCGCGGGGTGGCCCGGAAGCCGGTCACGGTGGTGCCGTCGTACACCGCGATGCGGGGGCCGCCGCCCACCCCGGCGGCCACGATCAGGTCGGGCACGCCGTCCCCGTTCACGTCCCCCACGGCCGTCCGGGCGCCGCCGCGGAAGGCCACGTCCTCGATGCCGAAGAAGTCCTGAAGCGTCGCCCCGGTCTTGCCGCTCACCACCTTCACCCGCGGGCCGCCGCCCACGTCGGCGCTGAACACGTAGTCCTCGTAGCCGTCCCGGTTGAGGTCGCCGGTGGACACGTACAGGCCGCCCACGAACGTCTGCTCGAACGGCTGGAAGGCGGCCACCGGGGTGCCGTCGTCGCCGCTGAACACCTGGGCGTCCGGGAACCGGCCGGGGCCGGGCACCACCACCACCCGCACCCCGAGCGGCCCGCGGGCCGTGGCCACCCGGCTGCCGCCCAGGAAGCCGGGGTCGTACGGCGAGAACTGCGTCCGCAGGCTGCCGTCCCGGTTGTACACGCTCACCCGGCTGGCCAGCCCGGCGTCCAGGCCGACGGCCGTCAGCTCGCTCAGGCCGACCACCGGCGGCACGTTCTCCAGGTCGATCGGCACCCCGGTGGCCAGCAGGGTGAAGGTGGCAGCCTGCGTGCCCACCTGCACCGTCACCGGGTAGCTGCCGGCGGCCTGCCCGGCCGTGACGGCCAGGCGGCTCAGCCCGTCGGCGTCGGTGGCCGGGGCGGACACGGCCAGCCCGCCGGCGCTCACCGCCGGCACCGCCCCGGCGATCGGGTTCTGGTACTGGTCCACCACCCGCACCACCACCGGAGCGTACGCGCTCCCCGCCTGCACCGACTGGCCGTCGCCGGCGATGACCGTCACCGCCGCCGGGGCGCCGGGCACGGCCGTCAGGGTGAACACCCCCGGGGCGCCGGTGTCGGTGGCCGCGGTGACGGCCAGGGTGCCGGCCCGGTCGGTGGTGGCCGCCGTCACCGCCGCCACGCCGTTGGCGTCCGTCGGCACCCGGGTGACCGAGAACCGGGCGCCCAGCCCGCTGAACGTCACTAGGGCGTTGGCCACCGGGTTGCCGCCGGCGTCCAGAACCCGCACTACCAGCGGGGCGGCGAAGGCGTTGGTCGCGCTGACGGGCGATCGTGGGTCGCTAACCACCGCCGACTGGTTGTTGCCGCTCACCACGCTGACCCCGGCCGAAAGGCCCGGGGCGTTGGTCAGTTGGAAGTCGGCCGTCAGGCCGGCGGTGGCGGCCCGGACGGTGTACGGCGTCGTCTCCGCCTTGCCGTTGGCCGCCGCCGCGAAAGTGGCCCGCCCCTGGGCGTCGCTGACGGCCGTGCCGCCGGAGTTGGCCAGTCCGGCCGCCCGGGCCGGGTCCAGGTTGGCGAAGGCCACCGTCACACCGGCCACCGGGTTGCCGAAGCGGTCGGTCACCACCGCCACGAGCGGGGCGGCGGCCGGCTGGAGGATGCGGACCTGCTGCCCGCTGCCGGACGTGTCCGCCCCGGTGTCGTCAAGCTGGCCGGCCCCGAGCACCGCGGCCGCCGGCCCCGGCCGGTTGGTCAGGGCGACTTGGTCGCTAGCAAGTACGGTCGGCTGGCCGATGGCGTCAATGGCCACCGCTGTCACCAGCACAGTGAATGTGCCGGCTTTAGCACCGGCGGTCAGGGTGGCGGTCGCCACCCCACTGGCGTCGGTGGTGGCCTGGACGAGCTGGCGACTGACGGTCGCATCGCCGCCGGCGAAGGTGCCGCTGGGCGACTTGGCCGGGACGGCCGTCGGGTCGTTCAGCCCGGACCCGCCGGTCGGCAACTGGACAACGAAGTAGACCGCCGCCCCGGCCACCGGCGCCCCGGTGGCGTCGAGCACCGTGGCCGACAGGGTCCGGTAGTCGGTCCCGACCTCGGCCGACGCCGCCGGAGCGGTGACCGCTACCGTTCCGACGGGGGCGCGGTTGTACAGCCGGTACCGCACCGGCGGGGCGTTGTCCACCAAGGCGTTCAGCACCACCGGCCCCTCGGCCTGGTTGGCGAAAGCGTACACCTGTCCGGTGCCCGTGCCCGGGCTGGCGGCGGTGGCCCCCGGGTTGATGATCAGTTGGTTGCCCAGTGGGTAAGTCGCCCCGGGGCCGGAGCCAGTGGTCGGGAACCGGACCAGCACCGGCCGGTCCAGCACCAGTTGGCCATACTCGTCGCGGATGGTCACCCCAAGCGGGGTGGGGTAAATCCCGGTGGTTGTCGCCACCTGGTTGTCCCCGCTGGACAGAACGGCCGACAGGGTGCCGAACGGCTGCACCTCGTAGGCCCCGATGTCGCCGCCGAACCCGATTGGCCGAGCGAACCCCCGCTGGTCCACGGCCGGAGCGACTAGTAGCTGGGGCAGATAGGCGGCCGGCGTGGGCCGGCCGGTGTCGATGAGCCGGCTCCCCGACACCGGGGAGCGGGTAAGGGTCGGCCCGCCGTTGTTCTGGAGCGGTCCCAGAAGCGGATTGCCAAAACCGTTCGTCACAAATGCGAAGGTAGACGTAACATTGTTCTGCGTGAATGTGGCGGTGGCGAACCCGCCCTTGGTGCCCACGAAATTCTGGCCCCCGTCGCCGGTGAATGTGCCGCCCAGATCGTTGGCCGACTTCCCGACCGTGTTCTCGGCGATCACGCACTGGTTCACCCGCAGGGGGGCACTGGCCACCCCGGACAGCCCGCCCCCAGCCCCGGCCGTGTTTCGGGTGATAGTGCTATACGCCACCACCGCGGAGGCAGTAGTGGCCCCGCCCACCGCCGCCCCGCCGCCGCTGCCACCGGCCGTGTTCCCGTCCAGGGTGGAGGTGGACACCAGCACCTGGTTGGCCACGCTCACAAACGCGCTCAGGCCGCCACCACTCCCCCCAGCCGTGTTCCCGCTGAACCCGCACCGCTCGACGAAAAGGTTGTTATCCCCGGACGCCAGGCCGCCCCCGTTTCCCGCGGCCGAGTTCCCACTGAACTGGCAGTCGGTCACCCGGTAGCTGATTTTGTCCGCCCCGGTGAAAGTTGCCACCGCCCCGCCGTCCCCGCCAGCCGAGTTGTTGACAAACTGGCAACTCTGGAACTGGTTCTCCCAGGCCACGGCGGCCGAGTTGGTGAAGAACGCCGCCCCCCCCTGGAACCGACTCCGGTTGCCGACAAACCGGACGTTGCTGAAGGTGGACGGCACTCCGTCCACGTACACCGCCCCGCCGCTCAGATTCGTCGACTTCCCGCCGCTCAGCGTGAGGTCCCGGACCAGCACCCGGCCGTACCCGTTGGCGTCCCCCTGGAAATGGAGAAGTTGCTGGTCGGGGTCGGTCGCAATTCGAGTGATGGTCGCGCCCTGGCCGTTGATGGTCAGGTTTACGTCGACTGTTTTCTGTGTGGAGGACGGGAAGATGGTCGGCAGGTCGCCGCCGGCCCCGGTACCGAGCACGTACACCCCCCCGGGGAAAAGCCTCACCTCGTCAGCGCCGGGGTAGAATTGCGAGTTGGCGAAGTTGAAGTTGGATGCCAACTCCTGCACCGCCCCCACCGGGTCGAGCTGCGGGTCCACCTGGCAGGTGAACACGGCCGGCACCGTACGGTCTTCGAGCGGCAGCACGCCCAGGCGGGCGGGGGCGGCGGTCAGGCGGTGCGACAACATGGTGGGGGTGCCCTGGCCGGCCGGGCGGTGCCCGGGGGATGGTCCGCTGATGATGCGATTGTGCGCCCCGCTGCCGCCGCCAGCAAGGGGCGGGGGCCGGCCGGGCGGGGGAAGTCGCGGCGGGCGTAGCGGTTCCGCCGGCGGCGCGGGTCGGGGCCGGCCCACCACTTCCGACGATTCACCGCCGGCGCCGGATTGCCGGGGCGGTTGACCTCCCCCCGGGGGCCGTTAGAATAAGGGTGACCGGTTCACCGCCCGAGGCCGGCTTATGTCCCCAGAAGCCCTCAACACACTCCTCAAGGCCGTCCCCTTTCGGCCGTTCCGGATCACGATGGTGAACGGCAAGACGTATGACGTCCGTCACCCCGAGATGCTACTGCTCACCCGCCGAGACGCCTTCTTGTCTGTACGCGACAACGCCGACGCCGAATTCGCCGACCGGGTGATCGCCATCGGGCTGGCGGTCGTCGAGAACGCGACCCCCATCGAAACCCTCGCCTCGGCCCAGCCGCAGGACGCCGCCGCGTGACCCGCTCCCTCCCGCTCGCCTCGGCCAAGCCCGCCGCCCGTCCCGCCACCGCCGGCCCGACGGGCACCTACTCGTTCGTGTCCCTCGGGTGCCCCAAGAACACCGTAGACAGCGAGCGGATGCTCGGCAAACTGGCGCAGGACGGGTACGCCCTCCAGCCGGACGCCGACGGGGCCGACGTGGTCATCGTCAACACCTGCGGGTTCATCGAGCCGGCCCGCCAGGAGTCGATGAGTGTCATCCGCGAGATGCTCGAACTCAAGCGGCAGGGCCGCATCGGCGGGGTGATCGTGGCCGGCTGCCTGGCCGAGCGGAACCGCGAAGGGCTGATGCAGGAGCTGCCCGGCGTCGATCAGGTGCTGGGCGTGTTCGGCCGCGAAGAGATCGCCGCCGCCGTTGCCGGAGTGGCCAACAAGCGGAAGACCATCAGCGGCCTGGACCTGTTCCCCCCGGCCCCGGTGCGGGCGCTGCCGGACACCGACCGCCTCCGCATCACCCCCCGGCACTTCGCCTACCTCAAAATCAGCGAGGGCTGCGACCGCCTGTGTACCTACTGTGCCATCCCACAGATGCGGGGCAAGCACGCCACCAAGCCGATGGAGGGCGTGCTGGCCGAGGCCCGGGAACTGGCCGCCGACGGGGTGCGGGAGCTCAACCTGGTCGCCCAGGACAGCACCTACTGGGGCACCGACCTGTACGGCAAACCCCGGCTAGCCGACCTGCTGCGGGAGCTGGACAAGGTGGACGGCATCGAGTGGGTGCGGCTGCTCTATGCGTACCCGGAGCACGTCACCGACGACCTGCTGGAGGCGATGGGGGCGAGCACGAAGCTGGTGCCGTACCTCGACATTCCGCTCCAGCACATCAGCGACCGGGTGCTGCGGCGGATGGTCCGGCGGGTGGACCGGGCGGCCACCGAGACGATCCTGAAGCGGCTGCGGCAGGCGGTGCCGGGCATTGCCATCCGCACCACGTTCATCGTCGGCTTCCCCGGCGAGACGGACGCCGACTTCGCCGAACTCAAGGGGTTTGTCGAAGACTTCCGGTTCGAGCGGGCCGGCGTCTTCCCGTACTCGTTCGAGCCGACCACCCCGAGCGCCAAGCTGGACGGCCACCTGCCGGACGCGGTCAAGCTGGCCCGCCGGGACGCGCTCATGGAAGTGCAGCAGGGCGTCGCCTTCGCCCACGCCGCCGCCCAGGTGGGTAAGGAACTGCCGGTGCTGATCGACGGCCCGGACCCGGACGCCCCCGGGCAGTTCGCCGGCCGCACCCCGGCCGACGCCCCGGACATCGACTGCGGCATCCGGGTGAAGGGCAAGAACCTGAAGGCCGGCGACCTGGTGACAGCCAAGGTGACGGCCGCCGACGGGTACGACCTGGTCGGCCGGGCGGTCGGCAAGCCGCGTTAGAGACACTTTCGTGCAGCGGGCCGCCGGGGCCCGAAGTGCGAGCGCGGGACAAACTCCTCTCCGTGGGGAAATCGTCCCGCGCCTCGGGTTCGGAAGCCCCGTCCAGACCGTCTCGCCGCAATAATCAGTTTTCTCGAAAGATTTTTGTAGGCGCACGCCGGCACGGCTCGTTACTGTTTTAATTACTTGTCTTTCCGCAACAGCCGGTACTCTCGCCGGTAGGTTTGGGCTCAGACTCGTCCCACCCGGCTTGGCTGCCGGCGGGGGTTCCATCTCGTCTCCTCTTTCCGGGAGTCCGTCTCATGCTCGCCGTCCGTCCAGTCCGGCACAACCCGCGCCGCGGGTTCACGCTCATCGAACTGTTGGTGGTGATCGCCATCATTGCGATCCTCATCGGACTACTGCTGCCGGCCGTCCAGAAGGTCCGCGATGCGGCCAGCCGCATGCGGTGCCAGAACAACCTGAAGCAGATCGGCATCGCCGCCCACGCGTATGCTGATGTGAACAACGGCTTCCCGTGTGCCGAGTACAACTACCGGGTGAACACGACCACGATGGGCGGCCCGGCCCCGCTCGGCGGCAGCCCGCGGACGGCCGACCGGCGGCTGTGGAAGAGCTGGCTGTCCGAGCTGCTGCCGTACATCGAGCAGACGGCTCTGGCCAGCGACACCGACGCCAAGGCGGGCGGGGCGGCCCCGGCCGCGCCTTCCACATACGCCTACACGGAGGCGAACAACTGGTACCCGTGGGCGACCCTGAGCGGGTCCACAAAGCCGCGGTACTTGGCACTGAATACCCAGATGAAAACGTACACTTGCTCGTCCGAGAGCCGGCCGCTCAGCGACGTGGACGGGGGCGGCCTGTTGGTGGCTCTGACCAGCTACCTGGGCGTGAGCGGGCCGGACTTCTTCTCCTGGACGAACGGCTCCACCCCCACCCAGAGCTACTACGGGGTGAGCGCCCCGGGCATCATCGTGGCCGCGGCCAAGTACGACGTGGGGGCCGGCAACCGGGAAAACCCGGTCAGCAACAAGGGGGTGACGTTCGGGGCCATCACCGACGGGACGAGCAACACCCTGCTGGCGGGGGAGCGGCCGTCGAGCAAGAATCTGGTGTTCGGCTGGTGGTTCGCCGGCAGCGGGTTCGACGCGGCCGGCAGCGGGGACGTGACCCTCGGGCTGCGGGAGTACAACTCCCAGGCGTCCGGCGACGCCGAGACCGATGCCTGCCCGGTCGGCCCGTACCCGTATGGTCCGGGCAAGGTGAACAACCCGTGTGACGTGTTCCACTTCTGGAGCTTCCACACCGGCGGCACCAACTTCGCCCTGGGCGACGGCAGCGTGCGGTTCATCCCGTACAACACGGACATTAAGGTGATGTTGGCCATGTCCACCCGGGCCAACGGGGAGGTGGTGAGCCAATGACCCCGGCCCGCATCCTTCGCCCGGTGGCCGTCGTGGTCGCCGTGGTCCTGATGGCTGGTTGTGGGGACGACCCCCCTGCGGCCAAGGTGAGCGGCCCGGCCGACGAGGGCAAGACGGCCGACCCCAAGTATGTCAAGGGTGTCGGCCGGGGCGGCGCCCCGGCTGGGGCACCGGTCGGCGGCGGTCGGCTGCCGAAGGGCTGAGCCGCTGCCACCGAGGGAGACCCCAGACGGGAGTCGTCAGCTGTCCCGCCCTGGGACGGCGGGCGACTCGTGATTTTCTTCCGGATTTCTTGTTGCGTCCGCACACTCGCCATTTTACAGTCGGGCAAGCTCACACCCGCCCTCCCGCCGCCGGCGACCCACCTCGATCGCCGGCCGCTCATTCCTGGCCTCGTCCCGCCGGCCGCTGGCCGGAGGTCTGTCGTTCGTTTCGTCTCACTTTTTGGGGAGGGATTCGTCATGACCCGAGCCTATCCGCCGCACGTCCGCGGACGTGGGGGGTTCACGCTCATCGAGCTGCTGGTGGTGATCGCCATCATTGCGATCCTCATCGGACTGTTGCTGCCGGCCGTCCAGAAGGTCCGCGAGGCGGCCGCCCGCACCCAGTGCAAGAACAACATGAAGCAGATCGGGCTGGCCCTGCACGGCCACCACGACACCTTCGGGTACTTCCCGGCGGCGCTGGAAATCTACAAGATCACCACGTCGGCCAACAACAACCCGTATTCGTCGTACAAGTGGCCGCCCGCCCCGAGCGGGTACACCCGCTGGCCGAGCCCGACCACCGGGGCCTACCAGGTGCCGAACGCCGGGCCGTGGTGGAGCTGGATGTGGCGGCTGCTGCCGTTCGTCGAGCAGGACAACGTGTTCCGGACGGCCAAGCTGATCCCCAACCTGAGCCCCGGGGAGACGGGCGGCGGCTGGGCGTGGTGGCAGTACGTGCCGGGCAAGCCGCAGACCGGGGGGAACACGGTCATCGGCCAGCAGTTGAAGATCTGGACCTGCCCGTCGGACCCGCGGTCGAGCCTCGTCTGCGTGGACCCGAGCAACGGCACCGCCCCGGCCGGCGGGGTGGCGGCGGCGGCCCTCACCGACTACCTGGCCGTGTCCGGCCGGGACGGCTTCCAGGAGACGACGGCCACCAAGCTGGCCGGCCAGGACGGCATGATTTACATGAACAGCAAGTCGAACATGGCGAGCGTGTCGGACGGGCTGAGCAACACGGTGATAGTCGGGGAGCGGCCGCCGAGCAACAACCTGATCTACGGGTGGTGGGGCGCCGGCAGCGGGAACGACAACGCCGACGGCACCACCGACGTGGTGCTGGGGGTCGCCGAGCGGACGCCGAGCAACACGTTCAGCGGCAGCCCGACCCTGAGCGACCCGGCCAACGTGTACCGGCCGGGCAAAATTCAGGACCCGACCGAGATCGACCGCTGGCACTACTGGAGCCTGCACACCGGGGGCAGCCAGTTCATCATGGGCGACGGGTCGGTTCAGTTCCTCACATACTCGGCCGGCACGGCGGTGGTGGGCAAGACCGGGACGATCAACTACACCCTGCTCGAAGCCCTGGCCTCCCGGGCCGGGGGTGAGGTGGCTGGAATCCAATGACGAATAATACTTCGTTGCACCGTTTCCGGCTAACGGCCGGGGCGTTGCTGGTCGGGCTGCTGGTCGGGCTGGCCGGGTGCGGCGGGTCCGGCAACACCCCCAACCCGGACCTCAAGGTGCCGGTGTCCACCGCCACCGAGGCCGACGTCAAGGCCGGCCGGGGCGGCGTGAAGCAGCCGGGGAAAACGTGACCGAGTCGCCCGACGACCGACAGATGTTGAGGAACTCTTCTTTGGCCGCCGGCGTTCACGCGTCTAGGCCGAGCGTAGGGGAGTTCTTTTTACTGCCGGTTGGTCCCAGATGTCCTGCGGCCGTCGGCCGCGTCATCACACCGGCTGATCAGCCGGTCTTTCGTTTTCCTTGACACGGCGGGTTACGTCATGGTGCTGTTCCCGGCCCGTAAGCGGGCCGGGTTTACACTGATCGAGCTGCTGGTGGTGATCGCCGTCATTGCGACACTCACGGAACTATTGCTGCCGGCTGTGCAGAAGGTCCGCAAGGCCGCCGCCCGGACCCGGTGTGCCAACAACTGTGAAGCGGCTGGCGTTGGCCTGTCGCAACTGCGAGAACCCTAACGGCGCGTTCCCGGCTGGCACGAAGTGCGGTTCAACGGGGTTCACCCCCGGCTACTGCCTTACATCGATCAGGAAGCAATGTTCAGACGATTCGACCTCGACGAAGGTGACCAAGCTCAGCGGCGATGCGGCCGCTAAGTATGATATGAACGCCAAGCCTGCCGGTCGCACCATGGGCGGCGATGCGGGAACACCGGCCGGCGTCACCAAGGATTGACCGACCCGAGGCGTAGCGAACCCGGCGGCCCGCCGCTGACGTTCCGCCTCCCACTCCCCAGAATGAGGCGGACACCGTCGTCCCGCTCGCTCTGGGGTTTTTCGTGCCCGCGTCTGCCGACCGCCTGACCAGCCCGCCCAACCTGCTGTCGCTCAGCCGCCTGCCGCTGGCCGCCGGGGTGTTCGCGGCCGTCACGTATCAGCGGTGGGGGCTGGCCCTGACGGTGTTCGCCGTGGCCGCCGCGACCGACACCCTGGACGGCTGGCTGGCCCGCCGGCTCAAACTGGTCAGCGCCGTCGGCCGGGCGCTCGACCCGCTCACCGACAAGGTGCTGCTGTGCGGGTCGTTCGTCTACCTGCTGGCGGTGCCGGCGGCCGGCCTGAGCGAGTGGGTGGTGACGGTGCTCGTCGCCCGGGAACTGCTGGTGACGGGGCTACGGGGCATGGCCGAGGCGACCGGCGTGTTGTTCCCGGCCGACCGCTGGGGGAAGCTGAAGACCACCTTGCAATGCGGCTGGGTGGTGGCGGTACTCGGCCGGCTGTGCGTCGGCGACGAGTCGGCCGCCGGCTGGTGGGGACAGGCGACGCTGCTGTGGGCGATGGTCGGGCTGACCGTCGGCAGCGGGCTGAACTACTTCGTCAAGGCGGTGCGGGCGTTGCGGTAGGGGCACGGTTCGCCGTGCCGCCCCCGCACGGCACGGTGAGCCGTGCCCTACTCGGCCAGCAGCTTCTCCAGCAGCCCGTCGCTCGACTTGGCGTCCGGGTGCCAGCGGCCCCGCACCACCCCGCGGCGGTCGAGCAGCACGCCGAAGCCCCCTGGCGGCTCGACCCCGTACGCGGTGGCGGCCTGGTACACTGGCGGTGCCGACGGGAAGTCGCCACGCCCGCCGCACACGGCCACGGGGAACGGCAGCTTGAGTGACTCGACGGCCGCACCCGCCGCGTTCAGCCGCTCGTCGGCCCCGTCGCCGTAGACCCCGACCACCGCCAGCCCCTTGCCGGCGTACTTCTGATAGAGGGCGACCAGCGTGTCGCGGTGGGCCGGTTGCCACTCGACGCGGGCTACGTTGGCGAAGTACAGCAGTACCACCCTGCCCGTCCAAGCCTCCGGCGGCGTCGCCGTGCCGACCCACTTCACCACCCCGGGCAGCCCCAGGTGCGGCTTGCCGACCACCGTGCCCCAGCGAGTCAGCCCGCCGGTGACCGTGCCGGCGTCCACCGCGGCCACGCCCGGCGGGACGGTGAGCGGCACCGTCTTGTGGGAGAATATGTCGCCGTAGCAGTACAGCTCGTAGTCGCCGGGCGGGGCGACGAACTCGAACCGGCCGGCGGTGTCGGCGTACCCGGCTAGGAACCGGCTCCCACCCGGACGCCTGAGGTAGACGTTGGTCCAGCCGGTGCCGCCGGTGGCCGGC
Source organism: Fimbriiglobus sp. (assembly GCA_043787415.1). GTDB lineage: Bacteria > Planctomycetota > Planctomycetia > Gemmatales > Gemmataceae > JAXMAZ01. The sequence goes on along the minus strand of JAYVUZ010000125.1, from coordinate 1,171 downwards.
GGAGGGTCCACCGCCAGCTTGCCCGTGATGGCGCACTGTGGGGCCAGGCGGGCGGTCAGGCCGTGGTGCAGCCCGGCCGGAGTGGCATCCACGATGCCGATCAGCCGGCGGGCGGTCAGCCGGGCCGTGAGTACGGCCGGGTAAGTGAGGGGCTGCAGCTTCGCCACCCCGGCCGCGTCGGCGACATTGAACTGCACCGGCCCGCCAACCTCGTCCGGCATCCGCTGCCATAACGTCTCGACGGTCGCCCCTCCGCCCGGCTTGCCGTCCGGATCCATCACCATCACCTTGCCCTCGGTCAGCTTCTCGCCCGGCTTGCCGGTCCACCGCTTCACGGTAAATCGGAAATGGCCCTTCGCCGCATCGGCCTGGAACTCGGTCGGCCGCTCGCCGGCCGAGCTGTTGGCCATACAGACCTCAAGCGAGCCGTCCGGAACCAATGTGTAGATGCCCTTCACCGCCCCGTCAGGCCGCATGATCTGGGCGAGGAAGTACTCCGGTATCACCCAGTCCATCCGCTTCGGTGAGGTGGTGGGGTCGAGCGTGAAGGTGGTCTCGATGGTCGCCTGCCTGTACGGGCCGCCGGTCATGGCCACCGTGTCTTTGCGAAATGTCAGCCGGGCGTTCCAGTACGATTGCAGTGCGTCCCGCCCCTGTTCGTCGGTGGCCGACTCGAACAGCCACTCGCCCTGCATCCGTTCCGTGTCCGGGGCGGCGCGGGCCGGCGGCGGCGGGGGTTGGGGCGGTGGGGCATGGGCCAGCCCGACGGCGGTGACGGTCACGGCGAGAAAGCCGGCGGCGGTGGCGGCCAGCAGCTTCGGCAGGGTCATGGCGCGGAGCACTCCGAAGGCGATGGATGTAGAGGGGTGGGGCAGCGGGTGGCCGGCGGCGAACAGCACCGCCGACCGGGCGACGGCCGCCACCCGCCCCGCGTCCGCGGCGACGACGGCTACGGCCAGCGGGGCCAGGCCGCGGCGGGTCAGTCGGTCTTTGAGCAGCGACCGGGCGCGGGTGAGCCGGCCGGACAGCGTGCCCACCGGGATGCCGAGGGCGGTCGCGGCGTCGGCGTAGGTGCGGCCGTCCAGATGCACCAGCACCACGGGCAGTCGCAGGCGGTCGGGGAGGCGGTCCAGCTCGGCATCCAGGGCGGCGAACAGTTCCAGGTCGGCCG
>JAYVUZ010000124.1:0-6835 GCA_043787415.1 Fimbriiglobus sp. | reverse complement strand
CCGGCGTGAGCCGGACCGGCCGACCCCGCCGCCGGCCGGACCGGCTCACGCCGGCCGCTCGCCTTCCGAACTGGAACTCCGCCCCGGCGACCCCGGCCTCGGCCGGCCGGAACACGTCCCTGTTTCCGTCGCCGCCCTGACCGACGCCGACCGCCGCGCCCTGCGGCTGGCCGACGACGCGCAAGCCGTCCGCGACTTGGCCGAAGCGGAAGAACTCCTCGCCGCCGACCCCGGCGGCTTCCGCTGGCTCGGCTGGCTGGCCGGTCCGCTCGCTGGTGCCGTCCTCGTCGGCGGGGCCGGGCTGCTCGGGCTGATGCTGTTCGCCCAGGCCCTGAGCGTGCTGGGCAACCTGGCCAACCAGCCGCCGACGGTCCAGTACCTCGGATACGCCGGGCTGACGGTCCTCGGCGGCATGGTGCTGTTCGCCGCCGGCCGGCTCCTGCTGCTGTACGCCCGCCTCCAGCGCAACCGCCAACTGCGGCTGGCCGGCCTCGCCGACCTGCACGCCCGCACCCGGCTCCGCTGGCTGGCCCACGCCAAAGCCGCCGACGCACACGCCGGGCTGCAAGCCTACCTGCGGGCGTACCCGCTGGACGCCAAGCCGCTGGCCAAGTTCGGGCTGCCCGCCGACGCACTCAAGAAGGTCCGGGACGACCTGCTCGACTCGGCCAAGTTCGCCGGCACGGCCGACTGGTTCGACCGCTTCCGCCGCGACTTCCAGGCCCCGCTCGACGAGCTGGCCGAGGCCCGCACCAAGTACTGGGCCAACCGGGCCATGCTGGTCACGGCCGTGTCGCCGAACGGGCTGATCGACGCGGCCGGCACCGTCTACTTCGGGTTCACGTTGCTGGCCGACCTGTGCCGGGTGTACAACCTGCGAGCCGGCCGCGCCGGCACGGCCGTGCTGCTGGGGCGGGTGTTCGTGAATGCGTACCTGGCCGGCAACTTGTCGGACGTGGAGAAGCTGGCCGAGGACCAGTACGACCAGTTGTTCGAGCAGGGGTTCCAGGTGGTCGGGGTCGGGGTGAGCACGCACGTGGTGGGCAAGTTTCTGGGCAAGGTCGGGGCGAAGGCCACGTCCGGTTATCTGAACCGGCTGCTGCTGCTGCGGCTGGGCCGGTACGCCGCCCGGCTGCTGCGGCCGGTGGAAGCCGGCTAGCGTCAACCGCCGACGAAATCAGGCTTTGTGTCAATTCAGCCTGCGGTAAGATCGACGGCTGTCGGTCTTACCAGCGTCTACGGCTGACCACTTCGGACCCCTGTCACTGCAACCATACTGCAACCAAATCTTTAGCTGACCAGCCGGGGCAGGCGGTCGGCTTCGCGGGCAAGGTCGGCGTCGGAGCGGTGAATGTAACCGGCGGTCAGCTTCGGGTCGGAGTGCCCGGCCAGCAGTTGCAGGGAGCCGAGTTCCACCCCGCTTCGAGCGAGAAGCGTCAAGTAGCTGTGACGCAGGGCGTGAAAATCGGCGTACAAGGGGCCGTCGGGGCCGGGCACCGCGTAGGGGATACCGACCGCCCGCAAGTCGAACCGGAGGACGGCGGCGGCTACCCGACGGGACGCCCACGGCCCCGGCCACACGAGTTGGTCGGCGGGCTTGCCACTCAGCCAACGTCCCAGTGCGGCGGCGGCTTCGGGCGGGACGGGTTGTCGCTTGGTTACGCGAGACTTGTTGAACCGGGCCGGCAGGACGATGAGCGGGGTTTCGGCGGTCAGGTGAAAGTCGGCCGGGGTGAGGTTGGAAAGGGCGGACGCCCGGAACCCGGTGCTGACGGCCGTCAGGTACAGCATCGACCGGGCTTCGCCGGTGAGGCCGCGGAGCCGGCGGGGACTGTTGCGAGTGGCAACGATGAGCCGCGACAGGTCAGCGGCGGACAGTTCCCGGCGGCGGCGGCGGGTGTCGGTGCGGACGGCCGCCCTGTCCAGCGGCGAGAGGGTGTCGAGCGGGTTGGACGGCAACCGCTTCGATCGTGCCAACCAGCGGGCAAATCGCTTGACGGCTCGCAGATAGTGGTTGATGGTCTGCGGGGCGAGCGACTTGTCGGCCCGCAGTGTGACCAGCCTTTCGACGGTGGCACGCGGCAGCAGCCGGCGGGGGCTGGACGGGTTGCCGTCCACGGGCAGGGCGTGCCGGGCGACCAGTCCACGAACGGCTTGCGGGCAGATGCCCAACAGCTTAGCCACGTCGCCGGGCTTGAACAGATCGCCGGGCGGCACCAACGACCCAGCGTCAGCGGTTGGGCGTTTTTGCTTGCTGGCGACCCACTTTGCCACGGCGGTTTCGATGATGTCGGCGATGCTCTGAAACTGGCAGGCGGTGCTGAGGGCGGCAATACGGTCGATGACTTGGGCGACGTGCCGGGGGTTGCGGTTGCCCTTCGCCTCAAGGTGCGAGCGATAGTCGGCAAGGTGTTCGGCCAGAGGGCGGGCCGCGTCGTCGGCGTAGGGGTCGGAAAGCCCGGCCGCCTTGAGACTGCCGGCGTTGAGCCGGTTCGTCAGCAAGCGTTCGGCCGTCCGCTTGTCAATGCCGTCGTCTCCCAGCTTGACTGCCTTGCCGTCCAACCAGCCGTAGTAGCCCTTGGTCTTCTCCGTCGTCTTGACCGCCCCGGGGGTGCCGGCCGGGCAGCGTTGCCCGTTGAGCGACCATCGAACAATTCGCTTCTTGAAGACGCTCGGCATGGGTTGCCTCTGTCAACGGATGAATGAACTGTGTGCACAATACGCATTACCGTTGTGTTCGTCAATACTGGTACAGCGTTACACCATGTCGCGTTACAGCCACGATACTGGCATGGCGGCCGGGTGGTGGTGCGGCCGGTGATCGGGCCGCCACGGGCCGTATGCCGCAACCGGCGGGGCGTCGGCGGGGGTGGGGGTGTCGGGCGGGGAGGGCTGCAACCGCCGGGCGTTCCCGGCGTCGCAGGGCGGGTATCGGGCTTCCCCTGCCCCGGCTTGAGCCTAGCTGACCTAGCCGGACCTAGCTGTTGTGGGCTAGGCCGATTCGGCGGCGGTAGTCAGGCGGTAGGTGTGTGGTAGGTATACTGCTGACGGCCGTGGCGGATTCTAGCTGTCTAGCCGAAAAACGCCCCTACTCACCTATATACACAATTTTATTACCTTCTACTTTTTTACACTCTACACAAGAGATAGGAAAGAACAGCTAGACAGCTAGGTTTGACTTTAACCGTCCCGGCCGGCCGCCGCCGCCGCCGGTGGGCCGTTGGCCGTCGCCCGTAGGCGACGTTCTGACTAGCCGTACAGAGCTAGGTTCGGCTAGTCAGCTAGGCGGCGGTGCGTCCGCTACAACCGTCAAACCCCGCCAGATGTCTCGATTGAACGGGGCAACTGGGAAAGACTTCTGCCCCGGCTCGCTCAGGTCCGGGAACACCAGCTTGACCCGGCCGTTGAGCGTGCGGGATGTCATGTGATCGAACTTAACGTTGTTCTCTGACTTGTACTTGTCCCACCCGCCCCGCACGTCCTGCGTTGTGACGTACTCGGCCCCGCCGGTGAAGCGGTAGTGCGTCTCAAGGAACTCGCGGAAGGGGTCGGAGTCGCGGCGGTGCCGCTTGCGGAGGGCGTCCGACGCCCCACTAGCCGGGTTCGTGCGGCGGGTGACGTAGTAGCGGCGGCCGGCCAACGCCCAGTTCAGCACGCCGGGCAGTTCGTCCCGCCAGTAGTCGAGCGTTTTGAGCTGACCGTTGCGTTCTCCAGACGGTATGATGATGTCGAACGGGATTGGGGTGAACCGATCCCAGAGGGCTTGCGTCTTGTCGGCGAACGTCGGGATGGTGTTGCAACTGACGACGAACTTGGCTGTACTCACGTCAAAAAGCGAATCGCGGAACTTCTGGTTGAACTCCGTCAGGTCGCCACCCGTCAGTTCTTTGATGACACCCTCATCCGTGCTGTCGAACTTGGGCTGGTCGCCGACCACGTTGACCGCCTTACCGTACAGCCCCCACTTGGCGTGTTTGTTCTCGGCGAGCGAGTTGAGCGTCACGGCCGCACAGTTGTCCTGTCCGAGAAGGAAGCCGATCATGCGGAGGACCGTCCCCTTGCCGTTGCGGCCGGGGCCGATCAGTACCGCGAAGTGTTCCCACAACAGCCGCAAGTCGAGCGTCACCCCGACCACGGTTTGCAGCAGTGCCCGTAGCTCCGGGTCGGGCAACACCCGCTCAAGAAACCGCGTCCAGTTCGGGCACTCGGCCCCTTCCCGGTAGTCAACCGGGAAGTTGGTGAGGGAGAAGAAGGCGGGCGAGTGCGGGCGAAGCTCCAACGTGTCCAAGTCGAGAATGCCGTTGTTGACGACTGCCACATGAGCGGGGCCGGCGTGTCCGGGCAACCAGACGTGCGACCGCTGGCGGTCGGGCAACCAAACCCGCTTGTCGCACACGATGGCCTGTTCCGCCGCCGCGACAAGCTGCGGGCTGACCTTCGGGGCCGTCGCAACCTTGCCCCGTTCCTTGGCGTGCTGCTTCTGGTCTGTGTCCAGTTGCTTGAATTGCTTCGTCCGCTCGGCGGCCGGCACGTCGTCCCTCACCAGCCGGCCGGGCAGTTCCTTCGCCCGCGTCGCAAGCTCGGCGTCGTTAACGGCCCACTGGCGTTGTTGTCGGCGGTGTTTGGCCTCTGCCCGCGTCTGGCAGTGCTGGCGAACCGTCGCGGTGAGGGCGGCTTCGCTGAGCGAACTGTATGCCTTGCCGTCGGCGTAGAGGAAGGGCGTGCCTTTGATCGCCACTAGCACGCTGCCGCCCGACAGAAACTCGTCGGCCAACCGCTGTGGGTCGTCCCACTCTTTGGGGGCGGCGGTCGGCAGCTTGCCGCCGAACCGTTCGTCCGGCCCGGCCGCCACGGCGTCGGCCAGCTTCTTCGCTAGCTCGGCGGCGGACCATGTGTCGGCCAGCTTCTCAAGCCGGGCGTTGTAGGTGTCGAGCAACCCCCGGGCATCGGGTTCGGGCAACGCGAAGTCGTTGACCAGTATTCGGCAGACGCGGAACAGCTTGTTGTGGCCGCTCTGCCCGCTCCGGCTCAGGTGGGCGTCGGGGATGGCTTGCAGGTACTTCGCGGCCATGCGAACCCGGTCGGGGACCGGCGGCAACTTCGCGGCCGGCGGGGTCAACGGCCCACGGTCGCCGGGCTGCGGCGGCAGCGGGGAGTTGTCACCGGCAACGGTGGCACCGGGCTTCTTCGACTTCGGGTCGGGCTTGCCGGCTTCCCGGCCGCCGCACGCTTCGGCCAGCATCGTGACGGCCGCGTGTAGCTCCATGAAGTCGATGTCGGCCGGTTCGGCGTCCGGGTCGGTCCAGTCGCGGCGTTCCCCGCTCGGGTGGACGCTCGGCGGACAGTTCACCTGTTGCCCGCTGCCGAGCATTTCGACCACGGTCGCATTGCCCTTGCCGCTCGCCGGCGTCTCCGTCCGGTGGCGGAAGGCGACCTTGCGGGGGCCGGGGTGAACGCCCCGCTCCGTCGCGGCCTTGAAGCTGTCCGAGTCTCGCCCCGGTCCCGTGTATTCGGCCGGAATGCTGCCGGCCGGCACCAAGAAATAACGGTGGCTGTTCGGCTTGCCCGGCCGGCCGTCCATGAGAGGCGTCGGCGGTAGGTACTGGTCGGCCAGTCCGACCGCTTCGGCCGAGTCCAGGTCAACGCAGATGAGCGAATGGCCGGGCTTGCCACCATCGGACGGCCAGCCGGTGAGGATGCACACCGAGTCGCCGGGCTGGAAGTCGTCGGCGGCGGCCGACGCGGTTGACCACTTCCCCCCGTGCGGCACCTTCTCACCGGGCTTGATCGGCCGGACGGCGAAGCCCCGGCGGATAAGACGTTCAGCATCGCGTCGGGTGGAATTTAAGAGCGGTGCGGCAAGGGCCATGGTCTAACGTCCCACGGGGTTGGTCGGTTCGGGTTGGGTGCGAGCGAAGGGGCCGCGTCGCCAGATAGCGAGGCGGCCGTGGTGAACTGACGATCATTACTCGCAACTGTTACAGCGGGCGTCGTAGTCGCCGTGCGGGACGCCGGCCGCGTCCGCCACTTCGCGGCAGACGGCCGCTACGACATCCAATTGCCGGCGGACGTAGGCGGACAATTCCTTGCGGGCGTACTGACGGGCGTACCGACCGCCGGCGTTTATGGTCAGTGCCATGTCCAGCACACCGATGGCGTGCGTGACCAGCGGCCCGGGGGCGAGCGGCAGTCGGTCCGGCGGGAAGTCAACCCCGGCGGCGTAGTACAGCGTGCCGGGGTATCGCACGTCGAACAGGGCGGATGTCCGCCCGCCGCGGTCGGGGGTGTGGCAGTCGGCCGCGACGGACAACAGGCTGTACGCCCGTTGCAGCCGGGCGGCGTCGGCCGACTCCCGCGGGAGCAGCTTGAGCAGGCAGAGGGCGTCGGCCCGCGTCCGGGACACCAGATACCAAAGGTCGAACCGCGTCACTTGGCACCCCCCTTCCCGAACGGGGGGCACCCGTTTTTCAACCACTCAGCGATTTGGGCCGCTGGCCACAACCGCTTCGCTTGCGTCGTGGCCTTGAGTCCGGGGGGCAGGGTGCCGAGCTTGGCGCCCCGCTCGACTGATCGGGCGGACATGCGGAGCATGGTCGCCAGTTCGTCGGCGGTGTAAAAGGCGGGGGCGTCGGTCGCGGTCATTCGGGGGTTCTCCGTGGGGGACGGCGAAGTGCCGTTGACCACGCAAGGATCATCGGCCCTGTCCGGCCGTTTATCAAGTTGGTATGAGTCGGTATCGGTCGGTCGGTAATGGTCGGTCGGGATCGGTCGGGAACGGTCGGGAACGGTCGGGCGATATGCGATGCGGCCCGGGGGTTGCCATGTGGAAACCCGG
>JAYVUZ010000123.1:0-47667 GCA_043787415.1 Fimbriiglobus sp. | reverse complement strand
CGGCGTAGCCGGCCTGTTCTGGGCGTTCGCTGCCCTCGCTCGTCCGGCCTGAGCGACCAAGAAGCCGCTCACCAGTCCCTACGCTGAGGCCACTACCGGCGTATGCTCCGCTGTCGTCCCAGCTCTGGTACAGGTCGAAGTCGCTCCACCCGGCCGCGGTGAACGGGTAGTCGCCGCGGCCGTGGACGCTCGTCAGGTGGCGGTAAGGGTCGGCCGCCGTTAGCACCGCGCCCGCTTTGTGAACCCATTCTTGTGAGCGGAACAGGTGCCACTCGTTGGTCAAATCCCACATGATGTTCGAGTACGCCGACAGCCGGGCGGCGGCATAACGGTAGTACGCCCACTCGGCCTCGGAACCGGCGTAGCACTTCACCCCGGCCTTACCGCCGCCGAACGGGTCCACCCCGTCGTCGGCCCCGTCCAGGTGGAAGATGATGCTCACCAACACGTCCCGGTCGCGGGCGTGCTTCACCAGCCGGTCGAGTTTCTGCCACAACGGCACGTTGAACTTGGTCAGGTCGAAGGCCGGCTTCTTCGGGTCGGTCGGGTTCTTGTTCACCCACGGGTCGATCTGGAAGCGGAAGGCGTCCGAGTTTTTCACCCGCGGCTCGAACCAGCGTTCGCCGCCGGTGGTGCGGGCGTTCAGGGCCACCCGGATGCGGTTCACCCGGTTGGCCGCCAGCCGGTCGATGGCCGCCGCAATCGTCTTGTCGTCCCGCACCCCGAGCAGCCAGTAGGCCGTCGTGCCGTTGACGAAACAGTGTTCGCCGGTGCCCTCCCAGACGAAGTGGTGCGGGTGCTTCGGGTCCACTCGCAGCGGCCCCTTGCGCCGGGACGGGGTGACGGTGAACACGCCCGATTCGGACCGCCACTCGCCGGGCTTAGTCGGCATCTACCGCACCTTGAGTGTGCCGCCGTCGTCGAACGGGGTGACCGTTACGGCGGTGCCGTCGGCGTGGCGGAAGGTGACGGCGGCGGCGGCCGGCCGCTCCACTATGTCGTACACCTCGACCGGCGGCGGGTCGGCAGCGAACACGAACGCGAGGAGCGGGAGCCTGGCGACCTCGTAGGGCACGCAGGGCGTGCCGCCGGGGCGGACAGCACGTCCTGCGTACCCTACAGCATACGGTATGCTCCCGCGACTGCTGCTGACGATGGGCGACGTGGCCGGCGTCGGCCCGGAGGTGATTGCGTCGGCTTGGCCGAACCTCGCCGGCGTCTGCAGGCCGACGGTGGTCGGCGACCCGGCCCGGCTGCCGCCGGGGGTGCCGTGCGTCAACCCGTCGGCGGCCGACCTGTCGGGCGTGCAACTCGGCCGCGTCTCGGCGGCGGCCGGTCGGGCCGCCTACGACTGGCTCATCTACGCCATCGACGAGTGCCGCGCCGGCCGGGCCGACGGGCTGGTGACGCTGCCGCTGCACAAGGAGGGGCTGCACGCCGCCGGGGTGGCGTTCCCCGGCCACACCGAAATCCTGGCCGACCGCACCGGGGCGAAGTCGCACGCCATGCTGCTGTACGACGACGACCTCAAGCTGGCGGTGGCGCACGTCACCCTGCACCGCAGCCTGCGGAGCGTGTTCGACCACATCACCCCCGATAGCGTGCTGGCCACCATCCGCCTGCTACACGGCATCGTCCCGCGGCTGACCGGCGAGCCGGCCCGGGTGGGCGTGGCCGCGCTCAACCCGCACGCCAGCGACGGCGGGCTGTTCGGCAACGAGGAGGCGACGGTCATCGCCCCGGCGGTAGCGGCGGCGAGGCGCGAGGGCATCGACGCGGTGGGGCCGTTGCCGGTGGACGCCATCTTTCTGCCGGGGGTGCGGGAGCGGTTCAACGGGGTGGTGTGCCAGTACCACGACCAGGGGCACATCGCCATGAAACTACTCGGCGGCCGGCGGGCGGTGAACGTGACGGCCGGGCTGCCCATCGTCCGCACCAGCGTGGCCCACGGCACCGCCTACGACATCGCCGGGAAGGGGCTGGCCGACCCGAGCAGCCTGGTGGCGGCGTGCCGGGTGGCGGCACGATTGGCCGTCACAGCTCGGCGAAGTTCTTGAGCATCCGCAGCCCCACGTCCTGGCTCTTTTCCGGGTGGAACTGCGTGGCGTACACGTTCCCCCGCCAGACGGCGGCACACACCGGCGTCGGGTGGTCGGCCGTCGCCGCGAGGTCGCTGTCGGCCGGCTCGGCGTAGTAGCCGTGGACGAAGTACACGGCCGGGTCGGCCGGCAGGCCGGCGAACAGCGGGCAGGCCGGCTGCGTGAGTTGCAGGGTGTTCCAGCCCATGTGCGGCACCTTCACGCCTTGCCCGGTGGGGAACGGCACCACCCGCCCGGGGAGGATGCCCAGCCCGGCGAACTGCCCGCCTTCCAGCGACTCGTCGAACAGCAGTTGCAGCCCCAGGCAGACGCCCAGGAACGGCTTGCCGGTGTTCGCGTGGGAGATTGCCGCCTCGGCCAGGCCGGTTTCCCGCAGCCGACCGATCGCATCCCGAAACGCCCCGATGCCGGGGACGACCAGCTTCTTGGCCGTGGCCACCCGGGCCGGGTCGCCGGTGACATCCGCGGCGTGGCCGACGTGCTCGAACGCCTTCTGCACGCTGCGGAGGTTGCCCATGCCGTAGTCCACGATCACGATGTCGGCCGTCACCTGGCCCCCTCCGGTTCGGCCGGCCGCCGCAGCAGCAGCCCGGCGATCAGCATCCCGCCACCCATGAACACGACGCCGAAGACCAGTACCTGCCACTGGTAGAGTATCTGAGCGGTGGCGGCGGCCCGCGGCCAGCCGAGCCACACCAGCACCACCCCGCCGGCCAGCCCCGGGCCGAATGGCATGTGCCGGTCGATCGGCCGGCGGCGGAGCTTGTCCCAGAGGAGGATCGGCACCTGGAACACCAAGGCGACGATTACGCCGGCGAAGAAGCCGAGTACCACCGCCGGCCAGCCGAGGAAGGCCCCGCACATCATCATCAGGTCGGCGTCGCCCAGGCCGAGCGCCTCCTGCTTCATGCCGGACTCGAACAGGAACTTGATGGCCCGCACCAGCAGCGTGCCCGCGGCAGCGCCGAGGACGCCGTTGAGCAGCCCGAGCGGCCAGCTCCCGGGCGGGAACGATTCTTCCGGCACCCACGCCGGCCAGAGCGTCGCCCCGACCGGGATGAACGGCAGGCTCTCCGGCAGGCTCCACTTGGCCGCGCCGGGGATGGCGGCCCGCGTCGCCGGGTCGAGCGACGGCCACGGCCACGGCAGCAGCACGCTGCCGGCGAGGCCGACGATCACGCCGAGGTAGGTCAGCTCGTGCGGGATGATGCGGTGCTCGGCGTCGATCACCGCGCAGGCGATGAGCAGGCTGAGCAGGCAGGCGTGGTAGGCGAAGTACACCAGGTCGGCCAGCGGCGGGGCGGCCGAGAAGGCCGAGAACCGCAGCCCCGGGGCGTGGAACCACGGCCGCAGCCACGCCGGCCCGCCGTCGGCTTGGAGCAGGATTTCCAGCACGAACAGGCCGACGAAGGCGAGGCCGGTGCCGAGTTCCACCCACAAGTAGCGGCTGCTGAACGTCGCCCCGCACTGCCGGCACCGGCCGCGGCTGCGGAGGTAGCCATAGATGGGCAGGTTGTCCCAGAAGCCGAGCGGCCGGCGGCAGGCGAAGCAGTACGAGGCGGTCGGCCAGAGGGGCGTCTTCTGGTACGGCAGGCGGGCGATGAGGACGTTCAGGAAGCTGCCGACGGCTAGGCCGGCGAGGAACACGAACAGCACCCAGGTGGCGGCCGGCACGCACATCCACCAGCTCATTGGGTTCTCGGATCGAGGCGAGCGGCCGGTGTAAGCCGGCTGAGGGGGCGCCGCCGTTGTGGCGGAACGGTTGCCGAGCGGGGAGCGTCCCTCAGCCGGCTTACACCGGCCGCTCGCCTGAGCGGTGCCACTCCCGCAGGATAGCCGCCGCCACGTCCGCCGGCGACTGGCCGCTGGTGTCGAACGTGTGGGTGGCCGTCTCGCGGTACAACGGCTGTCGGGTCGCCAGCAGCGCCTCCACCTCGGCCCGCCCGCCGGCGGCGGTCAGGTTCGGCCGCCGGGCGGCGGTGGCCGGGTCGGCTTGCAGGCGTTCCCACAGCACGGCCGGCGGGGCGGTCAGCCAGGCGACCAGCCGGCAGTGCGACAGGAGCTTGCGGTTGCCGGGCCGCAACACGGCGCCGCCGCCGGTCGCCACCACCCGCAGCCCGGGGCCGTTGCACAGTTCCATGAGGGCGATCGTCTCGCGGTCGCGGAACCCCTGCTCGCCTTCGTCCCGGAACAGGTCGGCCACACTCTTCCCGACCCAGCCTTCGATCACTTCGTCCACGTCCACGAACAGCCAGCCAAGCCCCTCGGCCACCAGCCGGCCGACGGTCGTCTTGCCGGTGCCGCGGAGGCCGATCAGGGCGATCCGCTCAGTCATCGGCCTCGTCCTTCTCGGCCTGCTCGGTGCGGTCGGCCTCCTCCTCCATCGCCCGGGTCAGCGGGGACATGGCCTTCCGCAGAATCTCCCGCATCTGGTCCACCGGCGGGCTGATGCCGGTGAACCGCTCGAACTGCGCCGCCGCCTGCCGGACGAACATGTCCACCCCGGTGACGACGTGACAGCCGCGGCTCCGGGCCTCCCGCACCAGCTTGGTGTTCTCCGGCGTGTACACCAGGTCGAACACCGTCTGCCCCTGTTTCAGGAAACTCTCGTGGACCGGCATCTCGTCGGTGGCCGGGGTCATGCCGACGGGCGTGCAGTTGACGATCACGTCGCACGCCACCAGCGAGTGCCGGCCCTGCCAGTCCACCGTCCGGCAGCCGACGTCGGCGGCCAGCTTGGCCGCCTTCTCGCCGTTGCGGCCGGCGATGGTGATGTGCGCCCCCTCCCGGTGCAGGGCGTGGGCCACCGCCCGGGCGCTGCCGCCGGCCCCGAGCACCAGCACCATGAGCTGGGTCAGCTCCGGCACCGGCCCGTCCTTCGCCCGTTCGGCCAGGTGCGCCCGCAGGCTGTCCACGGCGGCCGTCGAGTCGCTGTTGGCAGCGGTCAGCGTGCCGTCAGCCCCGCGGACCAAGGTGTTGGCCGCCCCGGTCAGATGCACCGCCGGGTCGGCGTGGGCGGCCAGCCCGACGGCCTGCTCCTTGTGCGGGATGGTGACGCTCCAGCCGCTCACCTCGGGCATCACCTTGACGGCTTCCGCGAGCAGTTCCTTGGGGGTGCGGAACGGCAGGTAGATGGCGTCCTGCCGCAGCCGGCGGAGCATGTGATTGTGCAGCACCGGGCTGAAGCTGTGGGCCACCGGGTCGCCGAGTAGGCCGAACACCTTGGTCGCCGGGCCGATGCTCCGCACCGGGTAGGTGGTGCGGAGTTCCTCGACGGCCGGCATGCCCGGGGCCACCCCCCGCTCGCGGTTGAAGGCGGCGTAGATGTACGGGGCGCCGTACTTGAGCGCCAGGAACCGGGTGGGGAAGCCGATGTCGCCCATGCCGAAGGCGACCGTCGGCTTGGGGGCGCTCTTCTGGAGGTCGAGGATGCGGCGGTTGTCGGCCGGCGTGTGGGCCAGCACCGCGACTTTGTAGATGTCGGCGTCCTGGGTGAGCATCTTCTGGTAGATGCCCTCCAGGTCCACCGGCGTCTCGGTCGTGTTGTGGTAGGACACGATCCGCTTGACCGGGCCGAACCGGCGGACGGCGTCCGCGATGTCGGTCTCCAGGTCCACCCACTCGAACACGCCGGACACGATGGCCTGGCGGAGGATGGTGCGGCGTTCGTCCTCGGTGCCACTCCACCGGCCGCCATCGATCGGCCGGCGGACAGTGGCCACCCACGGGCACAGCTTGTGCGGCTGGAGCCGCTTGAACTCGACGGCTTTAACGAGGAAGTCGAGCCGCAGTTCGACGAACCCGTGCTTCCGCTTGCCGGCCTCGGTCAGCTCGGCCTGGATCATCTTGTGGCGGGTGCGGCCGATGACCACACACACGCGGTCCGGAGCGACGGACATGGGAACCCCGCCACAACGTGGATCTGTCCAGACCACCAAGGGGGCGCAAAAAGGCGAGCGGCTGGGGTGAGCCGGTCCGGCTGGAGGTCGCACCCAGCCGGACCGGCTCACCCCAGCCGCTCGCCACGGCCGCCCCTACAGCTTGCCGGCTTCCTTGTACATGACGCACTTCCGCACCGTCGGGTCGTACTTCTTCAGGCTGATGCGTTCTTTCGTGTTGTTCTTGTTCTTCTGGCTGAAGTAGCAGTGGCTGCTCTCGCTGCTCACCAGTTTAATGATGTGGCGAGCCTCTTTCCCCTTAGCCATGACCCGACTCCCGAGCTTGGAAAGTTGCCAGTCTAGTGGCCGGGCAGCCGTACGGACAGGGCAGGTTGGGGTTGCCCGGCCGGCGGCGGGCGGTTTATCCTCGACCAATGACCGCCGTCGCCTGTCTGCTCCTCGCCCCGGCCACGTTCGCTTGCGGGTACTACCTGGTGCTGACGGCCGTCGGCTGGCGCCGCCCGGTCGCACCCACCCCCGGCCGGCGGCCCCGGGTGACGGTGGTGATCCCGGCCCACAACGAGGAACACACCCTGGCCGCCGCCGTCGAGAGCGTCGGCCGCTGCGACTACCCGGCGGCCCGGGTGCTGGTGGTGGCCGACAACTGCACCGACGGCACGGCCGCCGCCGCCCGCCGCCTCGGGGCCGACGTGCTGGAACGCCACGACCCGGCCAACCGGGGCAAAGGGTTTGCCCTGGCGGCCGGCATACCGGCGGCCCTGGCCGACGGCTGCGACGCCGTGCTGGTGCTGGACGCCGACTGCTCCCTAGAACCGTCGGCCCTGCGGCACCTGGCGGCCGCCCTGGCCGGGGCTGAGGCGGTGCAGGCGGCGGTGGTGCCGCAGAACCCGGCCGTGCTGCCGGCCGGGCTGGTGGCCGCCGTCGGCAGCGAACTGGAGAACGGGGTCGCCGCCGGCCGGTCGGCCCTCGGGCTGGCGACCACCCTCCGCGGCACCGGCATGCTGTTCACCGCCGGCCTGCTACAGCGGCTGCCATGGAGCGGGTTCGGGCTGACCGAGGACGCCGAGTACACGGCCCGGCTGCGGGCGGCCGGGGTGCGGGTGGTGTTCGTGCCGGCGGCGGTGGTGCGGACCGAGGTGCCGCCGACCGGGGCCGCCCTGTGTACCCAGCGGCGGCGGTGGCGGGCCGCCCTGACCAGCGGCGGGGCCGGCCGGCTGGACCGGCTGCTGGCCAGTAAGCCGCTGGTGCTGGCCCACCTGCTGGCGACGGTCGGGCTGGTCGGGCTGCTCACCCCGTGGCTGCCGCTATGGGTGGGGGCCTGGGCCGGCGGGCTGCTGCTGCTCACCGGGGCCACCTACCTGCGGGCGATGGGCCGGTGCGGCGGGCTGGTGTCGCCGACCGCCGTGGTCAAGGCCGGCGGGCTGGCCATCGAGCTGGCCGGGGTGACGCTGGCCGGGCTGGTCCGGCCGACCGCCGCCTGGGAGCGGACCCCGCGAGCGGCCGAGGTGGGGGCGTGAGGCCCCGCGGCTGGCGGCTGTGGCGGCACCGCGGCCCGGGGGTGGCCCTCACCTTCGACGACGGCCCGCACCCGGCCCACACCCCGGCCGTGCTCGACCGGCTGGCCGCCTTCGGCGTGACGGCCACCTTCTACCTGGTCGGCCGGCGGGTGGCCGACGCCCCGGCCGCGCCCCGCCGCCTCATCGAAGCGGGCCACGCCGTCGGCAACCACACCTTCACCCACACTCCGGCCGGCTGGTTCGACGGGCGGGCCGCCTGGCGGGACATCGGCGACTGCCAGCGGGTCGTCGCCGACGCCTGTGGGGTCGCGCCGCGGCTGTTCCGCCCGCCCCTCGGCCGGCTGCGGCCGCCCCAACTGCTGGCCGCCGCCGGGCACCGGCTGACGCCGCGGCTGTGGACGCTCGACAGCGACGACTGGCGGTGCCGCACCGACGCGGACGCCGACCGCTGTGCGGCGCGGGTGCTGGCGGCCGTGCGGCCGGGGGACGTGCTGCTGTTCCACGACGACCACCGCTTCATCGGCCGCATCCTGGACGCGGTGCTGCCGGGGCTGGCGACCAAGGGGTTGCTTCAGAGGTAGAAGCCGAGGACATCGACCATGTGTTCGCCGCCGTGGGCCGGGTTGCCGACCAGCCCCTGCCCCTGGCAGTCCACCACCCAGTCGAGTGCTTCCAACGGCATGGTGCTCTCATTCTACGGCAGCAGGTCGGCCACCGCGACGACCGCGTGCGGGGCGGCCAGCGGCGACACGCCCTCGCCGGGGGCGTAGGTCAGGCGGGTGCGGTAGGTGTGGCCGCCGGCCGGGATGGCGTACGGGTCGCGGAACACCTGTAGCCGGCGGTTCGGCAGGTCCAGCACCCAGTACTCGGGGTGGGCGGCCTCGGCGTACAGCTCGACTTTCGTGGTCGTGTCGTAGGCGAGCGAACTGTTGGCCACCTCGACCACCAGCAGCGGGTCGGTCGGGTGGTCGGTGTAGTCGCGGACGGTCCCGGGGTAGACGGCGACATCCGGCTCGGGGTCGGAGCCGTCGAGCGGGAGCGGGCTTTGGTCGCTCACCCAGCCGGTGCCGGCGAACACGACGCGGAGGGCGTCGCCGACCAGTTGCTTGCCAATCGTGTGTGGCCAATCGACCGGACTCATCTCGACGACCTCCCCACGAATCCGTTCGACCCGTTTGTCGCGGAAGAACCCCAGTTCGCCGAGCCGGTGGTACTGCTCACGGGTCCAGCGGAACGGCCGGCGGCCGGCGGCCGGCGGCGGGGTGGCGGTGTCGGGCGGGGCTTCGACGGCGGTCATGCGTCACCTCCAGGTCAGGGCAACAGGTCGGCCACCGGAACCGTGGCGTGCGGGGCGGCCAGCGGCGACACCGTATCGGCCGGGCCGTAGGTCAGGCGGGTGCGGTAGGCGGTGGCCCCGAGGCCCGCCGGCAGCGGCTCCGGGTCGCGGAACACCAGCAGTTGGCGGTGTTCCAGGTCGAGCACCCAGTAGTCCGGCACGCCGGCCGTGGCATAGTGTTCAGGTTTCGTCGTGGTGTCAAGGAACAGTGACGAGTCGGCCACTTCCACGATGAGGACGGCTGTGTGCGGGTGCGCAGCCAAGTAGTCGCGGATCGTTCCGGGCACAACTGCCAAGTCCGGGCCGGGGTCGTTCCGGGTGCCGATGTCGAATCCCATCTGGCCCCGAACGTGGTGGCCGCCGCGGAACACCGACCGCAGCCATTCATCGGTCAGCCCGAGGGCGACGCTGTGCGGCGGCTTCGGCAGACTCATGACGTACAGCTCCCCGTCGAGCAGCATGGTTCGTTTGTCGCGGAACAGGTCGAGCTTGCCCAGCTCGCGGTACTCGGCCAGGGTCCAGCGGTACGGCTGGGGGCCGACGGCCAGCGCCCCCGCCGGCGGCGGGGTGGTCGTGCCGGCGGGCTGCGGCGGCGGGGTCAGTACGGTCGCCATGCGTCACCTCCGACAGCGAGTGTACCGTCAGCCCTTGCCCAAGACGAGGTCGAGCGCCCAGCAGCCGCGGACGTGCGGGCCGGTGCCGCGGAGGTGGGCCAGCAGGTCGGCGGCGTCACAGCCGGCGTCCTCCAGGGCGTCGGCCAGGACGGGCAGGCGGTCGAACGCCCGGTCGGCGTAGGCCGGCTCGGCGAGGGCGAGAACCGTGGGCGTCCGCCACTCCGGGGCGAAGGCGACCGGCCGGAACGGGTTGCCGCCGATGTCTTGGACTAAAGCGGCTTGCAACGGCCGTTCGGTCGCCCCCAATTCCATTTCGACGTAGCCGGCGACACTCCGAGCCGAAGTCTCGGGCGTGTTAGCCCGCCAGTTCGCATCCCACACCCGTAGTACCCAGACGGCGATGTGGCTGCGCCGGGTCAGCCGCTCCGGGTCGGTCAGCCGTTGCATCCACTCTCGCCACTGGCCACTCAGGGACGGGTCGTCCGCAAGTCGAGCCGCGTAGTCCAATGCCGCTCGGGTCGTCTCATCGGCGATCAACTCTTGCGCCCGGTCGCCGAACGCCACGGCCAAAAGCCGGAGCTTGCGGGGCGACAGTCGATATCGCTTGCTCCGCTGAAGCCACTTGAGCAGCGGTTCGGGGCTGTCGGCCGACAACCATGCATTTTCCGTCACCTCCGGCCCTCCGCCCGCCGCCGCTCGATGTCGGCCATCCGCTCGCGGATGGTGGCCTCGAACCCGCGGTCGGTCGGCGTGTAGTACACCGCGTCGCTCGGGATGTACTCCTGGTCCACCCACCCGCCGTCGCCGTCGTGGCTGTACTGGTAGCCGACGCCGTGGCCGAACGTCTTCGCCCCCGGGTAGCTGCCGTCCCGCAGGTGCTTGGGCACCGCCAGCGTCCGCCCCTCCTTCACGTCCTTCGTGGCCGCCCCGAGGGCCGCCGTGCAGGCGTTCGACTTCGGGGCCGTCGCCAGGTAGCACACCGCTTGCGACAGGTTCAGGGCACACTCCGGCAGGCCGACCCGCTCCACCGCGTCCCAGGCGGCGTTCGCAACGAGTGTGGCCTGGGGGTCGGCGTTGCCCACGTCCTCGGCGGCGAAGATGACCAGCCGGCGGGCCACGAACCGCGGGTCTTCGCCGCTCTCCAGCATCCGCGCCAGCCAGTACACGCCGGCCTGCGGGTCACTCCCCCGCAAGCTTTTGATGAAGGCGCTGGCCAGGTCGTAGTGCGTGTCCCCGGTCGGGTCGAAGTCGAGCACCTTCCGCTGGACGCTGTCCCGGGCCAACTCCAGCGTGTAGCACACCGGCGGGTCGCTGGACTTCACGCCCACTTCCAGCGCCGACAGCGCCCGCCGGGCGTCCCCGTCGCACACCTCGCACAGGTAGGCCAACGCCTCCGGAGTGATCGTCGCCCGGTCGTTCCCGAGGCCCCGCTCCGGGTCGGCGAGTGCCCGCCGGATGACTGTGGCGATGTCCTCCCGGGACAGCGGCTCGAAGGTGAACACCTGGCTGCGGCTGACCAGCGGGCCGACTACGGCGAAGAACGGGTTCTGCGTCGTCGCCCCGATGAGCGTCACCACGCCGTCTTCCACGTCCGGCAGCAGGGCGTCCTGCTGGGTGCGGCTGAAGCGGTGGATTTCGTCGATGAACAGGATGGTGCGGCGGCCGTCGTCCTCCAGCTCCTGGCGGGCCGCGGTCAGGATGTCCCGCACGTCCTTGATGCCGGCCGACACGGCGTTGAGCGGGCGGAACCGGCTCTCGGTGGCATTCGCAATCACATGGGCCAGGGCCGTCTTGCCGCACCCCGGCGGGCCGTAGAAGAGCAGTGAACTGATGCGGTCCGCCAGCAACATGCGTCGGAGCAGCTTGCCAGGGCCGAGGAAGTGCTGCTGGCCGGCGTACTCGTCCAGGGTGCGGGGCCGCATTCTAGCCGCCAGCGGTCGGGCGGCCTGCCGGTGCTTGGCCCGGACGGGGTCGAACAGGTCCATGCCGGGGTCTCGCCGTGGGGCGGGCCGATTGTACCCGCCGCCGGCCGCCCGACGCGAGGTCGGGTTCAGTCGATGCTAAACTGGAGACCGGCGACCGGGAGAGCGCCCCGCACGGGAGTCGAACCCGTCTCACCCGCTCGACAGGCGGGCCGCCACCCGGCAGCGTTGCGGGGCCGGTGTCGCCCGGATGGACCGCCCCGGCCGCGAAAGGTTCGCCATGACCGACCACGACCACATGCGGCGGGCGCTCGAACTGGCCGAGCGGGGCCGCGGCGCCGTCGAACCCAACCCGCTGGTCGGGGCGGTGGTCACGGACGCCTCCGGGCAGGTTGTCGGCGAGGGCTGGCACCAGAAGTACGGGCAGGCACATGCCGAGGTCCACGCTTTAGCGGCGGCCGGCGCAGCGACTCGTGGCGGCACATTGTTCGTGACGCTGGAGCCGTGCTGCCACCACGGCAAGACGCCGCCGTGTACCGACGTTGTGCTGGCCAGCGGGGTGCGGCGGGTGGTGGTGTCCATGAGCGACCCGTTCCCGAACGTGGCCGGCGGCGGGCTGGACATTCTCCGCGCGGCCGGCGTCGAGGTGGCGGTCGGCGTGGGTGAGGCGGCGGCCCGGCGGCTGAACGCCCCGTACCTCAAGCGGCTGGCGACGGGCAGGCCGTGGGTGATCGCCAAGTGGGCCATGACGTTGGACGGGGCCATCGCCACCCGCACCGGCGACTCGAAGTGGGTGAGCGGCCCGGAGAGCCGGGCGAAGGTCCACGAGCTGCGCGGCCGGGTCGATGCGATCGTAGTTGGTCGGGGCACGGTGGCGGCCGACGACCCGCTGCTGACCGCCCGCCCGCCAGGGCCGCGGGTGCCGCTGCGGGTCGTGCTGACCGCCTCCGGCGACTTGCCCGAGCGGTGCCAGTTGCGGGCGACGGCCCGGGAGATGCCCGTGCTGGTGGCCACGTCGCCGGCGGGGGTGGCGAGGCTCGTCGGCTGGGCGGCCGACGGGGCCGAGGTACTGCCGCTGGCCGGCGTCGAGGCGTTGCTGTTGGAACTCGGCCGCCGCGGGGCGACGAACGTGCTGGTGGAAGGCGGGGCCGGCGTCCACGGGGCGTTCCAGGATGCCGGGGCCGTCGATGAAGTGTGGGCGTTCGTGGCCCCGGTGGTCGTGGGCGGCGGGCCGGGGCCGGTCGGCGGCCGGGGCGTCGCACTCATGGCCGCCGCCTGCCGGCTGGCCGACGTGACGGTGGAACAGGTCGGGGCCGACGTGCTGGTTAGGGGGCGGGTCGCGGCCGCGGGGCCAGTTCCACCCGCCACGTCGCCGCCTCGTCCGGCTTGCCCCACGCCCGGTACATGTCGGCCAGCCGGCGGCGGCCCCGGTTGAGTCGGTCCGTCGCCCCGCCGTCGGCCGCGAACTGGTGATACCGGGCCAGCAAAAGCGGCTCCGCCTCCGCGAACCGGCTGAGGGTGAGCAGGCACAGGCCGTACGCCCCGTGGGCCTCGCCGGCCAGCCGGTCGCCGGGGTCGCGGGCCGCCAACCCCCGCCATACCGCCTCGAACCCGGCCGCCGCCTCCGCCGCCCGGCCCAGCCGGAGGTCCGCCTGGGCCAGGTGGTAGGCCGCCAGCAGGGTGGCCGGATCGGCCGGCCCGCGGGCGGCCCGGCGGGCCTGGTGGCACTCGGCCAGCACCGGCCGGGCGTCGGCGGGGCGGTCGGCGGCGTTCAAGGTGACGCCTAACTCGAACAGCCCGTCGGCGACGTGCGGGTGGGTCGGGCCGAGCGTCTTGCGGCGGAGTTTCACCGCCTCGTCGAACAGGAGGACGGCCGCCGCCGGGCGGCCACAGCGGGCGTAGGCCACCCCCAGGTTGACGAGCTGGGCCAGCGTGTCCGGGTGGGCCGGCCCGTTCGTCCCCCGGGACGCCCGCACCACCTCTTCGAGCACCGGCACCGCCTCCGCGGCCCGGCCGACGGCGACGAGTACGACCGCCCGGGTGGCCTCGGCCACCAGCGTGATGGGGTGGGCGGGGCCGAGCCGCTCGCAGCCGAGCCGCCCCGCCCCCTCGGCGAGCGGGAGGGCCTCGGCCGACCGGCCCTCCGCGGACAGGGTGGCCGCCAGGTTGCTCTGCACGGTCAGGGTTTCGGGGTGGTCCGGGCCGAGCAGCCCCCGCCGCCGCCGCAGGCCGTTCTCGAGTAGCGGCACCGCCTCCGCCCCTCGGCCGGCGGCCTGTAGCGCGGCGGCCAGGTTATTCGACATGTACACGGTGTCCACGTGGTCCGGGCCGAGCCACTCGCGGAACCGGCCGAGGCACGCCTCGAACAGCGGCACGGCGTCGGCCGGCCGGCCGACCATCTTGTAGACGGACGCCAGGTGAGCCGTCGCCTTGACGGTCTCAGCGTGGTCGGGGCCGAACGCGGCGCCGGCCTGCCGCACCGCGTCCTCTAGTGCGGGCAGGGCTTCGGCAGGCCGCCCGGCCTCCTTGTAAGCGGTCGCCAGGGCGATCGCCGCCCGGACCGTGTCCGGGTGGGCCGGCCCGTCCGCTTGGCCGCGGACCTGGGCCACCCGCTCCAGCAGGGCGACGGCGTCGGCCGGCCGGCCCGCTCGCAGGTGTGCGTTGGCCAGGTCCGCCTCGGCCGTCAGCACTTCCGGGTGGTCCGGCCCGAACCGACCCCGGCACGAGTCGGCGACCTGCCGGAACTGATCGGCCGCCTTGCCGTACTCGCCCACCCCGACATACGCCCCGCCTAAAGCCGCCCGCACCCGCTCTTCGACGGCCGGCTGGCCCCGGAACCGCTCGCCGGCCGCGTCCGCCGCCCGGTCCAGGGCGACCCGGACGGTCAGGTTGGGGTCCGGCACGTGCCGCCGGTCCATCTGGGCGGCGCTGGACGCCTGCCGCAGGAGGTCGTCGAGCAGGAAGGCGTTAACGGCCGCCGCCTCGGCCGCGTTCGCCTCGGCCACCCGCCGCTGGTTGGCCTCGGCGTCCCGCGCCGTGGTGGCCCGCACCGCCTGCAACCCGGCCGCCGCCGCCCCGCCCACCAGCGACAGCGCGGCCGCCGCCGCCAGGGCCGCCGGCAGCTTGTTCCGCCGTGTCCACCGGGCCACCTTCTCGGCCCGGCCGGTCGGCCGCGCCCGCACCGGCTCGCCCCGCACCACCCGGTGCAGGTCCGCCGCTAACTCGGTGGCCGTCGGATACCGGCGGGCCGGGTCCTTGTGCAGGCACTTCAGGCACACCGTCTCCAAATCCGCCGGCACCCCGGCGTTCAGCGCCCGCGGCGGCACCGGGTCGTCGGCGATCACCTGCACCAGCACCGCCGCTATCGGGCCGACGAACGGCGGCCGGCCGGTCAGGCACTCGTACAGGGTGGCCCCCAGGCCGTACACGTCGGTGCGGGCGTCCGGTGGCTGGCCCTCGACCTGCTCGGGGGCCATGTACCCGGGGGTGCCCAGGGCCACGTTGGTCTCAGTCAGCCCGGCCCCGTCGTCCAGCCGCCGGGCGATGCCGAAGTCGGTCAGCTTGGGCGTGTCGGTGGCGTCCAGCAGCACGTTGGCCGGCTTCAGGTCGCGGTGGACGATGCCCAACTCGTGGGCGGCCTGGACCGCCTCGGCCACCTGGGCGAGCAGGCCGGAGGCGCGTTTGGGGTCGAGGGGGCCGGCCCGCAGGGCGTCGTGCAGGGAGTGGCCGGCGACGTACTCCAGGGCCAAGAACGGCCGGCCGGCGTGTTCGCCGAACTCGTACACCCGCACCGCATTCGGGTGGCTCAGCCCGGCCAGGGCGTGTGCCTCCAGCCGGAACCGGGCCAGCACCTCCGGGTGGTCGTCCCGCAGCAGTTTGACGGCCACCGGGCGGTTGAGGTCGCGGTCGTGGGCCAGCAGCACCACGCCCATGCCGCCGCGGCCTAGCTCCCGCTCCACCCGGAACCGGCCGACCACCCAGTTCGCCGGCGGCGGGGTCGGCTCGCCGGCCCCGGCCGGGTCGGGGGGCAGTTCGGACGCGGGCAGACCCCAACCGATCAACTTCGTGGCTTCGTCGCCCATGCCCCGCCTCCGGCCGGTGTGCCGAAGCATAGGTCACGCCGGGGGCGAAATCGCCCGCCGCGGGCAAATTGCCTAACCTCCGGACGGGCTGGAGGAATTCCGCCACAAAGGCGCTTGACCCGCCCCGGGGGGCAAGCTATTCGCCCCCCGCTTTCCGCACACGTTCGCCGGGCCGGGTCTGTCATCCGGTCAGTGGTGGTGCTGGGCGGTCTCGCGGGGGCGGGGCCGACGTTGACCGGGTGGCGGGTCGGGGGACTCGCCCGGCGGGCGACGGGGCGACGGCCACCTGGCCGGCGATGGTCTTCCATACGGAGGGGAAGGGGGCCATGGTGTTGCATAAACACAAGTGGTGTTGGAAGGGGTTGGCAGCCAGGATGCTGCTCGCGCCCGTTCTAGCCGCGGGGCTTGCGGCCCCGGTCGTCGGCCAGCAGCCGCCGGCCGTGGCGGCCAAACCGACCGATCCGGCGGCCCTGCTCAAGGCGGGCCGGGAGGCGCTCAAGGCGGGCAAGTTTGACAAGGCCACCCAGTGTGCCCGGGAGGCCGACAAGGCCAACGCCGGCGGCCGCTGGGGCCTGTGGGGGGACACCCCGGACAGCCTGGAGCGTGACTGCCGGGCCGCCAAGGGCAAGGCCGACAAGGCCCGCGGCGAGCAGTTGGTGAAGGAGGCGAAAGCCGCCTACGCCAAGTCGTCGACCATCAAAAGCCCGGCCGAACGGCTGGTGGCGCTCGACCAGGCCTACGCCATGTGCGACCAGGCCGTGGCCCTGTGCGGGCCGTCTGATCTCATGGACGACTGGTTCGGCGGGGACCGGCCGGAGAAGCTGAAGAAGGACATCGACACCGCCCGGCTGCAACTCCGCCGCACGGTGCCGGCCGCCGACCAGGCGAAGAAGCCGGGGGCGGTGACGCCGGCCCTGGGCAGCGCCCTGCCGGGCGGCCAGTCCGGCATCCAGCAGGCCAAGGCCATGCTGCCGGTCCCGACCTTGCCGCCGGTGGTGCCAGTCCTGGCCGACGCCAAGCCGCAGGCCGCTAAGCTGGTCACCGGGGGCCGGGCACTGCTGAAGGACAACCGGCTGGCCGACGCCCGCCAGAAGGCCGCCGACGCCGGCAAGCTGAACGCCGTCTTCGGCCCGGCCGACGACACCCCCGAGGCCCTGCTCCGGGACGTGGCCGCCGACGGCAAGAAGCAGATCGACGAGCTGACCGCTTCGGCGACGACAGCGACCGCCAAGAAGGACTACGTCCGGGCGGACGCCAGCCTCAAGCTTGCTGCGACCCTGTGCGTGGACCTCGGCTTCCCGACCAAGGCGGTCGAGGAGCAGATGGCCGCGGTGACGGCGGCCAAGACCGGGGCCGCCCCGGTGGCCGTGGCCACCCCGGAAGTCGTCGTTGCCGCCCCGCCGATGGTGCCGACCATCCCCAGCGTCCCGCCGACGCCGGTGGCCGTCGTCGTCACCCCGGTGGTGTCGGCCGCCCCGGCCCTGCCGATTGATGTTGGCGTGCCGCTGGCCCTGCCGGTGCCGAGCGCGGCCCCGGGTGTCAGCGGCTCGACGCTGCTCGGCCAGGCCCAGACCGAGCTGCGCCGCGGCGAGCTGGAGGCCGCCCGCAAGCTGGCCGTCCAGGCCCACGACGACCCGGCCACCAAGACGGAGGCCCAGGCCCTGCTGCGGCAGATCGGCGCCGAGGAGACGGTCCGCAAGCAGAAGGACGCGTCCGCCAGTCTGACGGCCGCCGCCGACGCCATCCGCACCAAGCAGTACGGCCAGGCGGCCGGCCTGCTGCGGGTGATCGACGCCGACGGCCTGCCGCCGGACCAGCGGCTGCGGCACAACGAGCTGACGGCCCAGGCGCTGAGCGGGGCCGAGAAGCAGGTGCTGCCGACGCCCGGCGGCCCGGCCGCCGGCGGCCTGGCCGACCAGGTGAAGGCGCTGGCCCAGGTGGAGTTCCAGAAGCTCCGCAGCGACGGGCTGGAGGCCCAGACGAAGGCCGCCGAGGCGTGGAAGCGGGGCGACACGGATGTGGCGGTCGGCCTGCTGGGCGACTACATCGCCAAGGTGAAGGCTAGCCCGGTGCCGCCGGCCCAGCAGCCGGCCCTGACCGGCGCCGCCCAGAGCCGGCTGGACAACTACCGGGTGATGAAGCACCACACCGACTTCGTGCTGAAGGAGGGGGCCGACAAGCGGCTGGCCAAGGACCGGGTGTTCGGCAAGCAGTTGGCCGAGCAGCAGAAGCAGGAGGAGATCGGCAAGAAGGCCAAGGAGGTGAACGACCTCGTCAAGGCCCACAAGTACCGCGACGCCGAGGCCCTCGCCCTGCAACTGAAGAACCTCGACCCGGACAACCCGTCGCTGACGGCGCTGTACGAGGTGACGAAGGTGAAGCGGCGGCAGGAGATGGTGGCCGGGGCCAAGGCCGACCGCGAGGCGATCGTGTTCGGCGGGCTGTCCAACGCCGAGAAGGAAGGGCCGCTGCTGGACGCCGACGACCCCATCCGGTTCAACCGCGAGCTGACCGTCCGGGCGGCCGGCCGGGGCACCGGCCACGACAACTACCTGAAAACCCGCACCGCCCAGGAGCGGGAGATCGAGCGGAAGCTCGACGCCTCCATGAAGGTCGAACTCAAGGGGGTGCCGCTCAAGGAGGCGGTCAGCCGCATCGGGGCGATGGTCCCCGGCGGGCTGAACATCTCGTTCGACGACGCCGCCCTGGCCGACAAGCAGATGGCGGTGGACGGGGTGACGGTGACGGAGACGCTCGACGGCGTGAGCCTGCGGAACGTCCTCGACATCGTGCTCAAGAAGGGCCGGCTCAAGTTCGTGGTCGAGAACGACGTGGTGCAGATCACCACCGAAGAGCGGGCCAAGGGCCGGATGATGACCAAGGTCTTTAGCGTCATGGACCTGATCGTGCCGATCCCGGACTACGCCCTGTACGACCACCAGGACTTGAACAAGCAGCTCCAGAAGGTCGGCAACCTGAACAGCATGTCGGCCGTGGACCGGATCACCGGGCCGGCCAGCGGCGGCGGGTACACGCCGCCGGGCGGCCTCGGCGGCGGGTCGCTGGCCACCGGGCCGGGCATGGGTGGGAGCGCCCCGTGGCTGCAAGGGGGCAACCAGGCCACCCTACAGAGCGAGACGCTGGGCGGCGGCAGCAACCTGTCCACCCAGGCCGGCGGGCCGACCACCAAGGCGGCCAACTTCCAGAAGCTGATGAGCGTGGTCAAGGGCATGGTGCGGCCGTACGCCTGGCAGGACCAGGGCGGGCCGGGCAGCCTGAGCTACTACGACCTATCCGGGGCGCTGGTGGTCAACCAGACGGCCGACATCATCCGCGAGGTGGAAGACCTGCTGGAGAGCCTGCGGCGGCTGCAGGAGACGTCCATCAGCGTGGAAGTGCGGGTGATCTCGCTGAGCGAGGCGTTTTTCGAGCGGGTGGGCGTGGACTTCTCGATGAACGTGGTGACCAAGGGGAGCGGCAAGAACCAGTTCGAGCGGGCGCTGACCACCGGCCAGTTCCGGCCGGAGCCGTTCACCAACAGCATCGGGGACACCGGCCGCGGGGCGGTGCTCGGGTACAACCCGGCCGGTGGCGGGTTCACCCCGGACCTGAACGTGCCCATCCGGTCCACCAGCTACCCGCTCAGCACCCCGCCGTTCGGCGGCTACCAGGGGACGCTCAACCCGAACCTGAACGGCGGCCTGTCGGTCGGCCTCGCCTTTCTGAACGACATTCAGGTGTTTATGTTCATGGAGGCCGCCCAGGGCGACCGCCGGGTGAACGTCATGCAGGCCCCCAAGCTGACCCTGTTCAACGGGCAGACGGCCAACGTGTTCGTGAGCGACGTGAGCTTCTTCACCCTCGGGCTACAGGCGTTCAACGTCGGCGGGCAGTTCGTGTACGTGCCGCAGAACGTGCCCATCCCGATCGGCAACGGGCCGGCCCCGCCCGGCAGCAACCTGCCCCCGGGCATCAGTGTGACCATCCAGGGGATCGTGTCGGCCGACCGGCGGTTCGTCCGGCTCAACCTGACGCCCCAGCTTTCGGCCCTGACGAGTGCCACGGTGCCGCTGTTCCCGGTGACGGCCTTCGTCACCCCGGTGTTCGAGGGCGGCAGCCAGGGGGTGCCGATCCCGTTCACCCAGTTCTTCCAGCAGCCGAGCATCTCGCAGATCCAGGTGCAGACGACGGTCGCCTGCCCGGACGGCGGGACGGTGGTGCTGGGCGGGTTGAAGACCATGAGCGAGGGCCGCACCGAGGCCGGCCCGCCGGTGCTGAGCAACATCCCGTACCTCAACCGACTGTTCCGCAACACCGGCATCGGGCGGGAGACGCGGCACATCATGATCATGGTGACGCCGCGGATCATCATCCAGAGTGAGGAAGAGCTGAACCAGACCGGACTGGGCAACTCGAACGCTCTGCCGCCGCCGACGGCCGGTCCGTGATCGGTGGTTCGGGCCTGTTCGACACGGTGGGCAGGGGGTAGCCCCCGCCACCGTGTCGAACGGTCTCCGCCGGAACCGGCGGCCTGGGCTGGGCCGCCCATACCATACCCTCCGCCCCGAGCGGAGTGTCGCGTGCGGATCGCCCTGTTCCTGCCCCACCTCGGCGTCACCGGCGGCCTCGGCGTCCACTGCCGGGCCGTCGTCGCCGCCCTTCTGGAAGTCGGCCCGGACCTCCGGCTGACCGTGTTCGCCCCCCGCGACCCCACACCGCTCTTCCCCCTCGCCGGCCGCGACGACACCCACCCCGCCCTGCTCCACGACTCTCGGGTGACGTTCGTCCCGCTCGACTGGCCGGCCGACGCCAACCTCGCCGACCCGCCGGACGACATCCTGCGGGAACCGCTCAGCCGCCACCCGGCTGACGTGCTGCTGTGCAGCTACTACGTCGGCATGGAACGCCCGCCGTGCCCGCAGGCGGTGGTGTTCCACGACGCCGGCTTTCTGGAATACCCGCAGGTGTTCGGGGCCACCGCCGAGCGGCGGCGGGCCGGCGTCGCCCGCACCAAGCTCGACCGGCTGGTGTGCGTGTCGGCCGACGGCCGGGACCGCGTCTGCCGGCTGCTGCCGTTCGACCCGGCCCGCACCGCCGTCGTCTGGCACGCCCTCACCGACTCGGCCGAGTTGCGGGCGGCGGCCGCCACCTTCGCCGGCGAGTTGTGGCCCGGCGGCGACACGCTCGCCGACTGGGGGCGGTACATTTTCAGCCCGGTCGGGGCGGCCACCGGCTTCAATCGGGTGCGGAAGAACGTGCCGGCCGGGGTGCGGGCGGTCCGCCGGCTAGCTCAGCCGGGGGTGAAACTGATCGTCGCCAGCACCGGCACGCTGACCGAGCGGATGCTGGCGGACTTGCTGCCGGCGGAGGAAGTCGGCCAGATGGTTGGCGGCGCCTGGCGCAGCACCGACGGGGCGGTGGTGGTGCTGCCGAACCTCGACCGGGTGCCGTTTCTGGCGGCCATGGCCCACGCCGCCGCCGTGCTGTACCCGACCCGGTACGAGGGGTTCGGGCTGCCCGCCATCGAGGCGATGGCCCTCGGGGTGCCGCTGGTGGCCGGCAACGCCACGAGCCTGCCGGAGGTGGTTGGCGACGCCGGCCGGCTGGTGCCGCCGGACGACGTGGACGCCTTTGCCGCGGCGCTGCGGGAGGTGATGGCCGACCCCGGCGAGTGGGTGCGGCGCGGGCGGGAACGGGCGACGCTCTTCACCCCGGAGCGGATGGGCCGGGAACTGCGGGCGGTCCTCGAAGGTCTTGGCGAGCGGGGGGCGTAAGCCCCCTGATGGCGAGGGGACGCGACCGCCCGCCCCTGTCATCAGGGGGCTTACGCCCCCCGCTCGCCCCGGCTACGATCACCCCATGCGCCCCACCCGTCGCGGCTTCACCCTCATCGAACTGCTGGTGTTGGTCGCCATCATCGGCGTACTGGTCGGCCTGCTGATACCGGCCGTGCAGAAGGTGCGGGCGGCGGCGGCCCGCATCAGTTGCTCGAACAACCTGAAACAACTCGCCCTGGCCCTGCACGGCCACGAGGCCGCCGTCGGCATCTTCCCGGCCGGCTACCGCTTCGACCCGCCGACCCGCGGGTTCGTACCGCCGCTGCTGCCGTATCTGGAGCAGGCCAACATCCCTTACGACCAGTCGAAGAACTGGGACGACCCGGCCAACCGGATCGCCGCCCAGACGCAGTTGCGGGTGCTGAACTGCCCGGCCGCGCCGGCTTTCCTCCAGCGGGCCGACGAGACGCTCGGCGGCTTCCGGCCGGCGGCCAGCGACTACACCGTGTACCACGGCGTCAACCCGGGCTACTGCGACATCCAGGGCTGGCCGTACTACAACCCGCCGGCCCAGAACGGCACCCTCACGTCGAACCCGTGTCGGCTGCTGGACATCACCGACGGCACCTCCCAGACGCTGCTCGTCGCCGAGTGCGCCGGCCGGCCGGAACTGTGGCGGATGGGCCGCCGCATCGGCGGGTCGAGTGGCAGCCCCGGCTGGGCCGACCCCGACCTGGAGATCGCGCTGGACGGCTCGGACACGCTGACCACCGGCCAGGGCCAGGGGTACGGCCCGTGCGTCATGAACTGCACCAACGACAACGAGATGTACAGCTTCCACACCGGCGGGGCGATGGTGGCGTTCGCCGACGGCGGCGTGCGGTACCTCCGCGAGACGGTGAGCGTGCGGACGTTCGCCGCGCTGGTGACGAAGTCGGCGGGAGACATTCCGGGGGAGGATTGGTGAGCGGTGCGAGCGAACGCTTACAACGGCCGATGCACGCCCACACCTGATCTACGTGTTTGGGGACTGTGTAGCACTTGGACCACCCGCTGCTGGGATGAATGACAACTGGATGCCGGCGATGCCGCGGCTGGCAAGCGTGACCCGGACGACCGAACACAGCCACTCGACATCCGCCGCGTCGGTTGGCCATGCGGGGTTGTCGGCCGCAATGTACACCGCCCCGCCTGTCACATCTGCAACGCTCGCCACATCCACCAGCGACGTGGCGAAAACATCGTTCACTTTGTCAGTCGAGCGGTGGCCGGTCAACTTGAGTCGGGCTCGCCCCGTGTGCCACTCCACCACCGTACCCTCCGCCAAATTTCACAAGCCATCGGGCCTCGCCACCCGGTGCTTGGTCCCGATAGCGTCCCTGGACCAGGATTAACGGCAGTATAACGCCCCGACCTATGAAAACACCGCGACCGCCCGGTGACCAATCCGGGCGGTCGCGGCGAAGGATGCACCCGACTTGCTTCACTCGACAACGCTCAGCGTCGCCTCCAGCACCCGGCCGGCCCGCAGGTAGTACGCCTTCAGCGGGTTGAACGTCGGCAGGTCTTTGTGACCCAGCACGTACGTCACGTTGTCCAGGCTGATGGCCTCCCACTGGTGCAGCCCGATCAGCACGTCGCCGCGTTGCAGGCCGGCCTTGGCCAACGGGCTGCCGGCGGTCACGTCCTGCACCATCAGCCCTCCGCGGAGCTGGCGGTCCGCGACCTGCACGCTCGCCGCCGGCACCGGGTACAGCCGGCCGCCGAGCCGCCGGTGGACCACGTCGGCCGGCACCGCCGGGCCGTTGGACAGGGTGATGGCCACCTCGGTGGCGTCGGCCCCGTCCCGGGCCACCTTGAACGCCACGCTCTTGCCCGCGGTGTCCAGCAGGCCGCGTTCCACGTCGATGCTGGTGGCCACCGCCACCGCCCCCACCTGGGTCAGCACGTCGCCCGGCTTCAGCCCGGCGGCGGCGGCCACGCTGTCCGCCTCGACCGCCTGCACCACCGTCCACCGCTTGACCGGGGCGTTCTCCCCGCCCCGGCTCACCTTGTCCGTGAGCGTCAGCCCGTGCCGCAGGTTCTGCCGCTTCCGCACGCTCAGCATGTCGGCCGCCCGCAGGATCATGGCGTCCACGGGAATCGCAAAGGCGATGTTCTGCGCCCCGGCCCGGATGGCCACGTTCACCCCCACCACTTCGCCGAGCTTGTTGAACAGCGGGCCGCCGCTGTTTCCCGGGTTGATGGGCGTCTGCGTCTGAATAAGTGACTTGTAGCTGAACTCTTTGTTCAGAACCACGTTCCGGCCCAGGGCCGACACCCGGCCGGTGGTGGTGGTGTGTTCGTACCCGTAGGCGTTGCCAATGGCCACCACCTCCTCGGCCAGCATGAGGTCGGTCGCCGTGCCGAGCGTCACCGTCTGGAGCGGGTGCGGCGGGTCGATCTTGATCACCGCCAGGTCGGAGTCCTTGTCGCTGGCCAGCACCTTGGCCGGGCAGGTGGTGCCGTCCACGAGCCGGACGCGGAGGCTCTGCACGTCATCCACGACGTGGTAATTCGTCACGATGTACCCGCGGGGGTCCAGCACAATTCCGGTGCCCATGCCGTTCACCCGCTGCCGCTCGAGCGGGGAGGTGCGGAACGGGTCGTCGCTGCCGGACATCCGCTCCGAGTGGATGTCCACCACGGCCGCCTTCACCCGCTCCACCACCTGCACCAGCTCGTCCCGCCGTGGGGTCGGGTCGCCGGCCACCGCCGGGCCGCTCAGTCCCGCCGCCAGAAGGCATTTGACGAGCCGAACCCGCAGGGCGAGCGGACGCATGGCAACCCCGTACTGGACCGTCCTGGCCTTTCGACGTGGTGGAAAATCGGCGGCCGGAGCCGGGCCGCTAGACGCCCAGCCGGCGGACGCCCCGCATCCGCCCCCGGTTGCAATGCGGTCGTGCCGGGCGGGACCGTGGTGCGGCCGGCACCGGCCGGGCGGGTTCGCCCAACCGTGGCGCGGGTGCCGGTCGTGCGGGCGACGCTCGCCGTCGGCCGGGCGGATACACTGATCGGGCTTCAGTCCTGGAGTCGCCCGTGCCCCGAACCCCGCGCATGAGTCAGCTCGAAGAGCTGCTCGCCCTCGACCCGGCCGACCCGTTCCTGCGGTACGGGCTGGCGCTGGAACACGCCTCGGCCGGGGACGACGCCGAGGCCGCGCGGGTGCTGCGGGCGCTCACCGCCGACACGCCCGACTACATCCCGGCATACCTGATGTGTGCCCAGGCGCTGGCCCGGCAGGGCGAGGAACCCGACGCCGCCGCGGTGCTGCGGGCCGGCGTCGCGGCGGCGGACACGGCCGGCACCCCGGAGGCGATGCACGCCCGGGGCGAGATGCTCAGCCTGCTGGCGACACTGTAGGTCCGGCTGTGCCGGACACATCTCACCGATGTCCGGCACGGCCGGACCTACGAGGAACCCATGCTCCCGCTCGCCCTGTTCGCGCTGGTCGCCCCGCCGGACACCGCCCGCCTCGACGCCGCCGTGGAAGCCGCCCTCGCCCGCGGCGACTGCCCCGGGGCGGTGCTGCTGGTCGTCCACGCCGACGCCGTGGTGTACCGCAAGGCCTTCGGCAAACGGGTGCTGGGCGAGTCGCCGGAGTCGATGACCCCGGACACGGTGTTCGACCTGGCCAGCCTGACCAAGCCGGTGGCCACGGCCACGAGCGTCTGGCAGTTGATCGAGCGGGGCAAGCTGCGGCTGGACGACCCGGTGGCCAAGTATTGGCCCGAGTTCGCGGCCAACGGCAAGGGGGCGGTGACGGTCGAGCAGTGCCTGCTGCACACCTCCGGCCTGACGCCCGACAACTCGATTCAAGACTACGTCGGCAGTCGGGACGACATGCTGGCGAAGATCGCCGGGCTGAAGCTGGAGGCACCAGCCGGCACGCGGTTCAAGTACAGCGACATCGGGTTCATCGTGCTGGGCGAGTTGGTGGGCCGGGTGGGCGGGCAGCCGTTGGACGAGTTCGCCCGGGCCAACACCTTCGCCCTACTCGGGCTGACGGCCACCGGGTACAAGCCGGCGGAACCCGTCCTGAGCCGGGTCGCCCCGACCGGGGTGCGGGACGGCAAGCCGATGGTCGGGGTGGTCCACGACCCGCGGGCCTTTGCCCTGGGCGGTGTGGCCGGCCACGCCGGGCTGTTCGGCTCGGCCGACGACCTGGAGCGGTTCGCACGGATGCTGCTCCGCGGCGGCGAGTTGGACGGCGTGCGGGTGCTGAAGCCGGACACCGTCAAGCTGCTGACCGAGCCGGTCGAGGTGCCCGGGGGTGGTTTCCGGAGTCGCGGCTGGGACGTGGACACCGGGTTCAGTGCCCCCCGCGGGGACGGGTTCGGCAAGCGGACCGGGTTCGGCCACACCGGGTTCACCGGCACCAGCGTCTGGATCGACCCGCCGTCGAAAACAGCGGTCGTCCTGCTCACCAGCCGGCTGCACCCGGCCGACGACACCAAGAAAAGCGTCACCGCACTACGGAAAGAGGTCGGCACCCTGGCGGCAGCGATCTGGGCGAATGTCCCCCGACCTCCGTCCCCTCACATGGACGGCTCGCCAACGCCGGTCCTGTCCGGCCTCGACGTGCTGCGGCGGGACGGCTTCGCCAAACTGGCCGGTAAGCGGGTCGGCCTGGTCACCAACCACACCGGCCGGACGCTCGACGGCGCCCACGTCATCGACCTGCTGGCCGCCGCCCCGGGTGTCAAGCTGGCCGCCCTGTTCAGCCCCGAGCACGGCATCCGCGGCGAGCTGGACGAGAAGGTCGGCGACACCACCGACGCCAAGACCGGGCTGCCCGTGTGGAGCCTGTACGGCGAGCAGCGGAAGCCGACCGCCGAACAGCTCAAGGGTCTGGACGTGGTGGTGTACGACATCCAGGACATCGGTTGCCGGTTCTACACGTACATCAGCACGCTCGGGCTGGTGATGGAGGCCGCGGCCGACGCCGGGGTGCCGGTGCTGGTGCTGGACCGGCCCAACCCGATCGGCGGGGTGGCGGTCGCCGGGCCGGTGCGGGACGCGGGCAAGCCGTCGTTCGTCGCCTTCCACGACCTGCCGGTACGGCACGGGCTAACCATTGGCGAGATGGCCCGGCTGTTCGCCGCCGAGCGGACGCCGGCTGTCAAGCTGGAGGTGGTGGCGTGCGACGGCTGGCGTCGCCGCGACACTCTGGACCACACCGGCCAGCCGTGGCGGAACCCGTCGCCGAACATGCGGCACCTGACGGCGGCGCTCCTGTACCCCGGCGTCGGGCTGCTGGAGACGACCAACGTCAGCGTCGGCCGGGGCACCGAGCGGCCGTTCGAGTGGGTCGGCGCCCCGTGGCTGGACGGCCGCAAACTCGCCGCCGAGCTGAACGCCCGCAACCTGCCCGGGCTGCGGGCGGTGCCGGTGACACGAACGCCGACGAGTTCGGTTCACACGGGCAAGGCGTGCGGCGGGGTCGATCTGGTCGTCACCGACTGGGCGGCGATGGAGCCGCTGCGGGCCGGGCTGGAGTTGGCCACTTCCCTGCGGAAACTATATCCGGCCGCGTGGGAGACGAAGGGGTACGACCGGCTGCTCGTTCACAAGGGGACGTTCGACGGCGTCGTGGCCGGCACGTCGGCGGCCGAGCTGGAGAAGGCCTGGCAGCCGGGGCTGGAAGCATTCCAGGTGCGGCGGCGGGCGGCCCTGCTGTATCCTGACTGAGCCTGACGGGGGACGAGCGATGCCGCTGCACGACTGGACCGACGACGGGTTGTGGGAGAACTTCCACTACTGTTGGGTGTTCCGGCTAGGCGAGTGGCTACGCGGGGTGTTGCCGCCAGGCTACCGAGTGTACACCGGCTCGTTCGGCCGGGCCGGACTGGCAGGACCGGCCGAGCCGGATGTGGCAGTATCCCATTCCCCCGCGACGCTGTCCCCCACGGCCGCGTTCGTGGTCGAGCCGGACGAGGAGTTGGCCGTCGCCACCATCGAGCCGGAACTGACGCTGATGGTCCAGCGGGGGAATCGGGTGGTCGCGGTGATCGAGGTGGTGTCGCCGGCAAACAAACGCGGCGACGCCCGCCGTGACGACACCACCCGGCGGTACTCCAGCTACCTGCGAGGCGGGGTCCACCTGATGCTGATCGACACCTTGCCACGGCCGGCCGGTCACTCCCTCGCCGACAGCATCGCCGGTGCTCTCGAACTGCCGAACCAGCCCGCCCTGCCGCCGCCGGCCATCAGCGTGTACCGAGTCAGCCGAACGTCCGAGCCTTGTCGGGTTGCGGTCTGGCGGCGATTGCTTGCTGTCGGTCAGCCGCTACCTATGCTGCCATTGCCGCTCACCCTTGACCTTCAGGTGCCGGTCGATCTTGAAACGACGTACACAAGAGCGGCCGAGGACTCGTACCTCACTTAGGCAGCCCGGCCACGGTGCCGCACCCGCACGCCGCCCGCCGGCCGTCGGCCGACAGCGACACCGGGCCGCGGAACTCGTGCGGCGGCTTGTCGGCCCGCCTGGCCACGGACACCGCCTTGTCACCGGCCAGCGTCAGCAGTTCGATGCCGCTGCCGGCGGCGGCCGTCAGCACCGCCCGGTCGCCGGCCACGGCCAAGAAGCCTGTCGCGGCTAGCCCATCTGCCGGGGTCAGGTCCGTGTCCCCCCGCACCAGCC
Source organism: Fimbriiglobus sp. (assembly GCA_043787415.1). Classification (GTDB taxonomy): domain Bacteria; phylum Planctomycetota; class Planctomycetia; order Gemmatales; family Gemmataceae; genus JAXMAZ01. Next base: position 19,739 of record JAYVUZ010000123.1, on the reverse strand, counting down.
GCGGCGGGTCGCCGGTCAGCGCCAGCTCGCCCGCCGACGCCCGCACCTTCGCCAGCGGCCGGCCGGTGGGCGTCACCCGGTCGGCCTCGCCCTTCAGGCTCGCCGTCTGCTTCAGGGTGGCCGGGTCGAGGGTCAGTACGGCCGTCCCGACCGCCGCGTACAGCACTCGGCCGTCGGCCGAGCGGGCGATGCCGGTGACCCGCCGTGCGGTCCGTAGCGTCGCCGCCGGCTTCGCCGACTCGCCCATCAGGTCGGCCAGCTTGTAGGCCACCAGCAGGCCGGCCGCCGGGCCGTCGTCGGCCGCCACCCCGGTGACGGCCAACAGCCGGCCGCCGGCCTCGTCGAGTGACAGGTCGCGGGCAGTTGCCGGCATCTTACAAGTGTGGGCCAGCGTCAGGTCGGGGCCGTACCGGCGGAACAGCCCGGCCGCCTCGGGTTCGTCGGCTTCTGGCGACACCGTCAGCAGTTCGCCGGCTTTGGTCCAGGCGGCGGCGGTGAACGGGTGGACGACCGCGACGACGGTGATTTCGTCCGGCCGGTCGAACGGGTCGGCCGGCAGCCGGCCGACCGGCGGCGGGGCGAGGAGAGCGGCTAGCACGAGGGCGTTCATGCCACTCATGTTACCCAGTCGCGTCGGACAACCGGACACGAGCGGGCCGTCCAACACCAACAAACCGTGTGCGCCATGCGACACAGCCAATTAGTTGGTGTACATTACGTTTGTCAGTCCGTTCGGAGGCGGTCATGCTCACCCGCAGTACCACGGCCGGCTTGTTCGACGCGCTGCCGGTGGCGGCCTACACCTGCGACGCCGGCGGGCGGATCACCGGCTACAACCCCCCGGCCGCCGACCTGTGGGGCCGGTCCCCGGCCTGCAACGACCCGGCGGACTTGTACTGCGGCTCGTACCGGCTGTTCACCCCGGCCGGCGAGCCGGTGCCCCACGACCGCAGTTGGATGGCTCGCGCCCTCCACGAGGGCAAACCGTTCCACGGCCAGCCGATCCGGGTCGGCCGGCCGGACGGCCGACTGCTGGACGCGCTGACCTTTGCTACCCCGCTGCACGCCCCGGACGGTCGGCTGGCCGGCGGGGTGAATCTGCTGCTGGACGTGACCGCCGACCGCCAAGCCGAGGCCGACATCCTGCGGGCGGTGGCCGAGCTGCGGGACCGGGACCGGGAGCGGACGACCGCCCTGGTGGGGGTGGTCCTGCTGCTCCAACGGGAACTGGCGACCGCCCACCCGGCGGCCGGGTTCCTGCCCATGTGCTGCCACTGCAAGTCGGTCCGCGACCCGGCCGGGCGGTGGCAGACGGTCGAGGACCACATCCACGCCCGCACCGGCGACCTGCCGACCCACGGCATCTGCCCGGCCTGCCTGCGGCTGCACTACGGCAAGCTGCTGGACGCCGGCCGGCTGTCGCCGGACGTCGCCGAGTAGGCAACCGTGCTTGCCCCGCGCCGCCGGGTTCGGGTAGCCTTGCGGAATGACCGACGCCGCCCCCGACCTGCTGGCCGCCGCCGGGGTGGCCGCCCCCGTCCAGCTCTTCGCTGACATCGTCTTCGACCGGCCGTTCGACCACGCCTACACCTACGCCGTGCCGGAGAGCCTGCGGGACGCCGTCGGCGTGGGCAAGCGGGTGGAGGCGCCGTTCGGCCGCGGCGACAAGGCCACCGTCGGCTACTGCATCCGGGTGGCGGACTTGGCCCCCGAGCGGGCGTGCAAGCCACTGGCCCGGGTGCTGGACGACGACGCCCTGCTCGACGACCACCTGTTGAAGCTCACCCGCTGGATGGCCGACTACTACCTGTGCGGGTGGGGCCAGGTGCTGCACGCCGTGGTGCCGGCCGGGGTCCGCGAGAACGCCGGCACCCGTAACACCACCTTCGTGGAGGCCGTGCCGGCCGGCGAATTGCCCGACCCGCTGCCCACCGTCACCGCCAAGCAGAAGCAAATCCTGACCTACCTCCGGGATGTCGGGGCGGTCGAGCTGCGGCGGCTGCTCAAGGCCACCACCAGCGGCACGTCGCCGGTGAGCGGGCTGGTCGAGAAGGGGCTGGCGCGGAAGCGGAAGCAGCGGGTCGAGAGTGCAGAGTGCAGAGTGCAGAGTGCAGAGTGTTCCGATCCGGATTCTGCACTCTGTACTCTGCACTCTGCACTCACACTGAACGCCGACCAGCAGGTCGCCCACGACCAGATTTCCCGGGCGATCACGGCCGGCGGGTTCAAGGCGTTCCTGCTCCACGGCGTCACCGGCAGCGGCAAGACGGAGGTGTACCTGCGGGCCATCGAGCAGGTGGTGGCCCAGGGCAAGGAGGCCATCGTGCTGGTGCCGGAGATCAGCCTCACCCCGCAGACGCTGACCCGGTTCCGCGGCCGCGGGGCCGAGGTGGTGGTGCTGCACTCGAACCTGTCCGACGCCGACCGCGGCGGCTACTGGCGACGCCTCGCGGCCGGCACCGCCCAGGTGGTGATCGGCGCCCGCAGTGCGGTGTTCGCCCCCACCCGCCGGCTCGGGCTGATCGTCATCGACGAGGAGCATGAGACCAGCTTCAAGCAGGAAAGCACACCCCGCTACCACGCCCGGGATGTGGCCGTGATGCGGGCACGCCTCGCGGATGTACCGATCCTGTTGGGGTCCGCCACGCCGTCGCTGGAGAGCTGGCACAACGCCGACCGGGGGGCGTACACCCGGCTGAGTCTGCCGCACCGGGTCGAGAGTCGGCCGCTGCCGCCGGTGCGACTGGTGGACCTCCGCCGGGAGCCGAAGCAGCCGGGCCAGCACTTCGCCATCGGGCCGACCCTCGAAGACGGGATGCGGCAGGCGCTGAAGGCCGGCGGGCAGGTGCTGCTGCTGCTCAACCGCCGGGGGTACAGCACGCACGTGCATTGCCCAGCGTGCGGCCACGTCGCGCAGTGCCAGCACTGCGACCTGGCCCTCACCTTCCACCGTCACAAGGCGAGCCTGGCGTGCCACTACTGCGGCTGGGAGACGGCCCCGCTGACCAAGTGCCCGGCCTGCCAGCAGGCCACCATCAAGTACCAGGGCATGGGCACCGAGAAGCTGCAAGCCGAGATCGAGCAGAAATTCCTCGGCCGGGTGGTGGCCCGCATGGACTCGGACACCATGCAGAAGCCGGGGTCGCACGAGCGGGTGCTGGACGCCTTCCGGGACGGGCTGGTTCACATCCTGATGGGCACCCAAATGATTGCGAAGGGACTCGACTTCCCGAACGTCACGCTGGTCGGGGTGGTGAACGCCGACGTGGGACTACACCTGCCGGACTTCCGGGCGGCCGAACGCACCTTCCAGTTACTCGCCCAGGTGGCCGGCCGGACCGGGCGGGGGCCGAAGGGCGGCACGGTCATGGTGCAGACGTTCACCCCGGACCACCCGTGCATCGTGCAGGCTCAGACGCACGACTACCTCGGCTTCGCGGCGACCGAGTTGGGGCACCGCAAGGAGTTCCTGTACCCGCCGTACCAGCGGCTGGCCCGGCTGATCGTGCGGAGCGAGAAGCAGGAGGCCGCCGGGGCGTTCGCCGACACCCTAGCCGGGGCGTTCCGCGAGGCCGTGGCCCGTGCCGAGCGGCAAAAGGGATCGGTGCGGGTGCTGGGGCCGGCCGAGTGCCCGGTGTTCAAGCTGAACGACTTCTACCGCTTCCACTTCCAGTTGCAGAGCGCCAACAGCGGCCACCTGCACGCGGTGCTGCGGGAGGTGCTGAGCGTGGCCAAGCCGCCGCACGGCGTCGAGTGGCAGGTGGACATCGACCCGACCAGCATGACGTGAGGTGACTCGCGAACGAAGGGCCATTTTACGGCAACTGGGCCATTACCGGATCAGTTGACGCAGCCGAATCAATAGGTTCGCCAGACGAACCTTGTAGCTTTCCAATAGGGCCGGGTGATACTTCTCGGCAAGCTTGCAGTTCATCCACTCGACATCATCAATGATCCGAAAGCGAAGTATTCCCGTACCGAGGTGGATAGTTGTCAAGTTTTTATTCTTGGCTCGGTGAGCGAGGTCCGGTGGGGTGTAGATCACTTTCCCATCGCGGCGGAGTTTGAACAGAATTTCTGGACAGACGGCAACGACGGCGTGGTGGTAGTCGTGTATCCACGGTCTGACTGTGTAGCTTGCGGCGCCTGAAAACGTGGCGGGATCGACTTGGCTAGCTGGTACAAAACCTTTTGGCATCTCTCCAGTGAGTTGTTCTTGAGGCGCCCGTTTGCTACGCGTCCTTGTTGTTGGGCGACGTTCTTCAGCATCGGTCTGGTCCGATGCGTGCTCAGACTTAAGATCGACGGGCCGGCGGTGTGGTCCTGCCAATCCTTCGCACCGCTGCACTGCTTCGGCTACCGGCAGCTCAAAGAACTCACGGTCGGGACGGTAGCGATACGAAGCCAAGCTATCATGTAACATCCGTTCCACTTGCGCGCAGTCCGTGACCTCGCACGCCCATGCGACCTCGAACTTAGCCGGCACACCTGTCCCCCGCGACACCTCCCGCGCCCGCAATTCCGGCAAGCCTGTAGTCCTGCCGATTTTGACCAAGTTTGGGGTGGCCGGGCTGACCAGTATATAAACGTTGCCCGGAGATACACAGACGTCCGTAGTCATGGCCTACTTTCCTGCACAGCTTTGTTGCGAGACACTACAATGACCTCTCACCGCTTCGGCTTCAGCCGCTCGGTTTGCGTCGGCTGCTCGATTTGGAACGCTGCCGCCAGCCGCTCCACCTCGTCGGGCGGCGGCGGCCCTTCGGGCTTCTCCGGCTCGGCTTCGACGCCGTCCCGCTGCTTCGCCTCGGCGTCCACGAGCCAGTCGAGGAACTGCTGCACGCCCCAGCCGCGGCCGCCGGCCCGGGTGCCGGCCACCTGCAACCGGCGGTCGTTCGACACCACCGTGAGCCGGTCCGGGTGCTTCTCGAAGGCGATCAGTTCCTCGATGCAGTCGTCGGCCGTCTGGCGGTGGCTGAACCGCACTTTCACCCCGCGGTGGCTCGTCTCCGGGTTGCGGCCCTCGGGGCCATGAAGTGCATCGAACACCACATGCAGCCGGTGGCCGCGGGTGCCGACGCCGGGGCGGTCGGCCAGCCAGTCGAGCAGCTTCGCCCGGGAGGCGTGCAGCGCCCCGTCGCCCAGCCGCCGGCTCGTCAGCCAGCCGACCGCGTGCAAGACGTTGTACCCGTCGATCAGGAACACCACGGCCGCCTCACTTCGGTGCGACCTCTTCCCAGAACAGCTCCCGCCCGCCGATGTAGGCGTCCGACCCGCGGAAGTCGTGCAACTTGGGCACCTCGCCCCGCTCCAGCCCGAAGGCGTCCAAGTTGACGAAGTACACGTCACCGAAGTACCCGAACCGGGCGTCGGTGATCTTGCCGCCCGGCCCGCCCGGCCGCTTCTGGAGGCGGAACTCCTCGGCCCCGTCCATGCGGAACCGCAGCCGCACCGGGGCCGCGTCCGCCCCCAGGTCACTCGTCGCCGGCCGCACCAGCAGGTCGAACCGCACGCTCAGCGAGTCGGGCGTGCGGTATCGCACCACCAGCCGCCGCAGCCGGCCGCCGGCGAAGCGGTACTTGCGGGCGAAGGCGGCGATGTCCGACGGATACAACCGGGTCATGGGCGGCACCTCGTTACACGTCGGCGTCGAACACCCGCACCCGCGCCCACCCGGCCTGACATTCCGTGATGAACTGGCCGTGGGTCGGGTCGGTCTGGTAGGCGTCGTGGGCGGCACGGTCCACGAACAGCAGGTGCAGGGCCACGTCGTAGTCCCGGTCGTTCACCGGCCGGTCGAGGTCCGGGCTGCACACCCCGGCGGCGAAGAACACGATGCCGGGCTGCACGTTCAGGTACTTGTGGCAGGCGACCGCCAGCTCGGCCGCCTTTGCCGCGGTGCGGTCGTGCAGCGTGAAGTAGACGCTGTGCATGAGGCGGGGCATGTCGGCGGGACCGTGGGGCCGAGGGGGGTCGCCGTTCCATTATAACGCCGCCGCCAGCCCCCGCGCAAGCTCCGCGAGCACTCCCGCCGGCGGCTCGCACCCGGCGCTCAGCCGCACCAGCCCGGGGGTGATGCCCTGCCGCGCCCGGTCGGCGTCCGACAGGTCGCGGTGGGAGGTGCCGGCCGGGTAGCTGACCGTCGTCGTGAAGTGCCCCAGGCTGGGGGCGAACGGGACGCCCGGGGCGGCCCGCAGGAACCGATTCACGGCATCCCGGCCGCCGGCCAGTTCGAACGCCAGCATGTGGCCGAACCCGCCGGTCAGTTGCCGCGACGCCAGCGCGTGGTCGGGGTGGTCCGGCCGCCCGGGGTAGTGGACCGCCACGACCCCGGGCTGAACCGCCAACCAGTCGGCGACGGCAGCGGCCGTGGCGCAGGCGGCCGACGCCCGCAGGGCCAGGGTGGCGAGACTCCGCTCGGCCAGCCAGCAGTCGAACGGCCCGGCCGTCAGCCCCCAGGTGCTGACCAAGCCGGCCACGTTCAGCGCCGGGTCGCGGCCGGCCAGCACGCCAAGGGTCAGGTCCGAGTGCCCGCCGATCAGCTTGGTCAGGCTCTCCATCACCAGGTCAGCGCCGAGCCGCAGCGGCCGGCACAGGGCCGGAGTGGCGAAGGTGTTGTCCACGATCAGCCGGGCGCCGGCGGCGTGGGCCAGTTCCGCTACCGCGGCGATGTCGGTCAACCGGCAGAGCGGGTTGGAGACGGTTTCGACCAGCACCGCCCGCACCGGGCCGGCGGCGAGGGCCGTGCGGAATGCGTCCAGGTCGGTGGCATCGGCGGCCGTCGTGGCGACGCCGAACCGGGCGAATTCGGTGTGCAGCAGCGTCGCCGTCTTGCCGTACAGGCGGTCGGCCGCCACCACCCAGTCGCCGGCCGACACGCAGCCCAGCACCGCGGCGACGAGTGCCCCCATGCCGGTGCCGGTGACGACGCCCCAGGTGCCGCCTTCCAGGGCGGCCAGTTGTTCGCCGAGGCGGGCCGCGTTCGGGTGGCCGTCCCGGGCGTAGATGAACCCCGGTGCGCCGGCGGACACCGCCTCCAGGGCGTCGAGGTCGGGCAGGGCGTACACCGCCGCCGGGTGCAGCGACGGGGCCAGCGGGCGGGTGGGGTCGGTCACGGCTTCGCCAGAAGCTCTTGCACCGCCGGCCAGACGGCCGCCTTGTCCGGCGCACCGCCGAGGCCGTGCAGCCGCAGCCGGGCCACCTCGTCGCCGGCCAGTTCCTGCTTGCGGAACAGGGCGTACCACACGGCCGCGGCGCGGGCCGGGTCGGCGTCGGCGACGTACACCGGCCGCGCCCCGCGGTCGGCGGCGGCCCGGGCGAACGTCTCGTAGGCGGTGCCAAAGTCGGCCGCGTCCACGGGGATGGTCAGTGCCCGCAGGGTCCGCCGCTCGGCCTGGGTGCGGAAGTCGGCGACATCGGCCTTCGGGTCGTGCAGCAGCAGCACCGTCTTGAAGCCGTTGGCGGCCAGCCAGTCCAGTTCGCCGCCGGTCGGCACCCGGCCGGTGGCCAGCCCGTCCCGCCCCGGCACACGGGCGAACCCGGCCGGCGGCTTGCTCGGGCCGCCGTCGGCCGGTTTCTCGGCGGTGCGTTCGCTGGTTTCGTCCGGGCGGATCGGCTCTCCGAGCCACCGCTTGCCGCTCGCGGGCTTGCGGGCCGTGGTCGAATCCCCGGGCAGCGGGTCGGGCAGCAGGATTTCCCGCGGCGGGTTGATGTCCGCCGGCTTCGGGTCGTCCGGTTGGAGCGGCTCGCCCAGCCGGGGCATCACCCGCACGGCCGGCGGCGGGTCGTCGGTGCGGAAGCTGCTGCGGCCGTCCGGCAGTTCCGGCGGCGGCAGCGACGGGGTGCTCGACGGCGGGGTGGTCGGCACCCGCGCCGGCGGGATGGTGTTCGGTCGGGTGGGGGCGTCCAGCCGGCCGGGGGCCGGGCGGGGGCCGGCCGGGATGGAATCCTCCCGGCACCAGCGGCGGTGGCAGCCGGTGCCGGCGACCAGCCCGGCGAGCGCGGCAACGAGTAAGCGGTTCCGCACGGCACGTCCTCCCATAACGAACCATAGTACGGCGACCGGCAGGCCGGTCGGGTGGAAAGCGCGGGTCGGAGCGGTTCTCGCGCGGCGGGCGTGCCGGCGGTGCCGGTTGGGGCGAACGCGGCGGGACGGGGAGAGGCGGGTCGGCCGTTTCAACTCAAGTGTTGGTGTCCGGATCGGGCCGGCCCACACAGTAAATCACGCCGAAGAGTGCGAGGAGCAGACAGGACGGCTGGACGGCGGCGAGTAGCATCCGGCACTCGACGGTTGCCATGATAACCCCGCGGCGGATCACCTGGGCCGGTTCCGCCGGAGACGCTTCCCGCCCCATCCGGCTAGCAAAACTCGTCTCCGCCGACGTGATCGGATCGAAGTACGGCTGACACAGAGTGGCGTCATTCATTCCGGCGGTCACCCGATCACCGACCGATGCCCCGTGGGCCGGGACGGCCCAGCGTCCTGCGGCCGTGCCGACGGCTAGCATCGCGAGCCACATCGCGCCGGCAGCCGGCGTCCGTGCCGTCCGCAACAACCCCCCTGCCGGGAATGTACACTGCATTCGCCCGGTCGCGACCACGCGGAGCAGACCGACGCTGAGCATCAACGACACCGACGGGACCACAGCGGAAAGAATGCCCTCGGTCTGAATCTGAATCGCGCAACCAACATCCGAAGCCGTCTTGCACTGCGACCAGCTTTCGAACGTCTGCAGACCGTACCAGCCCTTGGCGTGCGGCTGGTAGAGGAAAATAACGACCGTCAAACCGAGCGAAGCGGCGGCCATCCAAATGCCGCCGCGGGCCACCACCGCGACCAAGGGGTGCGGGTATTTCATGTCGCCAACTCCCTGGCGGTTGTAATGCGTCCTTACCGTGCCGGAGCCGGTCGGCCTCACCGTAATGGCAGAAGCCGGTCCACGTCAAGACGGGTGCGGCAAGCGTGCCCCAGCCGGGCCGGGCCGGTGACAGCCCCAGTCACAGCCGCACGGTCATGGCACAGGCCCCGCGCGGCCGCAGTGGCCGGTGTCTGTGAACCGGCCCTTACGCGAAAAACCCGGCCACCGTCCATGCCGTATAGACCAACACGTTCCGCGGCTCACACCCCGGTCGTCTCCCGCTCGGCCTTCACGGCCAGGTCGGTCAGGTGGGCGGCGGTGATGCCGGTCCGCTCGAAGCACTCGGCCACGATGCCGTTGGGGGTGGCGAACAGGCTGATGAGCAGGTCCATCTGGGTGAACGCCGGCCGGCCCCCGTCCTGCGCCCGGCCGTACGCCTCCCGCAGCAGCCGGATGACGTTGTCGCTCAGGAACTCGCGGTTGAGCAAGAGCGGCGGCACCGGGTCGGCGTCCTGGTAGAACAGCTCGCGGAACTGGTCCAGCAGCCGGCCGAGTTCCACCCCCAGCCGGTCCGACCAGGCGAACACCCCGGCGTCCGGGGCAGCCAGCAAGCCCATGAACAGGTGCGGCGTGCGGAGGCTGTCCCAGTTGGTGCCGCGGGCGTGGGCCAGGCTCTCCCGCAGGGCCAGCCCGCAGGCCGGGTCCGTGATGTCCGACCGGAGCTGGCCGCTCGGCTGGAAGATGTCGTCCTCGGGGCGTTCGGGCATGACGACCACACGGGTTGATAGGGTGCCGCCGTCCGTGGGGCGGTCCGAGGGATTATGGCGGGGCGGGTAGTCACCCGCAAGAACCGTTCAGCCCGCCGCCTCAGAATTCAGGTGACGGGTGTCCGGGATCACGACACCGCGGCGGCCAACTCTCGCACCAGTCGGCTGACGGCCGCCACCCGGTCGCCGCCGCCGGCCAGCTTCTTCACCAGCGCCGTGCCGACGATCACCCCGTCGGCCACCGCCGCGACTTGCCGTACATGGGCCGGCGTACTCACCCCGAAGCCGACGCACAGCGGCAGATCGGTGAGCGCCCGCAGTCGCTGAATCTGGGCGTGCAGGGTGTCCGGCAGCCGGTCCCGCTCGCCGGTGATGCCGACCACGCTGACCACGTACACGAACCCGCCGCAGGCCTTCACCACCCGCTCGGCCCGTTCCGGCGAGGTGGTCGGCGTTACCAGCAGGATCAGTTTGAAGTCTCGCTCTCGGCAGCGGGCGGCCAGGTCGTCCGCCTCTTCCGCGGGCAGGTCTGGGACCACCGCCCCACACAGGCCCGCCGCCTGGGCGTCGGCGAGGAACTGTTCCGGGCCGCGCCGCCAGACGAGCGAGTACGACGCCATCGCCACCAGCGGCGTCGCCCAGCCGGGGGTGGTGGTCACTTGCTTCAGTGCGGCGAAGGTGTCGGCCAGCGTCAGCTTGTTGGCCAGCGCCCGGGTGTAGCTGGCCTGGATCACCGGGCCGTCAGCAATGGGGTCGGAGAACGGGAAGCCGACCTCCACCGCCGACGCACCGGCCTCGGCGACGGCCGGCAGCAGGGCGGCGGTGGTGGCCAGGTCGGGGTCGCCAGCCGGCAGGAACGGCAGGAAGGCTTTACGGCCGTCGGCGCGGAGCCGGCGGAACAGGGCGTCGAGCGGGTTCATGCCGGGGATTGTAGCCGGCCGGGCGGATTGGTTCTCACGCCGCACGGGGTAGTCGTGAGAACCAACCGCCGGGTGCGAACGTCGCTGGCCGGCCAACGACTTGCGTCGTGCGAACCGACGCCTGGGCCGGCCGCCGGCGTGCGAACCAACGCCGGCGGCCGGTCACGGCCGGTCCCGCGTGGACCAGTCCACCGGCAACTGTCGATCGTGCGGCACCCCGACCACCCGAACCCGGCCGTCGTCCGTGAGCCGGTAGACTAGCCCGAACGGGTACCGGGGGACGGGCTGGCGGCGGTGCCCCGCACCCACCGGGGTGCCGATGCCGGGGAACGCCTCCAGCGTTGCCAACGCCCGATCCACGGCCGCGTCGAACCCCACGGCGGCCGGGACACTCCGGGCCAGGTAGTAGTCGTGGGCGGCGTCGAACTCGTCCCGGGCCTCGCCGCTGAACGTCGGCTTAGCCACCGGCCCGCTCCGCCCGGCGGTCGGCTGCCCGCTGCCGCACTTCCTCCCACGGCGTGAACACCGTCCGGCCGGCGTCCATCTCGGCCGACCGGCGGAGGATTTCTTGCCAGTACGCCTCCCCCCGCGGCTCCGGCGGCGGCGGGTGGGCGGCGTCGGTGAGCTGGTCGATCAGCTCGTACAGCTCGGCGTCCGGCAGCGCCAGGGCGGCGGCGAGCACCTGTTCGGCGGTCTGGCTCATGCCGGCAGTATACCCGCCGGATTCGCCGCACGCGCCGCCGCCCCGCCGGACACGATACGGGTATGACCCGGAGGCGGCCAAGCAGCTCGGCATCCCGGAAGGCACGCTGTCGGCCCGGCTCAGCCGCGGGCTGGCGAAGCTGCGGGGCCACGAGACGGCGCTGGTGGCGGTGCTGGTGCCGGCCGGGCTGGCATCCGGTACGGCGCGGGGGGTGGGGGTGTGGGGGCTTTCCGCAACCAGCGTGTCGCCGGCCGTCGCCGGGGCCGCCTCGGGAGTGATCCGCATGTTCTGGCTCAAGAAGCTGACGGCCGTGGGGTCGCCGCCGACCCGCCGGCCAAAGCGGACGTGCCCGCGGACGGCAACAAAGCCGAGGCCGGGTTCCGCGGCCCGGACGGTCGGCTCGTCAAGCTGACCGTCCGGGAGGTGGCGGGCTGGGTGGTAGCCCGGTACGAGGTGCCGGCCGGCACGCTGGTCTGGGAGGTCGTGTTGGCCCAGGCGACGCCGGGCGGCGGCCCGCCGAAGGTGTCGGCCAACCAGGAGGCGAACGGGGTGGCCGTGGAGTACGGGCGGTATGCCGTCCGGGACAACGCCGCCTGCGCCCTCCGGGTGGTGAGACAGCGGAAGGTGGCCGGCCTGCCGCCGTGGCCGGCCGCCAAGCCGGACACCAACACCCGACGGATGGGCCAGACGCCGGGCCTCCACCTCCGCTGGGGTGCGGACTGGCTGTGGGCGACGGCCGGCCCGTTCGGTGCGGATTGGGAGGCCGACACCGCCGACAAGGCCGACGTGTGCCTCCGGCTGGATCACACCAAACAGGACGGCGGCACGTCCGGGTCAGGCGGGGTGGCTTCGGTCATCGGCGGGGTGTACGCGGCCGACCACGGCACCACCCACTGCACCGACGACGGCGAGGTGTTCGTCGCCCGCTACCGGCCGTTCAAGCCCGTCCCGCCGCCGGACCCGGGCCGCCGCTAACTCGACGGCCGTGGGTGGTCCGCCGGTTTGAGGCGAGCGGGGGGCGTAAGCCCCTCCGAGGGAGCGGGTTCGCCGGCAACCTCCCACGCCTCGGAGGGGCTTACGCCCCCCGCTCGCCCCCAGCCGAGACACGACCGGAGCGGGCGAGCGAGGGAGGATGTTTCTCGCTCGCGCGTCGGGCTACGAACCGACACCGTCACAGGAACTTGACGCACACCACCCCGGCCACCACCAGCAGCGCCCCGACCAGCCGGCCGACCGTGAGCCGCGCCTCCGTCAGCCCGACCAGGGCGAAGTGGTCGAGCGCCAGCGAACACACCAGTTGGCCGGCCACCACCAGGGCGATGAACAGCGTCGCCCCGAGCCGCGGGGCCAGAATCGCCCCGCTCGCCACCACCACCACCCCGAGCGGGCCGCCGATCCAGTTCCACCACTCGGTCGCCCGGAACGCACCCCAGGCCGGCGGGGTCGGCCGGAACACCAGCACCAGTAGCACGGTGGCGGTGAAGCTGCCGCACAGGCTGAGGATGGCCGCCCAGGCCGGGTCGCCGAGGCTCTTGCCGAGCCGGCCGTTGGCCGCCGCCTGGAGGGCGATGGCCGCCCCGCACCCGGCGGCCCCCAGGGCGAGCACTGTCTGCGATCCGTTCATGGGGTCTTCCGAGCACGCCGCGCGAGCGGCGTCGGACTCCGGTCGGTGGGGGGCATCCGACGCCGCTCGCGCGGCGTGCTCGTCACCGCTTGATCAGCCGCCAGGCCAGCCCCGCCGCCACCAGCCCGAGCAGGGCGTCGGCCAGCCACACGCCGACGCCCAGCGGCACCTTGCCGTCCCGGGCCAGCCCGCCGCCGGCGAACGTGACCGAGTAGTACAGCAACATGCTCGGCAGCCAGCACACCACGAACGTGCTCAGGTAGTCGCTGCGGCTGAACCACAGCCCCACCGGGCAGCCGATGACGGCGAAGATCAGGCACCCCACGGCCAGCGCCGGCCGGGCCTGGTACTCGTACTCGACCGACCGGAGCTGCCGGTCCCACTCCCGCAGCTCGTTGACGAAGTTGACCTCGGCCAGCCGGGCCACGCCGGCCACGTCCGCCGGCGTGGCCGGGTCGGCGGCCAGCTTGGTGTTGGCCTGCCGGGCGGCCACCCGCTCGTCCCGCTTGGCCGTCAGGTCGGCGATGCGGGCCGGCAACTGGTCCCACGTCACCCCCTGCGGGCGGAGACGCACGCCCTTACTGGTGAGCGCGTCGGGCAGGTCCAGCTCGACCGGCGGGCTGTCCTTGCTGATGACGGCCGAGCTGCTCCCCCACACCTGCATCTGCGGCATGTCCACGACCAGCTTGCCGGCCTCCAGGTCCACCCGCAGGGTGGCCGTCGGGGCGCGGGCCACGAACTCGTACTCGATGCGGGCCAGCCCGGTCACCGGGTCCGGGGTGGCGGCCGGCCGCCGCTTAACCACCACGTCCTTGAGTTGCCGGTTCTGCACGTCCCGCACGTACAGCGAGTACGACGCCTTCTCCGTGTCGCTGCTGGACCGCAGCACCCGGTCCTTCTTGAGCAGGTTGTACAGCGTCTCCTCCGGGTCGCGGAGGAACTCGGCCTCCTGCCGCTGGAGGGCGAGCGGCACCACGCTGTGGAGCAGCCCGGCCGTGGCCACGGTCGTCACCAGCCCGAGGAGCAGGGCCGGCCGCAGGCAGGTGAGCAGGTCCACCCCGGCCGCCTTCAGGGCCACCGCCTCGTTGTCGTTGCTCAGCCGGCCGTACACCACGCACGACGCGAACAGGGTGGTGGCCGGGATGGTGTACGGCCAGCTCATCGGCACCACGAGCGGGACGATGGCCACAATCTGGGCGAACGACAGGCCGTTCTGGGAGGCGGTTTGCACGACCCCGAAGAACACGAACATGCCCGTCATGCCGGCCAGGCCGAGCAGGAACACGCGGACCAGCTCGAAGAACAGGGTGCGGTTGAACAGGCCCAGGAACATACGCGACCCTAGTGCAGAGTGCAGAGTGCAGAGTGCAGAGTGCAGAGTGCAGAGTGCGGAGTGGTCTTCCATTCTGCACTCTGCACTCTGCACTACTTCGGTCCGACCGCGCGTGCGGTCGGCGGGGTGCCGCCGAGCCGGTCCCGCAGCCGCTGGGCCACCGCCTTCACCGGGTCGGTCACGGCCGGCAGCATGTGCGGCTGGTAGCTGGTGTGGCCGTCCCGGCGGACCAGGTCGATGCGGAACAGGTTGCCCGACACGAACCCGGTCACGTCCCCCAGCGGGCTGCTCAGCCACCGCTTGAGGGCCTGGCTCCACACCGTGTAAAACTCGAACCGCGCGTCCCCGGTCCGCACGTCGGCCTCGCCCGACCCGCCCAGGCTCAGGGCCGAGCCGATCAGGTCGAGCTGCGGCACCGTGATCTTATCCCCCGTCAGCACCACCGTGGCCTGGGCCTGGTCGAAGGCCGTCTGGTCCGGCGTCTGGAGTTTGAGTAGTTTCAGGAGCGGCATCAGCACCGGCATGTTGTACAGCCGGGCGTCCAGCACTTCGAGCTTGGCCAGCCCGGTCGGCTGAAGCTTGCCGGTGAGCGGGTCGGCCTTGCTCTCCAGTTCGAGGGTGCCTTGCAGGGTGCCCCGCACGTCGTTGCCGATGGGGACGACGCGGTTGAGTTCCTCCAGCTTGATCTCGCCGGCCAGCAGGTCGAAGCGGTACTTCGGCTGGTCCTCCAGGGAAATGCGGCCGGTGCCGCCGACGAACCCGCCGTGGATGGCCGCCCGCAGGTCGGGGAACTCGACGGTCGGGGGGCCGCCGGCCGGCGGCCGCACCTGGAACCGTGCCCTCACCTGGGTCAGCGGTTGGCCGGCGACGGCCACGCGGTCCAGCCAGGCGTTGCCCACCACCCCCTGAATCTGGTCCCCCTCGACCCGGCCGACGGCCGCGATCACGCCGACGGCCTGCTCCCAGTCCAGCCCGGCGTCGAGGGTCGCCCCGAGCAGCTTCAGCTCGCCGTTCCAGTAGACGGTCGGCGACGGGTCGGCCGGCGCCTGGCCGCGGGCGGTGATCACGGCCGGCTCGGGCGTGG
Organism: Fimbriiglobus sp.; assembly: GCA_043787415.1. Classification (GTDB taxonomy): domain Bacteria; phylum Planctomycetota; class Planctomycetia; order Gemmatales; family Gemmataceae; genus JAXMAZ01. Next base: position 4,450 of record JAYVUZ010000123.1, on the reverse strand, counting down.
CGACCGCCGGCAGGCTCACCACCACCTGCGTCAGGCTCAGCTCCATCGGCCCGCGGGGGTTGACGGCGTCCAGCCCGGCCCGCGCCTTCGCCGGCAGCGCCGCCCGCAGGTCGGGGTCGAACACCAGCGGCTTGGCCGTCAGGTTCCGCAGGTCGGCGTGGAGCGGGCCGTTAAGCCTCACCCACCCGTCGGCCACGGCGAACCGGCTAGCCCCGTGGGTGGCACTCAGGTGGTTCAGCCGCAGCTCGCCGGCCTTGTACTGCACCAGACCTTCTAGGTCGTTGAGGTCGTAGGCCAGCCCGCCGGGGGACACCGTCGGCCCCTTCAGGTTGACCGTCAGCGACAAGTCCCGCAGCGGGTCGAACCCGGCCGACCCGGGCAGTCCGGCCTGGATGACCGGCTGCTGCGGGGCCGCCCCGCCGCGGTCTAGTATCTCCACCGCCGCCCCGAAGGTGATCGCCCCGCGGGGGTTGACGGCCGCCCACACCCGCTCGGCCTTGGCCTTGCCGACGGCCGCCCGCAGGTCGGCGTCCAGCGGCAGCTTGTCGGCCTGCACCCTCAGGGTCAGCTTGCGGTCGGACGTGCCGGCCAGCGGCTCGCTGTCCCCGCTCAGCCAGACGGTGCCGCCGCCGTGGACGGCCTCGAACCGGCGGAGCGTCACCCGGTCGGTGTCCGGCACCGGACCCAGAGTGCCGCCCGGCAGCACCGGCCGGTCGGCCTCGACGGCCGACACCTGGATGTCGATGTCCCCCTTCACCCCGGCCAGCGGGTACGGGAAGTGGGCGTAGTTCACCCCCCCGCCGTACACCTTCACCTTGATGGTGTTGTCGCAGTGGTTCACGTCCTGGGCCTGGCGGATGTCGGCTGTGAAGTCGCCCCGGCCGGTGGCCTGCAAGCTCCGCAGGATGTCGGCGAACCGCGGCGGCAGGGCGGCGAACAGGGCGGCATCAATCGGCACGTCCGTGCCGGCCACCTTCAGGTCGATGAGCGGGTCCGGCCCGGTGGCCCCGATGCGGCCGGCGCAGCGGATGCGGCGGCCGCCGGCCGACCCGCTCACCTCCACCCGGAACTCGTCGGTGCCGGTGTGGTCGGTCACCCGCTTGATCTCCCCGGCGATGTCCGTCACCGGGTATTGGAACTTCTCGTACACCATGCCCAGGCCGCGGGGCACCACCACCACCTCGCGGGTCCAGCCGCCGGCCGGGCGGTGGAACTTGAGCTTCACGTCCAGGCCGCCGGTCGGGCCGAACTGCCGCCTCGCCTTCTGGGCCTTCACCGGCAGCCGGGCGAACAGTTGTTCGTCCAGCGTCAGCCCCCGCACCTCGATGTCGTACCGCTCCAGCCGGGCCTCGGCGTCGGCCAGGGCGTCGCCGGTCGGCTTGGCCTCACTCACCCGGCTCTCGGCCGAGAAAAGGGCCACCGCCTTGTCGCCCAGCTTGGCACTGCCCTTCTCCACCGTCACCTTACCGTCGGCGATGTGGACGTGGCCGCTGACGTGCTCGGCCGGCCACGGCAGGGCCGGGTCTTCGTACCGGCCGTCCCGCACCTCCAGCCGCACGTCCGCCTTCACCGGCCGGGCCGGGTCGCCGGTGGTGTGCAGCTCGGCCTTCAGGCTGATGCGGGCCGACACCTGCGCCAGCAGCTCGGCCAACTGCGGGTCGAGGCGGGCGGCGGCGGGTGCCAGGTCGGGCGTCACCTGGAGGTCCGGCACCTCGATGCGGACGCTGGCCGCGTGGGTGTCCCGGTGGACCTTGCCGCTGACCGTCAGCGGGATGCTCAGCCCGCCCTCGGCCGGCTTGTCGTCGGCGGCCGGGCTGACGGTGAACTGGCCCTCGAACTTCAGGGTGTTGGCCGGGTCGTTGACCAGCGTCACCCGGCTGGCCTGCACGGCCAGCGGCGGCAGGCCGCCGGGCCGCTGGTCGGTCAGCAGCAGCGTCGCGCCGGTGGCCAGCACGGTCGGCAGCGGGTCGCCCGATGCCGGCTGCTCGACCATGCCGGGCAGGCCCCAGGTGCCGTCCGGCCGGCGGACCAGCCGCAGCGTCGGGCGGTCCAGCTCGACCTTTTTGAGGGCGATCTGGCCGCGGTTCATCCGCTCCTTGTCCGGGATGATGACGGCGACGGGGGCCGAAAAGATGGGCTGGGCTTGGCCCGGCCGACCCACCCGCAGGTCGTGGACGGTGACGCCGCCGAACAGCCTGTAGCCGGCCGACCCGACGGACACCTCGGCGTCCGGGAACTGGGCTTGCAGCTTGGCCAGGACGGCGGCGCGGACCTGGTCCGGGCTGACGGCCTGGTGTAGGTGCCAGCCGACCCCGCCGACGCCGGCGAGGGCGGCGAGCAGCACGCCCCGGATGACCCAACTGCGTACCAGAGCCATCCGTGCCGTCCGTGGCCGGGAAGGTGGCCCGGGGTCCGGGCGAAGCGGGAGAATACCGCGGGCGGATGGGGCGGTCAATCCGGGCCGGCCGGCGGGGTCAGGGCGGGCCGGCGGCCACGTCGGCCGGGGCGTGGGCGGTGATCCCCGGGAACCGTTTGAAGTCCTTGATGTTGAAGGTGAGCAGGTGGCCGACGCCGTGAGCCAGCATGGCGGCGACCAGCCGGGCGTCGTGGGTCGGCTTGCCGCGAACCTGATGGGCGACGACCAGCCGCTCCCACTCGGGGAGGATGGCGGAGGTATCAGGTAGCAGCGGGAAACGGGCGCGGATGGCCACCAGTTCAGCCGCCGCCTCGTCCGGGGTCATGCCCAGCCCGTTGTCGGGCACCGGGCGGGTGGCGACGGCCCAGAACTCGTACAGGTTCTGGGGAACGATGAACAGGTCGTGCCCCCGGCTAGTGAGGGCCGCCACCGCGTCGAACGCCGCGTCGTACTGGGCGTGTGTCGGCTCGGCCATCCGCAACAGCACGTTGGCGTCGAGCAGGAAGGTCATACCGCCCCTAGTCGTAGATGCTGTCGCGGCTGTCGTCGAAGTTCGGGTTGCGGGGCTTGTGCGACTCGGCCCACTCACGGAGCCGGGCGATCCACTGTTCCGGCGTCTCGCCGTCCCGCAGGTGCGACTGCCGCCGGGGCGGCGGAGTCTCGACGGTGCGGAGCTGGTCGGCCAGTTGCTGCACCTGGCGGACGGCGTCGGGCGACAGCCCGGACAGGTCGAGGGTGGGGGCGGGGGTGGTCATGCCGGCATTCTACCCGGCCGCGCGTGCCAGGTTGAGGGCCAGCAGCCGGGCGAGTACCTGGTCGTCCGGCAGGTCGGCCGGCCAGCCGTAGGCGGCGGCCACGGCCGCGTCCAGTCGCTTGTGCGCGTGGGCCAGCCCGGCCGCTCGTTGTACAGGTTTGTCAGCGTCCGCTTCTTGAGCATGGCGGCGTGGACGCCGTCGGCCGGCACGGTGCGGGGGTAGCGGACGGTGCCCACCCCGGCGGCGTCGGCGCCCGAGACGTATCGCCCCCACGGCCCGCCGGCCGACCCGGGGAAGGTCAGCACCTCCGTCCGCACCCACTCCGGCGGGTTGAGCCAGGCGTCGCGGAGGGTGGTCAACTGGCGGGCGGCTTCACTCGCTGGAGACCGCGGCCGCCCGGAGGGCAAGGAAGGCTTCTTTGAGTGGCAACCCCACCGCGCTATCGGGTTCGTTCAGCACGAGGGACTGATACGCGTCAAGGAAGGCCGTCCGCCGGCGATGGAACAGATGCAGGAAGTGACGAAGGAAACCGAGGCAGTCGAGGACGACGAACTCGGTGCCGCCGGTCGCCTCGTACAGACTAGCGGCGTGGTCCGACACGGCCAGGTCGACGCGGTCGGTGGTGATGAACACATAGTTGTCCGGCCGGCGGTCCCGGCCGGCCAGCTTCTGTACCGCGCGGTCGAGGTCGTCGCGGGTGACGGACTTCTGCTTCATCTCGTAAGCGGTGTACACCCGGTCGTCGTTCTCCAGCGTCACCTCCACGTCTCCAGCCGCCCCGGTTTGTTCGTCAGCGGCGTTGTGGGCGTGCAGCGGTCGAGTAGCCTCGCCGAGCCGATCCGCGACCGACTGGTAGGCTGCGGCGACCACCAGCACCGGCAGCCGGCTAGAACGCTGGCAGTCGAGGTGTTGGCGAATCAGTTTTACGACTGTCTCGGACGAGGGTGGCAAAGCGTCGGCACCCGCCCGCAACTCGGCTTGCAGCTGAGCCAGCCGCGTGAGCCGTTCGTCCCTAACCTGCACCAACGTCCGGACCACATCTGTCAGCATCTCAATCGCAGTCTCACGTCCTTCGGCGACTTCCGTGAGGAGGGTCTGCAAGTCTACGTACAGTCCGAGTGGACGCCCCACAATCCGCAGATCGAGTGAGAGCAGCCGTAAAATGTTGCGAAATGCAGGACTTAGAAACCCTAACGGAACCGTCCGGCGAGGCGATACCAGCAGACCTTGACGCAGGCCAGGGTGAGGAACGCCTGATGGATGTCGGCCCGCCGCTCGT
>JAYVUZ010000122.1:0-26782 GCA_043787415.1 Fimbriiglobus sp. | reverse complement strand
GCTTTTAGCCTGCTCGGCGTTCGAGCAGGCTAAAAGCCCGCTCTACTGAAGGTCGGCCGAACCGAGTGACGGCCCCCGGCCGGACGTGGTACACTCCTGCCGTCCCCGTGGCCCGACCCCGAGGTGTCCCGCCGTTGAAGACCGCCGCCTCGCTCGTCGCACTCCTCCTCGCCCCCCTCGCCGTCGCTCAGCAGCCGGAACTCCGCTGGGGCACCGACCCCACCGGCGGCGCCCCGTTCATCATGCAGGACGCGGCCGGCAACTTCACCGGGTTCGAGTTCGAACTGGCCCAGCACCTGGCCACCAAGATCGGCCGCAAGGCCGTGCTGGTGGACGGCACCTGGGCCAACCTGCCGCAGCAGCTCACCAAGAGCCGGGACGTGGAGAAGGGGGTCGATGTCGTCCTCAACGGGTACGAGCTGAAACGCGACCTGTGCGACCAGTTCGGCGTCAGCCGGGCGTACTTCGCCTACCGGATGACGCTGCTGGCCCGCAAGGACGACGCGAGCATCCGCGGCTGGGCCGACCTGAAGGGCAAGTCGGTCGGCGTCCTCGGCGGCACGGTGTGCCACGAGTACCTGCGGACCCGCCACCCGGAGGCCGACATCCAGTCGAACGAGGACGTGGCCAACGTCATGAAGCTGGTGGCCGACCGCCGGCTGCCGGCGACGGTGCAGGACAGCCCGGCGGCGGTCTACTTCCAGAAGGAGTACCCGGACCTACACGCGGTGGCCCAGGCCGACGCTCCGGGGTACTACGTCGTGTACTTCCGCAAGGGCGACACGGACCTGGGCCGGCAACTCGACGCGGCCATCGCCGACGGCCTGCGGGACGGCTCGCTTCGCCGCATCTACGAAAAGTACGGCCTGTGGAACGCCGACCAAGAAGCGCTGGTGCCGCTGCTGGATCAGCCGTGGCCGCCGCCGTTCGAGGCGGCGGTCGGTAGCCCGTGGCCGCGGCTGGTGAGGGAATTGTTCCAGGCGGCCGGCATGACCCTCGTGCTGGCCTTCGCCTCGTTCCCACTGGCGGTGGGCATCGGCCTGTCGGTGGCGGTCGGTCGGGTGTACGGGCCGCGGTGGCTGAACCCGCCGCTCGGGGTGTACGTCGAGGTGCTGCGGGGCACGCCGCTGCTGCTGCAACTGTACGTCCTGTTCTATCTGCTGCCGGTGTGGGCGGCGCAGCTCCACCCGGCCCTCGGCGGCTTGTTCAGCCCACTGCTGTGCGGCATCCTCGGGCTGGCCGTCAACTACTCGGCCTACGAGGCGGAGAACTACCGGGCCGGCCTGCTGGCGGTGCCGAAGGAGCAGATGGAAGCGGCCCTCGCCCTCGGTCTGACCCGCTGGACGGCCGTGCGGCGGGTGGTGGTGCCGCAGGCCGTGCGGATCGTCCTGCCGCCCGTGACCAATGACTTCATCGCTCTGTTCAAGGACACGTCGATTTGTTCAGCCATCATGATCACCGAACTGACCCGCAAGTACAACGAGCTGTACAATTTCAACCGCTCGCTCATCCTGGAACTGGCCCTCATCACCGCCGGCTTGTATTTGCTGATGAGCTACCCGCTCGGGGTGCTGGCCCGTTACCTGGAACGCCGGCTGGCCGGGGACGGGGGTGGGGCGTGATCCAGGTGTCCAGCGTGACGAAGGCGTTCGGGCCGGCCCGCGTCCTGGACGGGGTGTCGCTAACCGTCCAGGTCGGCGAAGTGACGGCCCTGGTCGGCCCGTCCGGCGGCGGCAAATCGACGCTACTCCGGTGTCTGAACGGGCTGGAGCGGTTCGACGCCGGCGAGGTCCGAGTCGGCGGGGTGACACTGCACGGCGGCCGGATGCCGAAGGAAGCGGACCTCGTTGCCTTGCGGCGGCGGGTCGGCATGGTGTTCCAGCAGTTCCACCTGTTCCCGCACCTGACGGCCCTCGAAAACGTGCTGAGCGGCCCGCGGCACGCCCTCGGCGAGAAGCGTGAGTCCGCCGAGCCGCGGGCCGTCGAGTTGCTGAAACGGGTCGGCCTCGGGGACAAGTTGTATGCTCGGCCGGCGACCCTGAGCGGCGGCCAGCAGCAGCGAGTTGCCATCGCCCGGGCGCTAGCGGTTAATCCTGCGACGATCCTGTTCGACGAGCCGACCAGCGCTCTCGACCCGCAGTCGAGCCATGAGGTGCTGGCGGTCATGTGCGACCTGGCGGCGGCCGGTCAGACCATGATCGTGGTGACGCACGACATGGGGTTCGCCCGGCAGGCGACGACCGTGCATCGGATGGAAGCCGGCCGGGTGGTACGGAGTGGGCAGCCGGCGGACGTACTGTGATCTGTGCGAGCGGCCGGTGTCAGCCGGCCGACAGCTCTCCGGGTCAGGAACCTCTCCGCGCACCGTAGAAGCGGTCGGCCGGCTGAAACCGGCCGCTCGCCTCAGACGCCGAACCTGGAGGCCGACATGCTCGCCGCCATCGGCCGCTCGCTCCGCCCGGACGGCGTCACCCCGCGGTCGCTCTACTTCGTCGTCGGGGTCGCACTCTTCGCCGTCAAGTTTCTGCTCGACCGCGCCATCGCCGGCCGCTTCGGGCAGGACTGGACGCCGCTCAACTACCTGATCTGGCCGGACCGCGACGCGGTGCTGGTGTGGCAACTGCCGCCGGCCGACCGCGACTTGGCTCTGGCCCTGCTAGCCTCGTCCCTGCCGTTCATCGCCGTCGGGGTGCTGCTCACTGTCCGCCGGCTGCGGGACGCCGGGCTGCCACTCGCCCTGACGGTGCTGTTCTTCGTACCGCTGGTCAACCTGCTGCTCATCCTCGGCCTGTGCCTGGTGCCGACCAAGCCCACCCCACTGGAGGTGCCCGAGGGGACCACCCTGGCCCGGCGGGCGCGGACGATTCACCGGCGGGTGGCCGGCGAAAGCTCGCCGGCGGCGTTCGCCCTGGCCTGCTTCCTGAGCGTGGTGATGACGGCCGGGCTGGTCTTCCTGGCGGCTAACACCCTCCAGAGCTACGGCTTCGGCGTGTTCGTGGCGGCCCCGTTCGCCGAGGGCTGGCTGGCCGCCGTGCTGTACGGGCTGAGCCGGCGGCGGACCGTCGGCCAGTGCCTCGGGGTGGCGGCGGTGGCCGTGGCGGCGTCCGGGTGCGTGCTGCTCGGGTTCGCCCTGGAGGGGGCCATCTGCATCCTCATGGCCGCCCCGCTGGCCTTGCCGCTGGCCCTGCTCGGCGGTCTGGTCGGGTTTGCCGTGCAGTCCCGGCCGTGGGTGAACGACCACGCCCCGGCGCTGGCCCTCGGACTTCTGATCGTCCTTCCGGCCATGATCGCGGCCGAGGCCCAGGGCACCCACGAGCCGGTTCTGCGGGCGGTCGTCACCACGGTGGACGTGGACGCCCCGCCGGCGGCGGTGTGGAAACTGGTCGTCGCCTTCCCGCCGCTCGACCCGCCGTCGGACCCGATCTTCCGTACCGGCCTGGCCTACCCACTGCGGGCCGAGATCGTCGGCACCGGCGTCGGGGCGGTGCGGCACTGCGTCTTCTCCACCGGCGCGTTCGTCGAGCCGGTGACGGTGTGGGACGAGCCGCACTGCTTGGCCTTCGACGTGACCGACCAGCCGCCGCCGATGAAGGAGCTGTCGCCGTTCCACGTCCACCCGCCGCACCTGAACAACTTCCTCGTCAGCCGCCGCGGGCAGTTCAACCTCACCGAGCTGCCGGGCGGCCGCACCCGCCTGGAAGGCACCACCTGGTACACCAACCGCATGTGGCCGGCCGACTACTGGGGCGTCTGGTCGGACGCGATCATCGGCCGCGTCCACCGGCAGGTTCTCGACCACGTCCGTAAGCTGGCAGAAAGCGAGAGGCAACCATGACCGAGAAACAACTGATCCGCGTCGGCCACAGCCCGGACCCGGACGACGCCTTCATGTTCCACGCCCTGGCCAACGACAAGATCGACGCCGGCCGGTTCCGGTTCACCCACGAACTGCAGGACATCGAGACGCTCAACCGCCGGGCCATGCGCGGCGAGTTGGAGGTGTCGGCCGTCAGCATCCACGCCTACAGCTTCCTGCTGGACAAGTACGCCCTGCTGCCGAGCGGGTGCAGCATGGGCGACGGCTACGGCCCGATGATCGTCGCCCGCAAACCGATGTCGGTCGAAGACCTGCCGCCGCTCACCGTCGCCGTGCCGGGCACCATGACCACGGCGTTCCTGACACTCAAACTCCTCTACGCCAGCCTCGGGGCCAGCGACCGACTCAAATTTAAAGTGGTGCCCTTCGACGAGATCATCCCGGTCGTCGAGTCCGGGAAGTACGACGCCGGGCTGATCATCCACGAGGGCCAGCTCACGTTCCAGAACAACGGCCTGCACCTCGTCACCGATCTCGGGGTGTGGTGGAAGGAGCGGACCGGGCTGCCGCTGCCGCTGGGCGGCAACGTGGTCCGCAAAGACCTCGGGGCGGAGACGATGGCCGAGGTCAGCCGGCTGCTCAAGGCGAGCATCCGCTACGGGCTGGAACACCGCAAGGAGGCGCTCGGCCACGCCCTCCAGTACGCCCGGGACATGGGCGAGGACTTGGCGGATCGGTTCGTCGGCATGTACGTCAACGACTGGACCCTGGACTACGGCGACCGCGGCCGGCAGGCGGTGCGGCGGCTGCTGGACGAGGGCCACGCGGCCGGGGTGATCCCGAATCCGGTGGCGATCGAGTTCGTGCCGTGATAGCGTAGCCCGGTGCGTTCCCTCTTCACCTTCCGGACCCCGCCGAGCCGGTGCAGCTACCTGCCGGGGCGGGTGGCGTCCATGCGGTACGAGGTGGTCGGGGAGCTGACCCCGGCCGAGTACGCCGACCGGCTGACGGCCGGCTGGCGGCGGTTCGGCCACTCGCTGTTCCGCCCCGACTGCCCGGCCTGCGACGCCTGCCAGAGCCTGCGGGTGGACGTGCCGGCGTTCCGGCCGAGCGATACCCAGAAGCGGGTGTGGAGGCTGAACGCCGGTGAGGTGACGCTGACCGTCGGCGAGCCGGCCGCCACCGCCGAGAAGCTGGCCCTGTACGACGCCTTCCACGCCGCCCAGGCCGACCGGGTCGGCTGGCCGCACCGGGACACCGAGTCGCTGGCCGACTACCACGAGGCGTTCATCGGCAACCCGTTCGCGTCCGAAGAGTGGTGCTACCGGGTGGGCGACCGCCTGGTGGGCGTCGGCTATGTGGACCGCCTGCCGGTCGGGCTGTCGGCCATCTACTTCTTCCACGACCCCGACGAGCGGCGGCGGTCGCTCGGGGTGCTCAACGTGCTGAGTACGCTGAAGGCGGCGGCCGACGCCGGTCTGCCGCACGTCTACCTCGGGTACTACGTCGCCGGCTGTCGGTCGCTGGAGTACAAGGCGAAGTACCGGCCGAACGAGGTGCTGGGCGACGGGGCGTGGGGGCCGTTCGTCGAGTAGCTCAACCGTCCCACTTCTCGGGCGTATCGAACTTCAGCGGGGCGTCGCGCATCGCCGTACCAACGGCCCAGCCGACCGGCCCGGCCACCAGCGCCACGGCCAGCACCGCCGCCCACCACCGCCGGGGCACGGCCAGTAGCAGGGCCAGAGCCAGCGGGGCCAGCCCGACGGCCAGAAAACTGCCCCACGACACCGCCGACTCACTCAGGAACCGCCCCAGCATCAGCACGCCCACGACCGGCACGACGGCCACCGCGGCCGCCGCCGAGGCGTCGGTGCGGCTCAGCCAGGCCAGTCCGGCGAGTGCCACGAGCGAGACCTGCACGAAGGTGGCCACGTCGCAGAACCGCAGGACGTTGTGGTGCAGCAGCACGGCCCCGGCGCCACCAGCGGCGACGGCCATCGCTAGGCAAGTCGTGCCGCCGCCGTGTCGCCGGCCGACGGCCACCAATACGCCCCACTCGGCGGCCAGCACGGCGGCCAGCAGCGGGAACGTCCACTGGGCTTCGGCCTGCCACTCGGGCGGGGTGAACGCGGCGGCGGCGATGCCGGCCACCAGCCCGCGGAGCAGTTGCCCGACGGCGGGCCAGACTCGGGCCAGCAGTTCGGCCAGAAGTGCCAAGCCGACGGCCGGGCCGGCCAGGTGCCACCAGGCGGCGCCCGGCTCCCACGGCAGGGCCGCGCGGAAGTGGTTGCCGGCGGCCAGCGCCGCCGCCAGGGCCAGGACGGAGGCGGCCGGCATGGACCGCCGCCAATACGGCGTCAGCTTCCACAATGACACGCCGGCCACCCCGGCGACGGCCAGCGTCGCCCCAACAGCCGGGGCGACGGCATACCGCAGGGCGTCGATCACCTCCGCCCGCGGCGGCAGCTCACTCACTTGCCGTCCACCGTCACCCGCAGCTCCACCTTGTCGTCCACCTTGCCCTTGCCGTAAGTCATGCCGAACTCAGTCCGATCAATACTGAACGCGCTCTTGAGCGCGTTCCCCTTGATCTCGGCCGGGAAGCTGATGCTCTTGGTCTTGCCGAGCAGCGTCAGGTCGCCCGTCACTTTGTACCTGTCGCCGTCCTTTTCGATCTTGGTACTCTTGAACGTGGCCGTCTTGTGGGTCTTCACGTCGAAGAAGTCTTGGTTCCTAAGGTGGTTGGTCAGCACAAGATTGTCCGAGAAGATGGACGGCGTTTCGATGGTCACGTCGAGCTGGCCCTTGGTGGCGTCCCCGCCGGGGGCAGTCCAGGTGCCGGCCAGCTTCTTGAACCCGCCGTCGTGCTTGCCGTCTGGCTTCTTGCCGGTGAATTCGATCTTGGTGTTCTCGCCGGTCAGGGTCACGTCGGCCGCGGCGGTGCCGCACAGCCCGGCCAGCAGCAGGCCCGTCAGAACCCGTGTCATCGTCGCCCTCGTGAGCAAGTGGAGTCGGGGGTTGCCCGCTTCGGCTACCGGCCGGGCGGGGAAACCTAACATGACACCACGGCCGGCCGGCCGCCAGTGAAAAGTCCGGCGGCGCGAACCAACCCCGGCCGCCGGGCGTAACCCGATAGACCGCACCGCCGCCGGAGCCGCCGCATGGCCGCAGACACAGTCGTTGAAACCCGCGCCCTGACCAAGGTGTACCGGGACTTCTGGGGCCGCAAGAAGAAGACGGCGCTCAACGCCCTGGACCTGACCATCCACCGCGGCGAGGTGTTCGGCCTGCTCGGGCCGAACGGGTCGGGCAAGACTACCACCATCAAGCTGCTTCTCGGCCTGCTGTTCCCGACCAGTGGCGACGCCACCGTGTTCGGCGAGCCGGCGGCCAAGGTGGAGAAGAACGAGAAGATCGGGTACCTGCCGGAAGAGTCGTACCTGTACCGCTTCCTGAACGCCGAAGAGACCCTCGACTTCTACGGCCGGCTGTTCGACATGCCGGCCGCCGTGCGGCGGAAGCGGGCCGGCGAACTCATCGAGATGGTCGGCCTCGGCCAGGACAAAAAGCGGATCCTGCGGGAGTACTCGAAGGGGATGCGGCAGCGGATCGGGCTGGCCCAGGCTCTCATCAACGACCCGGAACTGATCATCCTGGACGAACCGACCAGCGGCCTCGACCCGCTCGGCACGGCCTGGATGAAGTCGCTCATCCGCGACCTCCAGAAGCAGGGCAAGACGGTCCTCATGTGCAGCCACCGGCTGGACGACGTGCAGGACGTGTGCCAGCGGATCGCCATCCTGTACGGCGGCGATTTGCAAGAACTCGGGGCCGTGAACAAGCTCGTCGAGGACCAGAAGCGGCTGGAGGTGCGGGCCACCGGCGTGGCGCTCACCGACGACCTGAAGCGGGACTTGACGGCGGTGGTCGAGCGGCACGGCGGCAAGTTGGAAGCGTTCGGCCACCCGACGACCACGCTGGAAGACCTGTTCCTGCGGATCGTGGAAGAGTCAAAGGCCCGGCCAGGCCGGCGGTACCTGCCGCCGGCCGAGGCTGTGGCCGCGAGGTAGCCGGAGGGACAGGCATGTCTGCCTGTCCAGGATTTCGGACAGGCAGACATGCCTGTCCCACCAAGTCAGAACAGCCGTTCGAGATTCGCCATGACCGCCCCGCTGTTCGGCCTGCTGATCGTGGACCGCGACCCGCTCACCCTCCGCGACCTGCCGGGGCTGGTGCAGGTGTGGCTCATGGACGCCGGCGGGTTCGCCATGCTCGGGCTGGCGGTGTACCTGCTGTACGCCCTCCGCATCCCCAAGGAGCAGGCCAACTCGTCGAAGGACCGGGCCGGCGTCAGCGGGCTGATGCTCGGGGCGGCGGCGCTGGCCATCCTGTGCTACGCCGTCCTCGGGTTCCTGATGCTCACCCGCAAGGGCGGAGAGCAGGTGGCCGAGTACGTCAGCGACCCCGGTGCCTACCGCAAGTACGTGCCGCCGGCTCTCAGCCTCAAGCCGCAGTCGCTCGCCCTTACGCTGGGCGGGCTGTTCGCCGTCATCGGCATCGGGGCGCCGTTCGTCGGCAGCCTGCTCAAGCTCCGTTCCCGGCGGGTGTTCGCCATCGCCAAGCTGGGGTTCAAGGAGGCCGTCCGCAACCGCGTCTTCCTGGTCTTTCTGTTCTTCCTGGTGCCGTTCTTGTTCCCGGCCAACTGGTTCATCCAGATCAAGCCGGAGGACGAACTCCGCACCATGATCGGGTTCAGCAGCTTGGTGACGAACTTGCTCCTCACGCTGCCGGCGGCTCTGCTGGCGGCCCTGAGCATTCCCAACGACATCAAGAATCAAAACATTTACACGATTGTTACGAAGCCAGTCGAGCGGTTCGAACTCATCCTCGGCCGGTTCGTCGGCTATGCCGGGCTGATGACGGTGGCCCTGTTCGGCATGACCACCCTCGGCTGGCTGTTCATCAGCTTCGGGACGACCATCGATGAGAAAGCCAAGGAGGAGACGTTCAAGGCCCGGGTGCCGCTGTACGGCCAGCTCAGCTACCAGTCCCGCCGCGGGCTGATCGAGGGGATCAACGCCGGCCGGGAGTTCGACTACCGCAAGTACATCGGTGGCGACCCGGCGACCAGCCAGCGGGCGGTGTGGAACTTCGATGCCGTGCCGTCCACCCTGTCTAACCGCCCGGCCGACCTGCCGGTGCCGCTGGAGTTCACCTTCGACATTTTCCGCATGACGAAGGGCGAGGAGAATAAGGGCGTGGACCTGGAAATCCGGGCGACGAGCTGGCAGGCCGCCCAGCAGCCGCCGGCCGACCCGAAGGACGGCGTCTGGCGGTGGACCGACCCGGCCAAGGAGCAGGCGTACAAGAAGGACGCGACCGAACTGGTGCGGAAGCTGCCGGGGGTGACGGCCGAGGTCGCGGAGAGCAACCCGGGGTCGGTCCTCAGCCGGGCCAAGCCGGGCACGCCCGCGTGGGCGGTGGTGGAGAAGCTGGCCGAGACGCATGGGTATTACGAGGCCACCGGCAAGGAAATCTTCGACTACCACCCGGACAGTGTGCCGGTGCCGGCCGGGCTGTTCCGGTTCGCCGCCCAGGGGCCGGGGACCGGCGTCGAGGGCAAGCCGATGCCGCGGCTCACGGTGGCCGTCAAGTGTATCACCCGTGGCCAGATGCTCGGCATGGCCGAGCCGGACCTGTTCCTGCTGGAAGGCGACCGCTCGTTCACCGAGAATTATTTCAAGGCGGCCGTCGGCCTGTGGTGCCGGGTGGTGCTGATCATCGGGCTGGCCGTGTGCTGTAGCACCTACCTGGCCGGGATCATCTCGTTCCTGGCCGCCCTGCTGCTGTTCGCCGGCGGGTACGCCTCCGACCACCTGACCGACATGGCCAGTGGCAAGAGCTACGTCGGCGGGCCGTTCAAGGCCATGAGCCAGCTGCTGAAGGCCGAGCAGTCCACCGCCCAGACGGACCCGAACAGCGCCATCACCGGGGCCGTCGAGGGGCTGGACAAGGGGGCCGCCTGGTTCTTCCGGCGGGTGATTAACATGGTGCCAGACGTGTACTCGTACTCGTGGACCAACCACCTGAGCGAGGGGTTCAACGTGCCGGCCGGTGCCCTGGTCATGAACGTGGTGGTGCTGTTCGGCTACCTGCTGCCGTGGTTCATCCTCGGCTACTACCTGATCCGCTCCCGCGAGGTGGCGGCGTAGTCTCGATACACAACGAGCCACGCCGTTGCAACGGCGTAGCTGTCGCCGGAGCAAGTCATGGCCAACCCGATCCAGCGGGCGGCGGTGCGACGCAAGGTCGGCTACTTCGTCGCCCTCATCGCCCTGTTCACACTCACCATGTACTGGCGGGGCAAGCTGACGCTCACACGGGACTTGGCCGCCACCCGGTGGCTGAGCGACCACTCAGTGCTCGAACAGGCCGAGAAACTGGACCTTCGGGAACTCGACCAGGGGGACGCCGAGATCACTGGCAGCGTGGCCCGGCTGAGCCTGATCGGCGCCCGCGGGCCGGTCATCACCGGCCTGTGGTGGTCGGCCATCGAGAAGCAGAAGCGGAACGAGTGGCACGAGTTCGAGCTGCTGGTCAAGGCCGTCACCCGGCTCCAGCCGAACTTCATCACCCCGTGGATCTTCCAGAGCTGGAACATCGCCTACAACGTGTCGGTCGAGAACGACAAGCTCGGCGACATGTTCTTCTATATCGCCCGGGGGATTGAACTGCTCGCCGAGGGCGACCGGCTGAACAGCAAGATCGCCCGCCAGCCGGACGGCACTAAGGTGCAGATCGGGTCGCCCGACCTCCGCTACCAGATCGGATTCTACTACCAGAACAAGTTCGGCGTGTCGGACAAGGTGCAGACGCTCCGCAGCCTGATGCAGGTGGCGGCCATCCCGCCGGGCGACCGGGTGCCGGCCCTGCTCAACCCGGACCAGTCGGTGAACGCCGACAAGTTCCGCGAGTTCTGCGTCGCCCACCCGCAGCTCGTCCGCCGGCTGAAGACCAAGCTGGCGTGCAACAGCCCGGAGGACGTGGTCCAGTTCCTCCGCGACAACGACAAAATCCCCAGCCTGTACAAGCCCGGCACCAACCAGTTGGCCGAGCCAGCGAGCCAGTTCCCGGTGCTGCCGGAGCGGTTCCCGGAGGGGCCGGAGGAGGCCTACCCGGCGGCGTCGGCCACCCAGTATGACGACCGCTTCGACGCCTTCCACGCCGCCCGGGCGTGGTACACCTACGCCAACACGGTGGTGCCGCCGGCCAAGCCGGACGAGAACGGCGACCCCCTCCCGTGGGCCACGCCGACGCCCGGCGAGTACGACGCCTTCCGCCACCGGGTGCCGCGGCAGCCGACCCTGATCATCTTCAAGATCGCCCCGTGCCGGGCGCAGAGCTACCTGGCCGAGCGGCTGGCCAAAGAAGGCTGGTTCGACGAGCAGAGCGTGTGGTCGCCGGCCGAGGACGGGGCGGCCGGGGCGTGGGGCGGGACGGCCGGCGGGGATGCCACCCTGACGGCGGCCGGCAACAGCCGGGTGGAGTACGAGCGGGCCTGGCAGTTGTGGGACCAGGCCGGTCGCGGCCAAGGGCTGGTGCTCGAGCCGGACCGGCTGGCCCGGCTGACCGAGCGGGGCCAGAAGGTGCCGTTCGGCGGCGGCCTGCCGCCCGACCTCAGCCCGGAGGAGATGAAGGCGGCCAACATCGACCCGCTGGACATGCAGGCCCGCCGGGCGCTCACCTACTACGAGCAGAACCGGCAGATGACCAACTTCGAGTACTTCCTCGACTCGTCGCTGGCCGAGAAAGATCCGCTCACCGTCCGCGCCCGCCGGCTGCTGTACGAGGCCGACCAGGCCCGCCAGTCGGCCGGGTCGGTGCGGGCCACCCGGCTGTACGTCGAGGGGCTGGCCAAGTGGCGGGAGGTGCTGGCCAAGTACCCACGTTTCCACCGCTCCCGCGGCGACCTGGTCGAGGACCAGACGTACGAGCTAGAACTGGAACTGTACAAGTTGCTGAAGGAAGACGGGGCGGTGCGGGCGCGGGCGGCGCGGGCGGTGGACGCCCTGCGGGCGCTGGTGCCGGCCGGGGCCGACCTGGAAACCACCCTGCCGGACCTGCAAGTGGCGTTCGCCGAGGACGAGGCCAACTCGCGGATCGTGGCCGAGCAGATGGCGAGCGTGTTCCCCGGGCTGGCCCCGGACTCGCCCCACCAGATGGCCCTGCAACGGGTCGCACAGGTGACCACGGCGGCGGCGGCGGCGGTCGGCCCGCTGGCCCTCACGGCGGCCGGCGGCCAGCCGGTCACCCGCGCACTGATCGACGACGAGTTCGCCTGGATGAAGGTGGCTTCCCGGCCGGGCGGCAACATCCTCTTCCCCACCGCCCCGAGCGTGGACGACTACTGGGTGCGGCCGTACGTGCGGGAGACGGTCCGCGGCCGCATGGGGCTGACCCGGATGAGCACGGCCACCCCGCAGGACGCGCCACCGTCCCCCGACGCCCCGCCCCTGCCGCGGTGACGCCATGCCCACTGCCCTGGCCGTGATGGCCCACCCGGACGACGCCGAGTTCCTGTGCGCCGGCACCCTGCTGCGGCTGCACCGGGAGCAAGGGTGGGCGGCCCACATCGCTACCATGACGGCCGGCGACTGCGGGTCGGCCGAGCACGGGCCGGACGAGATCGCGCGGATCCGACAGGCCGAGGGGGGCGAAGCCTGCCGGCGGGTGGGGTTCGCCTACCACTGCCTCGGCCTGCTGGACATGCGGGTATTGTTCGGCCCGCCGGCGACGGAACGGGTGGTGCGGCTGCTGAACACCGTCCGCCCGGACGTGGTGTTCACCCACAGCCCGGAGGACTACCACCTGGACCACGAGCAGACGAGTCACATCGTCCGGGCGGCCACCTTCGCCGCCCCGATCCCGAACTACCTGCACCGGCCGGGCCACGCCGAGCCGCACCCGCCGCTCGGCCGCATCCCGCACCTGCTCTACTGCGACCCGTTGGAGGGGAAGGACCAGTTCGGCCGGCCGATCCCGCCCGCGGTCTGTATCGACGTGTCGGCGGTGATCGACGCCAAGGCGGACATGCTAGACGCCCACGAGAGCCAGCGGGCCTGGCTGCGGACGCACCACGGGGTGGACGACCTGGTGGACTCGATGCGGCGGTGGTCGGCCAGCCGCGGGGCCGAGGTCGGGGCGGCGTTCGCCGAAGGGTTCCGCCAGCACCTCGGGCACAGCTACCCGCCGGACGACCTGCTCGGCCGGCTCCTCGGTGCCGTTCGTTCTTGACCTTCCCCCGCCCGGTTGTAACACATCACTTCTGACCCCCGTCGGACCTTCGACGCGGGCAGTGTACGCCCCGACCGTCACGGCCGCCGCCGGCCGGACCCCCCGCTGTCTCATCGGACGCCTCGATGACCCCCGACGACCTGCCGACCGTTGACGCCACCCCGCCGGCCGCCGACACCCCGCCGGCCGCCGACACCCCGCCGCCGCTGCCGGGCACCGACGAGGCGCCCCCCGCCGCCGAACCGGCCGACACCCCGCTCGGTGCTGCCCCGGTAGCCGTGGTCCCTGCGTTGCCGGCCCAGCCGGTGCCGCCGGTGCCGCCCGCCCCGCAGCCGCACGACCTCAGCCGCATCGCCCAGGACTTGCAGATCCGCAAGCAGCAGGTCGAGGCGGTGGTGCAACTGCTGGACGACGGCAACACCGTGCCGTTCGTCACCCGCTACCGCAAGGAACGCACCGGCGGGCTGGACGAGGTGCAGTTGCGGCGCATCCAGGACCGCGTCGCGGCCTTGCGGGACTTGGCCGGTCGGAAGCAGGCGATCTTCCGCAGCATCGCCGGCCAGGGCAAGCTGACCGACGACCTGGTGGCCGCGATCCTGGAGGCCGAACACCCGAAGCGGCTCGAAGACCTGTACGTGCCGTACAAGCAGAAGAAGCGGACGCTGGCCACCGACGCCAAGGAGAAGGGGCTGGAGCAACTGGCCCTGGCCGTGTGGACCCGCGACCCGGCGGTGGACAAGCTGGACGAGGTGCTGCCCGGCATGGTGGACCCGTGGAAGCAGCTCCACGACACGAACGACGTGCTGACCGGGGTGAAGCACATCCTGGCCGAGGTGTTCGCCGAGACGGCGGTGGTGCGGGCGGCGGTGCGGCGGTTCGTGTGGGACACGTCGGGGCTGGTCACGGCCAAGTCGCCGACGCTGCCGGAGGGCAAGGGGGGCGAGTTCAAGGACTACTTCCAGTTCGGCGAGGGGGTGCGGCAGTTGCCCCCGCACCGCGTCCTGGCCCTGAACCGCGGCGAGCGGGAGAACGTGCTGACGGTCCGGCTGGACGTGGACCGGCAGACGGCCGTCCGGGTGGCCGCCGACCAGTTGTCGCTGGCCGACCACCCGCACCAGGAGCTGCTGCTGCCGGTCGTCACCGACGCCGTCGAGCGGCTGCTGCTGCCGAGCCTGGAGCGGGAGCTGCGGCGGGAGCTGACCGAGTTCGCCCAGGACCACGCGGTGGACGTGTTCTCGCGGAACCTGCGGAGCCTGCTGCTGCGGCCGCCGCTGGTCGGCACCCGGGTGCTGGCCATCGACCCCGGCCAGCGGACCGGGTGCAAGGTGGCGGTGCTGGACGAGACCGGGGCGCTGCTGGAAGACGCGGTCATCTACCCGCACCCGCCACAGAAGAAGGCGGCCGAGGCCAAGCGGAAGCTGGAACAGCTCATCCGCAAGCACCAGACGCCGGTCGTCGCCATCGGCAACGGCACTGCCTGCCGGGAGACGGAGCAGCTCGTCAGCGCGCTGTTCGCCGAGCTGACCGAGCGGCGGCTGAACCCGCCGCCGGTGGCCTCCCCGCTGCCGCCGCACGATCTGACGCCGACGGAAAGCGTCAGCACCCACGCCGCCGGCTCCGCCTCGACGATCGAAACCACCGTCCACCCGGGCATCGACCTGTCGGCCGGCGAGGCCACCGAGACGATGAGCGTGGCCGGAGTCGGGGCGGGCGAGTCGTCCACGGTGTCGTCCGCCCCGACCGACGCCCCGCCGGCCGACGCCGCCGTGGTGGTGCAGTCGCCGGCGGTGGAAGCCGCCCGGCCGCCGCGGCCGGTTGACCCGCCCATCGACCTGTCCGGTCTGCCGGACGCCCCGAGCGACCTGGCGTATGTGGTGGTGAACGAGGCCGGGGCCAGCGACTACTCGGCCTCGCCCGTCGCCCGGGAGGAATTCCCGAACCTGGACGCCACCACCCGCGGTACGGTGTCCATCGGCCGCCGGCTGCAAGACCCGCTGGCCGAACTGGTGAAGGTGGACCCGCAGCACGTGGGCGTCGGCCTGTACCAGCACGACGTGCGGCTGAAGTACCTCCGCGCGTCCGTCGAGACGGTCATCGAGAGCTGCGTGAACGGAGTGGGCGTGGACCTGAACACGGCCAGCGCCCCGCTGCTGCGGCACGTCAGCGGGCTGAACCAGTCGGCCGCCCGGGAGATCGTCGGCTACCGCCAGCAGCACGGCCCGTTCACCAGCCGCGACCAGCTCAAGAACGTGCCGCAGGTGGGCGACGCCCGGTTCACCCAGGCGGCCGGGTTCCTGAAGATCCGCGATGGCGACGACCCGCTGGACACCACCGCCGTCCACCCGGAGAGCTACCCGCTGGCCCGGCAAATCCTTACCGACCTCGGGTTCAGCCCGGCCGACCTCCGCGACCGGGCCAAGCTCCAGCAGTTCCGGGACAAGCTGAACCAGACCAACCCGGAGGAGGTCGGGCAGCGGCTGGACGCCGGCGTGCCGACGGTCGTTGACATCTTCCACGCCCTGGCCGCCCCCGGCCGCGACCCGCGGGAGGACCGGCCGCAGCCGATCTTCCGCACCGGCATCCTCGACCTGAGCGACCTCACGCCCGGCATGGAGCTGAAGGGCGAGGTGCTGAACGTGGTGGACTTCGGTGCGTTCGTGGACGTGGGGCTGAAGGACAGCGGGCTGGTCCACATCAGCCAGCTCGCCAACCGCTACATCAAGTCGCCGTACGAGGTGGTAGCGGTCGGCGACGTGGTGGCCGTGTGGGTGATGGAGGTGGAGCCGGAGCGGAAGCGGGTGCGGCTGAGCATGATCCCGCCGGGCCAGGAGCGGAAGCCGCAGGAGCGGCCGCGACCCGAGCCGCGGCCCCAGCCGCAGCAGCGGCGGGACGACCGGCCGCCCTCGCCGCCCCGCCAGCCGCAGCAACAACGCCCGATGCAGCCGGCGGCACCCGGCCAGCGGGCCGGGTTCGTCCCCCGGCCGGGCGGCGGCCCGACCGGCACCAAGCCGTTCGGCCCCAAGCCCGGGCCGAAGCCCCGCGGCCCCGGCGCCCCCGGCTGGCGGACCAGCCCGAAGCCACCCCCGCCGCCGCGGACGCCGGAGGAGATCGCCGCCGCGGGAGCGGCCCAGCCCGCCGACGCCCCGCCGCCGGCCGCCAAGAAGCCGGGCAAGGCGCGGGCCGTGCCCCAACTGTCGGCCCAGCAGAAGTCCGGCAAGGCGCCGGTCAACTCGTTCGCCCAGTTGGCCGCGCTGCTGAAGCCGGCCCCCGAGGAGCCGAAGCCGGACGCTCCGCCAGAAGGCTGAGCGGCTACTTGGCGAGCGGCCAGCGTAAGCTGGTCCGGCCCGCGGGCGTGAGCTTGTTGCCCCCCGGACCGGACCAGCTTACGCTGGCCGCTCGCCTTCGCCCCACCCCGACGAATCCGCGGCCTAGAATGGGGCATCTGAGGGCTGACCCTCCCGAGTGACCCCATGCCGCCGCCCGACGCCGCCAAGCCCGTCCGCCGCCTCGGTCCGCTGCTGCCGGGCGGCTGGCTGGTCATACTCGTTCTGGCGGCGGTGGCTGTCGCCCTGTTCCTCATCCCCAGCCGGCGGGCGATCACCTTCACGGAGTTCGAACGGCTGGTCGAGGCCGGCCAGCTCAAGAAACTCACCCTGGTGGGCAAGGAGCGGGCGGTCGGCGAGGTGCGAGACAAGGACGGCGACCTGGCCAAAGAGCTGAAGCTGACGGCCGGCCAGTTCGGCATCCGCCTGCCGCCGTCGGACAACGCCTACGACCTGATCCGCCGGCTGCAGAAGACGGACGCCGACGACCGCGGCCGGCGGAAGGCGGCCAGCCCAGCCGACGACACGCCGCCGCTGGTCATCGACCCGCAGGACGACCCCAGCCCGCTGTACGGCCAGTTCGCCCTGGTGCTGCTGCCGCTGGCCGTATTCGTGGCCTTCTTCGTCATCGTCGTGCTGCCGCGGCTGAAAGACCCGGTGGGCGGCGGGTTCCTGAACAGCTACGTCCGTAGCCCGGCCCGGCGGTACGAGAAGGGCCGCGGCCGGCTCAGCTTCGACGACGTGGCCGGTATGGAGGCGTGCAAGCGGGAGCTGACCGAGGTCGTCGACTTCCTCCGCGACCCGGACAAGTTCGCCCGCCTCGGGGCGCAGGTGCCCAAGGGCGTGCTGCTGGTCGGCCCGCCGGGCACCGGCAAGACGCTGCTGGCCAAGGCTGTGGCCGGCGAGGCCAACGTGCCGTTCTACAGCATCAACGGGTCGGAGTTCATCCAGATGTTCGTCGGCGTCGGGGCCAGTCGGGTGCGGGATTTGTTCCGCACCGCCAAGGAGGCCGCCCCGTGTGTGATTTTCATCGACGAGATCGACGCCGTCGGCCGGATGCGGGGCACCGGGATGGGCGGCGGCTCGGACGAGCGGGAACAGACGCTCAACCAGATTCTCAGCGAGATGGACGGGTTCGCCCCGGCCGAAACCGTCATCGTGCTGGCCGCCACCAACCGGCCGGACGTACTCGACACGGCCCTACTTCGGCCCGGCCGGTTCGACCGCCACATCACCGTGGACCGGCCCACCTGGCAGGGCCGGCTGGCCATCCTCAAGGTGCACACCCGCAACAAACCGCTGGCGTACACCGTGGACCTGGAGCGGGTGGCCCGGGCCATGATCGGCATGAGCGGGGCCGAGCTGCGGAACCTGTGCAACGAGGCCGCACTCGTCGCCACCCGGCTGGGCAAGAACGTGCTGGAGCAGAGCGACTTCGACGACGCGGCCGACCGGGTGCGGCTGGGGGCCAAGCGGGAGGACCAGTTCCCCGAGGGGGAAAAGCGGCGGACCGCCTACCACGAGGCCGGGCACGCCCTGGTCGCGTGGATGGAGCCGCACTGCGACCCGCTGGTGCGGGTGAGCATCGTGCCCCGCGGACAGACCGGCGGGGTGGCGATGGTGCAGCCGGACGAGGACCAGGTGAGCCAGGGGCAGGCCCAACTGCTGGCCATGATGGTGCTGGCCATGGGCGGCCGGGCGGCCGACAAGCTGGTGTACGGCGAACCCCGCACCGGCGAACTCATGGACCTCAAGATGGCCACCCGGGTGGCCCGGGCGATGGTCACGCAGTACGGCATGAGCGAGGCGCTCGGCCCGGTCCACTACAAGGCCGGCGAGGAGCACCACTTCCTGGGCAAGGAGATCACCGAGGAGCGGGACCACTCGGAGGACACCACCCGGCTCATCGACCAGGAGGTGCGGCGGCTGCTCACCGAGGCCGAGCGGCGGGCGATCGACCTGCTGAAAACTCACCGCGACAAGCTGGACGTGCTGGCCAACGCCCTGCTGCACCACGAGGAGCTGGACCGGGTGGACGTTGAGCAGGTGCTGAAGGGCGTTCCCATCCCCGATCTGCGGAAGCTGCGGGGGTTGATCGTCGGCAAGGCCCCGCCGCCGGCGGCGGACGTTGCCGTCGAACCGCCGGCACTGCCCGGCGGGCTGGCCCTGGGCGGAGTTTAAGAGTCCACCAGTGGCAGCCACTCGGTCACGTCGTACCGGCTGTGCGGGTTGGTGTCGAGGTTGCCGGCCGCCTGCTCGTAAGCCTCCCAGCACGGCTCCAGCAGCCGGGCCAAGTCGTTCGGCCGCAGACAGCCCTGCTCCCGGCAGAACAGCAGGTCGGCCCCGAGGCCGCGGACCGGCACCGTGGCCGAGCCGGGGATGGCCGCCCGCACCTCGGTGGCGTATCGCTCGCCGGCGTCGCCGGCCGGCACCATCACGAACGTCCGCTCCTCTTCCGCCGGGCCGCCGGCCAGCGGGGCGGCCATGCGGGCGTAGCTGCCGATCCGCCGGGCCAGCTCGCCCGGCCGGTCGCCGGCCGCCGACAGCTCGACGGCCGTCACGTCCTCGGTCGGCAGCAGGCCGGTGAGGAAGGCGGTCGTCTGTTCGATCATCGGGGCGGCTACCAGCCGGAAAGGGTCGCTGGCCCCCTTACAGGCGTTCACCAGCCCGCCGCGAGGCTCCACCACCAGCCGGGTGAGGATGCCCTCCAGCCGCTCGGCCTCGCCCGCCGGCAGCCGGTCGAGCAGGTGCAGGGCGGCCCGGTCCAGGTGGTCCTCGCCGTTGGGCAGCACCACCCGCATGGTGTTCGACCCGCGGAGGCCGCTGCCCATGCTGTCCTCGGACTCGCTCCCGCCGGCGCCCAGGTGCCGCTCCAGCTCGCAGGCCAGCAGGGCGGTCCGCTCGCGGGCGTCCCGCACGTCCCGCCGGCGGTCCTCCAGCCAGCCGGCCAGCCGGCGGTAGAACAGGGCGGCCGCCCCGGCCGTGTCCTCGCCCAGCCGGATGTCGGCGAACACCTTCACCTTGTCGGTGACGTTCCGCAGCAGCTTGGCCACCCGGTTGCCGAACCAGGTGAAGCTGGCCTGCTGGTCCATCGCGTCCAGGGCGGCGAGGGCGGCCTGCACGTCCAGCTTGGCCTTGGCCCGCTGGTCGGCCAGCCCGCGGAGGGTCGTGTCCAGCCCGTCGGCCGCCTGCCCGGCGCTGGCCATCAGGGCGGTCAGCACGTACTCCTGGGTGGCCAGCCGCCCGCCGGCCAGGTCGTTCAGCGGGCGGAGCAACTCGGCCAGCTCGTTCTGCCAGGCGTCCAGCGCCTTCTTCACCCCGCCGTCGAGGGCCTTGCTGATGCGGCCGCGGCGGAACGAGCTGTCCCCCTCGCCGGTCGGGTCCAGGCCGACCGAGTCGCGGACGTAGTCCCAGGCGGAGGCGGCCCAGCTCTGCGGGTCCGGTCGGCGGCTGGCGAGCGGCACCTGGTCGGACAGGCCGGCCGTCCAGGCGGCCAGCTTGGCCACCGGGTCGCCGTCAGCCCCGCCGGCCTGGGCGGCTACGAACCCCTGCACCTGCTCGCTGGTCAGCCGCGGGTCGGCGGCGATCCGCGTTAGCACTGCCTCGGCGGCCGGCGGCTTGCCGCCGTCGGCTGCCGACCAGGCCCGCAGGTAGCGGACGCACAACTGCCGGGCGGCGCTGCGGAGCAGCAGGCCGCGGGGGAACCAGACGCCGAAGGTGCCGAACCCGCGGAACGGGGTGCGGCCGGCCGGCGACCGCCGGCGGAGCTTGTCCAGCCCGGTGCCCAGCGGGGTGGTCAGGTCGTGGGCCACGTAACCGGCCAGGTGGGAGATGCAGTCGCGGAAGCCCTCGCTCGTCCGCTCGGCCATGGGCAGCAGGTAGGTGGCGTCGAACGGCAGCCCGGCGGCCTCGACCAGCGGCCCCTCGGCCCCGCCGTATTGGGCGGTGAAGGTCACGTCCGGGTCGGCGTAGTGGTTCAGCTCCGTCAGGGCGGCGAACACGTTGGCCTGCTCGACGGCCGGGGCGTTCGGGTCTTCCGGGGCGCCGGCGAACAGGAAGCTCGTGACCGTCGCCTCGGTCAGCCCGAACTTCTCCAGCGCCCGGCGGACGGCATGGCCGACGTCCATCAGCATGCCGCCGGTGCCGCCGGTGGCACTGGTGAACACGTACACGTTCGGCTGCTTGGACCGCACCCCGAGGCCGGTGTGGTCGGCCGCGTCGGTGAGCGCCTGCGGGTGGATCGCCTCTTGCACCTCGCGGCGGAGCCGCTGGGTGAACTTCAGGTAGTGGTCGTACAGGGCCAGCCGGCCGAGCGCCCGGTTGCCGTCCACCCGCAGCGACCGCGGGATGCCGTACAGCTTCTCCCGCGGCAGCCACTCGAGGATCTGGTCGAGCTGCCGCCGGCGGTAGGCGGTGACGGGCTGGAGCGGGGCCAGGAAGGTGTGTTCCGGCAGCACCGCCGCGTCCGACGCCCCGCCGGCTTTAAGGTCGGTGTCCGGGTCGGTGTCGATGAGCAGATACCGCCAGCATGGCACCTGGGTGAGGTCGCCGATGCGGTCGAGCAGGCGGCAGCGGATCTGTTGCAGCGCCCGCTTGCCGAAGCTGCCGATGCCGATCAGCACGGCCGGCCGCATCACCCCCTCCTCGGGGCGGAAGCTGACCGTCATGCTCACCTTGTCGGCCGGCAGCGGGCGATGCAGCCCAGACCGGCCGGCCGGCAGCGGCGTCCGGCGGCTGCCGCCCGGGGTGGCCCCGAGGTCCACCTCCGGGGTGGTGGCCGGCCGCACCCGCAGCGGCCCGGGGGTGTCGATGCCGCTGCTGCCGGCGGCGGCCGTCGTCACCTCGGCCCGCAGGTCGCCGCCGCCCAGTGCCCGGATGAAGGCCACGTTGCTCGGGAACCGCTCGTCGGGTTCCTTCGCCAACGCCCGGGCCACGGCCGCCCGGTCGGACTCGGGCAGCCCGCTCAGGTCGGGCGCCTCGGTCATGTGCTGGATGGCCAGTTGCCGCAGGTTCTTGCCGGCGAACGGCCGCTGGCCGGTGAGCAGCTCGACGTACACCACGGCCAGCGAGTACTGGTCCGAGTGCTTGCTAATCTTGTTGGCGAACGTCTCCGGGGCAGCGTACACCGGGGTGATGCCGCCCATCATGCCGGACGTGTTGGTGCGTTCGAGCGTCTTCACCAGCCCGAAGTCGGCCACCGCCACGCGGTCGGCGATGACGAACAGATTCTTCGGTTTGACGTCCAGGTGTTGGAGGTTGTGCTTCTCGATCAGGTGGTCGAGGCCCTCGGCGGCGTCGGCCAGCAGGCCGACCAGCAGCTCCCGGGGCACGCCCGGCCGGCCCGCGTTCTGGTACTCGCCGAGCAGGTCGTGGAGACTTTTGTCGGCCAGCGGCATGACGATGAGCAGCTCGCCGTCCACCACGTCGATGCGTTCGGTGGACAGAACGAACGGGTGGCGGATGGTGATCATCCGCTCGATGGCCGCCTTCTCCTGCTGGGCCTTGACCGCGTCGCCGTCCAGGGCGTTCAGGTTGCCGTACACGAACTTGATGGCCTTGAGCATCCCGCCCGGGGCGACGCACTTCCACACCTCACCGAACCCGCCGGTGCCGAGTGGGCCGACCAGCCGGTATCCCGGGATCGGCTCGGTGTCAGGCTCTCGGAGCCAATTCATGTACCACCCGAACGGGCCGCGCGACGGTGACGCCCAACCATAGGTCACGACTCAGGAATCGTCCACGAAATGACGGCGCCGGGGTGTCGGCAAAAGCGACACCCGCCGCCAGTTCGGACGACACGCGAAAAGTGCTGGCGGCCCGGGCTACCTGGGCAAACCTCGCGGCCATTTGCCGCTGTACGCCGCCCACAAGACATCGACCGGGTGCCCGGCCCACACGCCCGACCCCGCCAGGTGTCGGGTAATTTGCATCAGGCAGCCGACGTTCCCCGTCAGCACGGCCGCCGCCCCTGTGGCCCGGATGTGCTCGGCCTTGCGGTCGCCGAGCCGCCCGGCCATCTCCGGCTGCGTCAGGTTGTAACTCCCAGCCGCCCCGCAACACAACTCGCTTTCGGGCAGCGGCAGCAGCGTCAGCCCGGGTACCAGGGCGAGCAGTTGCCGGGGCGGCGCCTGCACCTGCTGCCCGTGCCGCAGGTGGCAGGCGTCGTGGTACGTCGCCGTCACACTGACGGTGTGAGTCGGCTGCACCGGCCCGAGTTCCGTGAGAAACTCGCTGATGTCCCGCACCTTGCCGGCAAACTCGACACCCGCCTCGCCTATGGCGTGACCGTAATCCTTGAGCATGAACCCGCAGCCGGCGGCGTTGGACACGACGGCGTCCAGGTCGGTCGGGAAAGCCGACACGTTGGCGGCGGCCAGCTCGTGGGCCACGTCCGGCCGGCCGCTGTGGTGGTGCAGTGCCCCGCAACACCTTTGTGCCGGCGGAATCACCACCTCGCAGCCGTTGGCTTGCAGCACCTTGGCCGTCGCCCAGGTGGTCTGCGGGTAGATGGCGTCGGCCACGCAGCCGAGGAACAGCCCGACCCGCGCCCGCTTCGGCCCGACCGCCGGCAGCACGTGCGGCAGCGAGCCGTAGTGCGGGGCCAGCGGCGGCACCATGCCCTTCATGGTCCGCAGCGACGCCGGCAGCAGCCGGGTGAGGCCGGACTTTTCCAGCGCCCAGTCGATGCCCGTCCACTGGAGCAGCCGGGCCGGGGCGAGGGCCGCCCGGGTGCGGCGGCGGCTCGGGAAGATGTGGAACAGCATCTGCCGCTGGAGCCACGTCAGCGGGGCCACCGACCGGCCGGGTTCGAGCCGCTCCATGTGTGCGCGGAACGGCTCGATCAGCTGGCCGTACTGCACCCCGGACGGGCACGCCGTCTCGCACGCCCGGCAGTTCAGGCAGCCGTCCAGGTGGTGCTTCACCGCCCCGTCGAGTTCGAGTACCCCGTCGATGACCTGCCGCATCAGGTAGATGCGGCCGCGGGGCGACGCGGCCTCGTTGCCGGTTTCGACGTAGGTCGGGCAGGCGGCGGTACACAGTCCGCAGTGGATGCAGTCGAGCAGCCGCTCGTACGGGATGGCCGGGCCGACGGTCGGGAGGGCAGTTTTCATGCGAGGGGCAACAGTCGGCCGGGGTTGAACACGTCGGTCGGGTCGAGGGCGGTTTTCACCGCGAGCATGAGGGCGTGGTCGCCGCGGCGACCGGCCGGCGGGCGCCAGTTCTCCCACCCGGCGGGCCGGCGGCGGACGCCCACGTGGCCGTCGCCGGCGGCCGTGCGGAGGGCGGCCAGTTGTTCGCCGGCGGCGGTGGCCGCCGTGGCCGACGATTCGACGGTGAACGTGCCGACCAACCCGCCGGCGGACACCCGGTCGGCGGCGACGGCCGGCGAGAGCAGCACGTCGGCGAGGCGGCTCGGCCGGGCGGTCCCGCCGAACAGCACGCCTTCACCGGCCGGGCGGCGGGTGATGGCGTCCCATGCCGGCCCGGCATCCGCCCCGCGGTGGCTGACGGTGCCCCGGGCCGGGGCCGACTGGAGTTCCGCGAGTAGCGTCTCCACTTGCCAGGCCACGGTTTCGGCTTTTCCCTCGAAGCCGACGGCGAGCACCCACGGTTCGGCCACCGGCAGCCGGCGGTCCTCGGCCGCCGCCCGGCTGAACACCTCCACCGCCACCGGCCGGCTGGCCGACTGGTGCAGGCGGTCGAGCGTCGGGCCGAGGGCCGCCGGGTTCAGCCCGAACAGCACCACGGCCGTGTCGTCCGGCCGCGGCACCACCTTGAAGGTGAGTTCGGTCAGCACGCCGAGGGTGCCGAACGCTCCGGTGTGCAGCTTCATCAGGTCGTAGCCGGCGACGTTCTTCACCACCCGCCCGCCGCCGCTCACCTCGTCTCCGGCCGGGGTGAGGAACCGGACGCCGATCAGGTAGTCGCGGAGGGTGCCGAACCCGAGCCGCCGTGGGCCGCTGCGGTTCGAGGCGACGGCTCCGCCCAGTGTGCCGTCCCCCAAGTCGACCGGCAACCGCTGGTTCTCGGCCGCCAGCACGGCCGTGAGGTCGGCCACCGGCGTGCCGGCCCGGACGGTCACGGTCATGTCCCGGGCCGGGTAGTCCACGACCCCGACCAGGGCGGTCGTGTCCAGCACGACGCCGGGCTTCGGCCGTGGCACCCCGGGGTCGGGTTCGGTGCCACGGCCGGCCGGGTAGACGCCGTGGCCGGCGGCGACCGCCTCCCGCACCAGCCCGCCGGCGGCGGCCGCAGAGGCGGGGCAGTGGACCGGCAGGGCGTCGGCGGGGGGCATGACGTACAGTATCACACACCATCCCCCCGCCGGACACCCCGCCCTAATGAGTGTTGCCGCCACCGTCCCCGATCTGCTGGACCGACTCGAAGACTCCGGGCTGGTTGAGGCCGAGGACGTGTTGAGCCTGCGGCGGTGGGCGGACGACCGCCGGGCCGGCCTCGGCCAGCTCGCCCAAGAGGTGCTGGCCCGCAACCTGCTCACCGGCTACCAGCTCCGGGAGGTGGCCGCCGGCCGGGCCGCCCGGCTCACCCTCGGCCCGTACCGCCTGCTCGACCTGCTCGGCGAGGGCGGCATGGGGCAGGTGTTCCACGCCCGGCACACCCGGCTGGACCGCGAGGTGGCGGTCAAGCTGATCCGCCCGGAGAAGGTGGCCCGGCCGGCGGTGGTCGAGCGGTTCCGGCAGGAGATTCGGGCCGCCGCCCGGCTGTCCCACCCGAACGTGGTGCTGGCGTTCAACGCCGACGAGGCCGACGGGCTGCACTACTACTCGATGGAGTACGTGCCCGGGGCCGACCTCGGGCGGGTGGTTGCCGACCGCGGGCCGCTGCCGGTGGCCGACGCCGTCGGGTACGCCCGCCAGGCGGCCGATGGCCTCCAGCACGCCGCCGACCTGGGCCTTGTCCACCGGGACGTGAAGCCGGCCAACCTGCTGCTCACGCCCGACGGCCGGGTGAAGGTGCTCGACCTCGGGCTGGCCCTGCTGAGCGCCGACGCCGGGCCGGACGTGGCCCCGGCCGGGCGGACCGTAATGATCGTCGGCTCGCCGGACTTCATGGCCCCGGAGCAGGTCCGCAACCCGCTGACGGTGGACGTGCGGGCCGACGTGTACGCCCTCGGCGGCACCCTGTTCTACCTGCTGACCGGCAAGCCGCCGGTAGCCGGCGGGACCATCGAGGAGAAAGTCCGCCGGCACCTGACCGACCCGCCGCCGTCGGTGCAGGAACACCGGCCGGAGGTGCCGCCGGACCTGGACGCGGTGGTGCGGTGGATGCTGGCCAAGAACCCGGCCGACCGGCCGCCGTCGCCGGCCGTGGCGTCGGCGGCGCTGGCCCCGTTCGCCCCCGGCGGCAGCGGCAAGACGGTGCTGCCCGTGCCGGCCCCGGCGGCCCCTCCGCCCGACCCGTTGTCGGCGATCGAGCTGGTCGCCGACCCGCCCGCGGCCCCGGCGAGTTCGCCACCGATTCGGTCCTCACGACGACGGGGTCCGACAGGGGCCGTGGCCGCGGTGGTCGGGCTGTTGGTCGCTGCGGGCGGGCTGGTCCTACTCGCCCCACACCTCCAACTCGGTTCGCCGCCCGCCGACCTGCCGGCCGCGTTCTCCAATTCCGTCGGCATGAAGTTGGTCCGGCTAGATGGCGGCGGTGTCACGCTCGGCTCGCCGGCCGGCGAACCGGGGCGTGGGGTGGACGAAGCGAGTTCCACCGTCGAGGTGGCCGGGCCGCTCTATCTCGGGGCGACGGAGGTGACGAACGGGCAGTACCTGACCGTCGTGGGCCAGTCGCCGAGCAAGTGGGCGGGCCGGATGCGGGACGCCAAGTCCGTACCGGTGGACAGCGTGACATTCGCCGAGGCGCGGGAGTTCTGCCGGCGGCTGACCATAAAGGACCGAGACCGCCGGCCGGGCTGGGCCTATCGGCTACCGACCGAGGCCGAGTGGGAGTACGCCGCCCGCGGCAGCACCACGACGCCGTTCTGGGCCGGCGACCGGCTGACGTTCGGCGACACCGGGGTGTTCACCCCGGACCCGGGCGAGCCGCTGCCCCGCGGGGCCGAGACGGGGATGCCGCACCCGGCCGGCGACACCCGGGCCAACCCGTTCGGCCTGTTCGATGTCTGCGGAAACGTCTGGGAGTGGACGGCCGACGGGGTGCTGCGGGGCGGGTCGTGGCGGGAGCCGGCCGGCCGCTGCCGGTCGGCCAGCCGCAAACCGGCCGACCCCGCGACCCGGGCCGATGACGCGGGCTTCCGGGTGGTGTTCGCCCCGGTTCGTAGCCCGAAGCGCTAGCGAGGGAGTATCACCCTCGCTAGCGCTTCGGGCTACGAACCGGG
>JAYVUZ010000121.1:0-3065 GCA_043787415.1 Fimbriiglobus sp. | reverse complement strand
GGCTTCCAGCCTGTCCAGAGTTCGGACAGGCTGGAAGCCCGTCCCACCAAGCATGAGACCGGAGTTCCCCCGCCCGTGAACATCCGACACACCCTCCCGCCGGCCGTCAAGCTGCCGAGCGACCAGGACATCACCGGCCGCACCCTCGGCGACGAGGAGCTGGCACTGCTGACTGACGCCGTCCGCAGCGGCTGCCTGTTCACCGTCCGCGGGCCGTACGGCAAGCGGCTGTGTGCCGAGTTCGCCGGGTCCGTCGGGGCCAAGCACGCCGTCGCCTGTAGCAGCGGGTCGGCCGCCATCCATGCCGCCGTCGCCGCCCTGGACCCCGAGCCGGGCGACGAGATCGTAACCACGTCCGTCACGGACATGGGGGCGCTGACGCCCATCCTGTATCAGGGGGCCATCCCGGTCTTTGCCGACGTGGACCGTCGCACCGGCAACGTCACTGCCCGCACGCTGGCCGAGCGGATCACCCCGCGCACTAAGGCGTTGGTGGCCACCCACCTGTTCGGCAGCCCGTGCCACATGACCAGCATCCTGAAGCTGGCCGAGAAGCACGGGCTACCCGTCATCGAGGACTGCTCGCAGGCGTTCGGGGCGACCCACCGCGGCCGGCACGTCGGCACCTTCGGGGCGGTCGGCTGCTTCAGCCTGCAACAGGGCAAGCACGTCACCACCGGCGAGGGCGGGCTGGTGGTGAGCAATGACCCCGCCTTGCACCGCCGGGTCAACCTGTTCGTGAACAAGGCCTGGGGGTACGGCGACCCGCAGCCGGACCACTACTTCCTGGCCCTCAACTACCGCATGAGCGAGCTGCAAACCGCCTGCGGGGTGGCCCAGCTCGGCAAGCTGCCGGACGTGGTCGCGGCCCGGGTCGGCCTGGCCGCCCGCATGGACGAGCTGCTCAGCGGCACCCCCGGCGTGACGGTGCCGCGGCGGCTGGCGGACGACGTCCACACCTACTGGAAGTACCCGCTGCTCATCGACCCGGCGGTCATCCCCGGCGGCCCGATGGCGGTGGCCAAGCGGCTCAAGGAGTACGACATCGCCAGCGTGCCGCGGTACATCCAGAAGCCGGCCTTCCGCTGTGCCGTGTTCGAGAAGCAGCAGACGTTCGGCAAGTCCCGCTGGCCGTTCACCCTGGCGACACCGGCGGCGGTGGACTACCGGGCCGAGCGGTTCCCCGGCACGTTCGAGTACCTGGACCGGGTGCTGGTGCTGCCGTGGAACGAGCGGTACACGCTCGACCACCTGAACTACCTGGCGGCGTGCGTCTACCAGGCGTGCAAGACCCTCGCGGACCCGCAGCAGTAGAGCGGGCTTTTAGCCGGCTCCAGGTGCAGCATTCTAAGGAGGTCGCGTGAGCAAGGTTAGCTTCGCCCTGGTCGGGGCCGGGGGCATCGCCCAGCGCTACGCCCAGGCCTTTCAAGGCCACCCGTCGGCCGAACTGGTGGCCGTCGCCGACACCCGACCGGCCGCCGCCGCGGCGCTAGCCGAGCCGTTCGGCTGCCCGCACTTCGCCGGCTACGAGGACGTACTGACGCACGGCCCGCCGCCGGACGCGGTGCTCATCTGCACCCCGCCGAACACCCACGAGCCGCTCACCGCCGCCTTCGCCCGCCGCGGGGTGCATGTGCTGTGCGAGAAGCCGTTCACCCTGACCGCCGCCTCGGCCCGCCGCATGGCCGCGCTGGCCGACCAGTGCGGCGTGCTGCTGACGATGGCCAGCAAGTTCCGGTTCGTCGCGGACGTGGCCGCGGCCAAGCGGCTGATCGACGGCGGGGCGGTCGGCGAGGTCGTCCTGTGGGAGAACGCCTTCACCGGCCGGGTGGACATGGCGAAGCGGTGGAACAGCGACCCGGCCGTGTCCGGCGGCGGCGTGCTGATCGACAACGGCACCCACAGCGTGGACCTGATGCGGTACTTCCTCGGGCCGCTGGCCGAGGTGACGTGCGTCGAGGGCAAGCGGATCCAGGGGCTGGCCGTCGAGGACACGGTGCGGCTGTTCGTCCGCAGCACCGCCGGCGTCATGGGCACGGTCGATCTGTCGTGGTCGCTCAACAAGGAGCTGGACTGGTTCGTGACCGTGTACGGCACGGCCGGCACCCTCCAGGTGGGCTGGAAGCAGTCGCGGCTCAAGCGGGCCGGCGGCGACTGGGAGAAGTTCGGCGACGGGTACGACAAGGTGGTGGCGTTCACCGCCCAGCTCGCCAACTTCGCCGCCGCCATCCGCGGCGACGGGCCGCTGGCGGTGACGCCGGCCGACGCCATCGCCTCGGTGGACGTGGTCGAGGCGGCCTACCGCTCGCTCCGCCACCCGGCCTGGACCGGGGTGCCCGACCGCGACCCGGCCGACCTGTTCCAGACCCCGCCGCCGAGCACCTTCCGGGCGGACGTGGTGGCCCGTGTCTGAGCCGTTCGTCCACCCGACCGCGTTGGTTGAACCCGGGGTGACGCTCGGCCGCGGGGTGCGGGTGTGGGACAACGTCCACATCCGCCACGGGACCGCCGTCGGCGACGAGACCATTGTCGGCGAGAAGACATACATTGCTTACGGGGTAACGATCGGGCGGCGGTGCAAGCTGAACAGTTTCGTGTACATTTGCACCGCCGTGACGCTGGACGACGGGGTGATGGTGGCCGCCGGCACGGTGTTCACCAACGACCGCTTCCCCCGGGCCACGACGCCCGACCTGCTGACCCTGCGGGGCAGCGAGCCGGACGACCACACGCTGGCCACGCGGGTGCGGGAGGGGGCCACCATCGGGGCCAACTGCACCGTCGGAAGTGGCCTCGAAATCGGCCGCTGGGCGATGGTCGGCATGGGCAGCATGGTGACGAAGAGCGTGCCCGACTTCGTGCTGGCGGTGGGGTCGCCAGCGGTGCCGGTGGGCGTGGTGTGCCGGTGCGGGCAACTGCTGCTGCGGTGGCGGGCCGGCGACGTGCCGGCCGACCAGCGGCTGACGTGCGGGTGCGGGCGGGGGTATGCGTTGGCCGGCGGGCTAGTAACGGAAGGCGAGCGGCCGGCGTAAGCCGGTCCGGCCCGGGGGCAGGCTTGACGAGCC
>JAYVUZ010000120.1:0-19207 GCA_043787415.1 Fimbriiglobus sp. | reverse complement strand
GGCTGGATGATCGCCCACCGGTCGTCGGGCGGGGGCTTGCGGGCCATCCCGGCGGCCTCCGCGGGAGGCCGTCAGGCTGCCCGGCCACCGCCCCACCGGCCAGTAAAGTTAGGGCTTCTGAGCCGGTCGGGCCGGTGCCCGTCGCCGATGTGGCGGCGACACTCCCGCACCTGAACCGCCAGGTGGCCGCGATGGTGCGGCTGCAACTGCTCGGCGGAATGCGACCGGGCGAGGTCCGCCGGCTGCGGCCGGCCGAGGTGGACACGTCCTTCCCCGTCTGGATGTACACGCCGGTCCAGGACAAGACGGCCACCGCCTTCGGGTCGGCCTTCCCGTCCGGGTCAGCGGCTCCCGCCCCGGCGGCCGTCAACAGCCCGGCGATGACGAACGTGCTTCGCATCTCGACTCCCTCGGTGAAGTGGCACCGTTCCACACGCCCGGCACTCAATCGGTTCGCCGGGGCAGCGGGTCGTGGCCGACGCATCGTCACCCCGGCGGCGCTTGCTCGATGTCCGTGGGGCGGTAATGCCCGCCACCAGACCGGCGTTCCAAAGTGCCTCGGCCGGTCGAGCCGCCGTGCCGGCCGGCGAAGCGATCTACACCCGCACCGTTACCCCCGGTCGTGGCCTTCACGCCGGTCGCCGTCACTACTCCGGCGAGCCGACCGGGCCGGTCGGATGCCGCGGTGGCGGTTGATCCGCTCGCGGTGGGTGTCCCCGCCTAGGCCGTGTCTGACAAGGGTTGTGTGAGCCGCCTGAGCCAGTCACGGATCATAGCCACCTGGACGACCGCCAGGTAGCTGGCGGCCAGCTTCTCGTACCGGGTGCCGACCCGCCGGTACTCCTTCAGCCGGCCCACGCACCGCTCGACCACGTTCCGCCGCCGGTACTCGTCCGGGTCGAACCGGTGCCGGCCATCACCCGGCCGCTGGTCGGCCCGGCGGGGGATGACGGCCCGGATGCCCCGGCCGGCCAGGGGCCGACGGATGCGGGGGTAGCTGTACCCCTTGTCCCCGGCCACGGCCGCCGGCCGGCACCGGGGCCGCCCCCGCCCCGCCCGCCGCACCCCGACCGCCCCGACGGCCGCCTCCAGCACGGTGCTTTCGTGGGTCTGGCCGGGCGTCCGCACGGCCGCCGGCGGCGACCCGCTCCCGTCGGTCACCAGGTGCAGCCTCGTGCCGTACCCGCCCCGGCTGCGGCCGACGGCGGGGTCGGCCGGCTCGCCCGCCGGCCCGGCTTTTCCCCCCGGCCGCCGACCGGGTCGCCCGGACGGGCGTCGAGTCCACGCAGAACCGGGACCAGTCGATCAGGCCGGCCCGGTCCGCCGACCCCTGCAGGGCGGCCAGCAGGGCCGCCCAGGTGCCGTCGTCCCGCCACCGCCGGCACCGCTCGTACACCGTCTGCCACGGCCCGAACCGGTCCGGCCGGTCCCGCCACTGGACGCCGGTCGACGCCCGGAACAGGACGCCGTTGATCGTGGCCCGGTGGTCCGCCCACGCCCGCCCCCGGCTCGGGGGCGGCAGGTGCGGCTCGACCAGCCGCCACTCGGCGTCGGTCAACTCGTGGCGGCGGGCCATCGGCGGTCTCCTTCCGCCGAACAGTCTACGAGTTACGACGCCCTGTCAGACACGGCCTAGCAGTCCGGCAGATGGAATCGGCGGCTGACGCTAACCAAATTATACCAAGTTGAATACGATAACTAGATGTGACTCGCGGCGACCTGCCGGCGGCAAAAATCGGGGTTTGGTATGCCCTCGCTGCGGCAACTGAACGAGCAGGACGCCGGCCGCTACGGTGCCGGCTCGACCTCTACGGTGAAGTGATTCGTCTGGCCGGCCACGACGGTGGTCGACAGGCCGCTCGTCTCGAACCGGGCGTGCTTCGGGTGAACCACCACCGCCGCCTTGTGCCGGTGGCCGACCGGGCCGCCGTCCGCCACCACCACCGGCAGCACCACGACGCGGTGTTTGCCGGCTACCGCCCCGGGCCGGTCGTCCGTGACCACGGTGAACGTGCCGTCCGGGTTCAGCTTGGCGCGGGCCGCCGGGCCGCCGTCCACCGGGGCGAACTCGACGAGGCCGGCGGCCGGCGGCTTGCCGCCGCGGAACTGGACGACACCCGTCGTAGGGTGGACCGGCGGGCCGCCGGACCCACACCCGCTCGACACGAGGGCGGCCAGCAGCAGGAGCGTTCGCCGCATCACAAGTCACCCGGGGTCACTTGACCATCGGCCTTGTTCAGCAGCCGCTCCAGCGTGGCGGTGCTGACGGCCGGCCGCACCCCGACCACCCGGCCGTCGCAGAAGGCGAACTGGCACAGCCCGGCGACGTGCCACGACCCGAAGGCGTACAGCCCCAGCCCGGTCCCGTCGTCGTCCGGCCCGCGGCACGCCCGGCCCGCCCACCCGGGTGCTGTTGAAGAACCGGCTGCCGTCGTACCCCGGGGCGTTGTCCGGCACCGTGGCCGGCCGGCCCCGGCGGACGTGCATCTCGCCGGCCAGGGCCGTGTTGGACGCCCCGTCGGTCACGTCGGTGAGGCGGACCTTGTCGAGCCAGTCGCGGGGCTGGCCGGCCACGAACGTCGCCCGGCTGGTGATGACGGTGCCGGTGCCGGTGTCGGGCCAGTAGAAGTCGGTGGCCAGCCCGCTCGACCCCGGCGACAGGTCGCCGTGGTTGCCGGCGTAGTCGACGCTCAACCCGCTGTTCACGAAGTCCGGGGAGAACGAGTAGCCGCACGGCAGGGTGACCGGCGGCCCGACGGTCGGCAGCGTGGCCGCCTGCGCGGGACCGCGGCGGGACGGGCACAGGTACGCCTTGACCACCCCCAGCCGGGCCGCGTCCGGGTTGTTGTTGAACATGATCGTCAAGTCCCAGCGGTCGAACGCCGGCTGCTGTTCGAGATGCGGCAGGATGCGGACCAGCCAGGTCGGGTAGCCCGGACTCTCGGCCGGCGGCGGGCCGAGGCCCGTCGTGGCCGGTTTCAGGCCGACCCGCGCCGGCGGCAGGGCGTTGTTGGTGTCGTGAAAAGCCAGGGTCGCCAGGGCGATCTGTTTGAGGTTGTTCTGGCAGGTGGCCCGGGCGGCGGCCTCCCGCACCTTCTGGACGGCGGGCAGCAGCCGCCCGATCAGAACCGCGACGATGGCGATGACGACCGACAACTCGATCAGTGTAAACCCCGGCCGGCGAGTCATGAGCGGGCACCGAGATGTGGACAAATATGTACTAGCTGTACCCCAAACTCACCGCTGCTGCCAGCACGAAGGCCGCAGCAAGTTACAGCCCCCGCTGCACGACGGCCCGTCGGATGTGCGGGAGCGTCGGCCTCGCGGCCATCACGCGGGCGAGTCCAGGGTCGGCAGGGCTTCTTCGCAGGTCGGGTTCGGGAGGTCTCGTTCCACCGACTTTCTTGCCGACTCGACTGGGCTTGCTAAACATGTTGCGTGTAGGCATTCCGTACCGCGGTTATTACCTCACCGGTCTCTCGCCCAGTGGCCGGCCGCCGGCCGACAATCGCCCGCATGGTCTACCTCCAGCCGTTCACCTTCTTCGTCGGGGCGGCCGGCGGTTTCACCAACCTGCTGGCATGCGCCGCTTGCAACCTGATTCCCGTGGCCGGCCAAATCGCCCTCCTCGGCTACCGGGCGGAGCTGGCCGACGAGTTGAGCCGCGGCAGTGGTCGTCCGC
Organism: Fimbriiglobus sp.; assembly: GCA_043787415.1. Taxonomy (GTDB): domain Bacteria; phylum Planctomycetota; class Planctomycetia; order Gemmatales; family Gemmataceae; genus JAXMAZ01. The sequence goes on along the minus strand of JAYVUZ010000120.1, from coordinate 15,525 downwards.
CGGCGTTCGGCTTCGGCCGCTTCGCCGACTACATCCGTCGGGGGGTGTGGCCGGCCGTCTACCAGTTGGCGTTCGGCCTGGTCGTCGGCGGGCTAGTGGTCGTCGGCGCCGTACTGGCGTCAGTCGGGCTGGAACAGGCCGCCCGTACCGCCGACCCCTACCTGTGGGCGGCGGCGGTGGCACTCGCCTGGGTGGCGGGCGTGCTGATGCTGGCGACCGCCGCCGCCGGCCTGTTGTGGCCTATGGAACTGCACGCCCAGCTCAGCGGGCGGTTCGCGCCGCGGGCGGCAGCCGGGTTCGCCGCCCGCTTCCAGGGCCGCGTGTGGGGGCAGGCGCTGGTGTCACTGGTGGTGTTTCTCGTCGGTTCCTCACTGCTCAACGTGATTGGTCTGCTGGCGTGCGGGGTCGGCATCGGCCTGACGATCGTCGTCCAGTTCATGGCCCAACAGCACCTCATGACCCAACTGTATCGGCTCTACCTCGACGCCGGCGGGGAACCGATCCGCGGCCCGGATGCCGACGCCGACGACGGGCCGTCTCGCGGCTAAAATGAAGTTACCACACGCCGGAGCCGCCATGCTGCCGCTACTCCTTCTGCTCGCCCAACCGCCCGCCGACGAACACCAGTTCCTCCACAACGTCAAACAGGTGACGACCGGCTTCGCCCGGGCCGGGGAAGGGTACTTCGCACCGGACGGCCGGCGGGTCATCTACCAGGCCGAGGAGGCCGACGCCGGCAACCCGTTCTACCAGATCTTCGTCCAGGATTTGGCCACCGGGTCGAAGCGGCGGATCAGCCCGGGGGCCGGCCGCACCACCTGCCCGTTCTTCCACCCGACCAGCGGCAAGGTGATCTTCGGCAGCGGCCACACCAACCCGCGGGCGAAGGACGAGTACGCCGCCGAGTACAAGCTCCGCGACGAGGAGAAGGCCAAGAAGACCCGCCGCCGGTACTCGTGGGACTTCGACCCGTCGGTGAAAATCTACGAGGCCGACGCCGACGGCGGAAATCTCAAATGCCTGACCCCGGACGCCACCACCTACACGGCCGAGGGCAGCTACTCGCCGGACGGCACGCAGATCGTGTTCAGCCAGGGCAACGCCGGCAACGTGCAACTGTTCGTCATGAACGCCGACGGGTCCGGCAAGCGACAGCTCACCACCGCCCCGGGCTGCTACAACGGCGGGCCGTTCTTCAGCCCGGACGGCAAGCGGGTGGTGTTCCGGGCCGACCGGCAGGAGAAAGACCGGCTGCAACTGTACGTCATCAACGCCGACGGCACCGGCGAGAAGCAACTGACCAACGACCCGAAGTGGGTGTACTGGGCGCCGTTCTGGCACCCGGACGGCCAGCACCTCGTGTACACCGCCGCCGACCACGGGGACGAAACCCAGCGGCCGAATTACGACCTATACTGGCTGGCGTTGGACACCGGCAAGACCACCCGCCTGACGTTCGCCCCGGGGGCGGACGTGTTGCCGGTGTTCAGCCCGGACGGTAAGCGGCTGATGTGGACGAGCAGCCGCGGGGCCGACCGCACGAGCCAGCTCTGGGTCGCCGACTTCGTCGCCCCGAAGGACTGACCAATGCTGGACGCGAGCGAGGAGGCCCGGCTGGCGGCACTGGCCTCGTACTGCGTCCTCGACACGGATGCCGAGGACGAGTACGACGACCTGACCCGGCTGGCGGCCCAAATCTGCGACACGCCCATCGCCCTGGTGTCGCTGGTGGACCGCGACCGCCAGTGGTTCAAGAGCCGGCACGGGCTGACAGTCACCGAGACGCCCCGGGACCAGTCGTTCTGCGCCCACGCCGTCGCCAAGCGGGCCACCCTGGTGGTGGCCGACGCCACCGCCGACCCGCGGTTCCACGACAACCCGCTGGTGACCGGCGAGCCGCGCATCCGCTTCTACGCCGGCGTGCCGCTGCTGACCGCCGACGGGCCGGCCCTCGGCTCGCTGTGCGTCATCGACCGCCGCCCCCGGCTGCTGGAGGTGGCCCAACTGGAGGCGCTCCAGGCCCTGTCCCGGCAAGTAGTGCGGCTACTGGAGATGCGGCGGGTGACCGCCAAGCTGGCCGAGGCGCTGGCCGGGATGAACACCCTCCGCCGGCTCATGCCGATGTGCGCCTGGTGCCGCAAGGTGCGGGACGACGCCGGCTACTGGGGGCAGGTGGAGGCGTACCTGAGCCGGCACGCCGGGGTGGACACCAGCCACGGCATCTGCCCGGCGTGCGAGGTGGCCGTCACCCGCGGGGGCGGCTGACTCACGTCCCGATCAGCCCGCCGCCGGCCGGCGGGCGGGCGGCGATCTCCTCCCACTCCCGCCGCACTTCGCGTAGCCCGTAGGCGCACAACTCGAACTGCGTGCCCAGCCGCCGCAGCACCGGGGCCTCGTCGGCGAACGGCGGCCGGTCGAACCCGCCGGCAATGCCGTAGCTCCGCTTGCCCAGCACCGTGAACCCGACCAGGTGGTCCCGACACGGGCCGTGTTGGAGCCGGTTGACGGCTTCCGGAAATAGCCCGGTCCAGAACAGGGCGAAGTCGCCGACGTGCCGGTGGTACTCCCGGCGGGTGCGGCAGTCGGCCGGCAGCTTGTCCGCTTTGCTGGCCGTCACCGACAGTTCGGTGAGGGCGTGACCGGCCCCGTCCCGCAGTCGGAACACGGCGTCCGCGTGGACGAACCGGGCCAGCAGGTCGGACAGGTAGTCGATGAGCGGCGGGTCGGCCATGCCCAGGTTGGACAGGAAGGCGTGTTCCGTCAGGCCGGCGAACAGCCGCCGCAGCGGGTGCTCGGGGGGTGCGTCCCACATGTTTCCATCCGCTCTCGGGTAGTAAACCGCGGGAGAGAGCAGGGCCGTTTCCGACCTACAAGTATTTTTACCCCACACCCCGCTATAAAGTCAACTCAAGTTCGGCAAGTAAGTTGGCCGGATTATTTCCCGGACACGTTGGGGGCGACGGCCGGCAGGGCCGTCGGCGGGTGGCCGAGCGCCCGGTACAGGCGGAACTGCGAGCGGTTGAAGTCGCCGACGGCGGCGTGGTAGTCGGCGTTCGCTTGCCCGAGTGCCTGAACGGCCGCGACGACCTCCTGCGGCCGTACCACCAGCGTCAGGAGGTCGCCGGCCCGGCGGGTGGTCTTCAACCCCTCCAACGACTTATCCACGAGTTCGACCGCGTCTTTCAGCGTCGGCTCGGCCAGCTTCAACCGCTCGGCGGCGGCGGTCGCCTGGGCGAAGGCGGTGGCCACCTCGGCGGCGACGCGGTCCTGGGTGCGGAGCAGTTCCAGCGTGGCGGCGGCGTGGGCGGCCTGCTGCTCGCCGGCCCGCGCCCGGTTGCCGAGGCCGAGGTTCTGGAACTCCCACAGCAGTTGCAGGTCGAAGTCGCTGCGGCCGGCGAAGTTGCCCAGGCGATAGTTCGGTCCGCCGCCGAACGCCCCCCAGCCGAGCGACCCGCTCGGGTTGGTGGACACGCTGCGGAACGCCACGGTCGGCAGAAACGGCCGGTTCCGCTCGGCCCGCAGTCGAGCGACGGCCGCTTGCACCAGGGCGCCCTGGCCGGCCAATTCCGGGCGGTTGGCCAGGGCCAGCGGCACCAGCTCCGACAGCGGGCAGGCCGGGTCGATGACCGTGACGGTCAGCGACGGCGGCTCGGCCGGTTCCACGAGGGTGGTCGGGTCGAGCCGCAGCAGCCGGACGAGTTCGGCCGACGCGACCCGCCACCGCTCGCGGGCCGTGGCCTCGGCCTGCCGACGGCGGCTGAGTTCGACCCGGGCACGAGTGGCCTCAAGTGGCGGGGCCAGCCCGGCCGCCAACCCTTCGGCCCGCCGCGACACCTCTTCCGCCTTCGTGGTCGCCAGTGTGGCCCCGGCCAACTCGCCGCGGGCCTGCTGCACGTCGAAGTAGGCGACCGCCACGGCAAGGGTCACGTCGTTGGTGACGGCCTGGAGGGCGGCCTCACGGGCGCGAAGTTCTTGTCGGGCGGCCAGCGGTGCGAACACCGCGTCGGCCGTCGGCAGCACGAGGTTCGGCCCCACGCCGGCCATGAAAGTGCCGCGGTTGCTGCCCAGGATGTCGCCGGCGAAGTTCTGCTGGAGGCCGGTGTGGCGGAAGGAGTCGGTGCCGACGGTGAGGTTCGGCACCCAGAGGAGTTTCGCCCGGTCGAAGACGCGGGCGGCGATCTCCACCTGCCGGCCGGCGATCTGCACGTCCAGCGTGCTCGCCCCGGCCAGTTGCAGGGCGGCGGCCAGGGTGAGCGGGAAGACGCGGTCGCCCGGCGCGGCCGGTGGCGGCAGCGGCTGGCACAGCACCAGCCCGGCGACGAGTGCGAACATGACGACCCCCCTTCGGGCGGCAGATACCCGACGGCACTCGCCGCTGGCAACCGCAACCGCCGCCCGATACACTCGCCGCATGGACACCACCGCCCCGATGCCGGAACGAGCCGCCCAGTTCCGTGCCCGGTTCGCCGCCCTGGAGGCCGAGATCGGCAAGGTCATCGTCGGCCAGCCGGAGGTCGTGCGGGGCGTCCTCACCGGGTTGTTCGTCGGCGGGCACATCTTGCTGGAAGGCGTCCCCGGCCTCGGCAAGACGCTCCTCGTCCGCACGCTGGCCCAGGCGCTCGATCTCAAGTTCAGCCGGGTGCAGTTCACGCCGGACCTGATGCCGTCGGACATCGTTGGCACGACGATCATCACCGAGGACGACGGCCGCCGGCAGTTCCGCTTCCAGGCCGGCCCGCTGTTCGCCCAGATCGTGCTGGCCGACGAGATCAACCGGGCCACCCCGAAGACGCAGTCGGCCCTGCTCGAAGCCATGCAGGAGCGGAGCGTGACCGTCGGCGGCATCGTCCACAAGCTGGAGGAGCCGTTCCTGGTGCTGGCCACCCAGAACCCCATCGAACAAGAGGGGACGTATCCGCTGCCGGAAGCCCAGCTCGACCGCTTCCTGTTCAAGCTGGTGGTGCCGTTCACCACCCGGGACGAGCTGAACCGCATCCTCGACCGCACCACGCGGAACGAGAACCCGCAGGCCACCCAGGTGATGGACGCCGGCGAGATCGGCCGCTGGCAGCAGCTCGTCCGCGAGGTGCTGGTGGCGTCGCCGGTGCAGGACTACGCCATCCGGCTGCTGCTGGCCACGCACCCGAACGGCGAGTTCGCCGTGGCCGACACCAACCGCTTCCTGCGGGCCGGGGCGTCCCCTCGCGGGGCGCAGGGGCTAATCCTGGCCGGCAAGGTGCGGGCGCTGTTGGACGGCCGGTACAACGTGTCGTTCGAGGACGTCCGCAAGGTGTACTTCCCGGCCATGCGGCACCGGGTGCTGCTGAACTTCGAGGCCCAGGCCGAGAACGTGGCCGCCGACACGGTGCTGGCCGGCATCCTGAACGCGGTGGACGAGAAGGGTGGTTGACCGGCTGTCACGGTCGGTTTATGATGAGAAACAAAATTATAGATTCGCCGCAACCTGCTCGGATCATCTCCCCATGCCCGCGTTTAATTGCCCCGCTTGCGGGTGCCCGCTGCCCACCCCCGTGCCCGCCCGGTGCCCAAACCTCGACTGCGGTAAAGCGCTAGTCATGCGGCCGGTTCGGCCGGCGGGTGCGGCCGGGCGCACGCCGGCATTGCACGCCGACGCAGCGCCCCCCCAACCCGGTCCGGCGGCCGGGGTGGCAGGTGCCAGCAGTTGCCGCTTCAGCTGCAGTGGTTGGGTTGCTCGGCGGGTGGGCGGTGTTTCGTCCGAACCAGCCGCCAAGGGTAACCGGCGAGTCTATAGTGGTCGCCGCACAGCCAACTCCTATCCCGGCGACCGCGCCCCCACCCGTGGCGACCGAGCCGACAGCGGCAGTCGCTAAGCTTGTCACCCCCCCGCCGGCGGCCATCACCCGCGCCGTACCCCCGGCCCCGTAGCCCCAGCAGGTCGCGCTCGCCACGCACCCGCCTATGGTTCTGAGCAGCGAGGAGGTCTACCGCCGTACGGTGCGGGCGTGTGTCATGGTGTTGACCAACGACGGCCGGGGGAGCGGGTTCGTTGCCCACGTCGGCCGCCGACTCGTGGTGACCAACGACCATGTGCTGGCCGGCGACACTTCGCCCGAGATCCTGTTTCCGCTTTATGTGGAGGGACGCCTGGTGACGGACCCCTAGCCATACCGTGAGCGGGGGACTGGCAATCGGGCGCGGGCGCGTGTGGTGGCTCGGGCGCCGGCCAAAGACCTGGCGGTGCTGGAGGTAGACCGACTGCCGGGCGAAGTCCGGGCACTGCCGGTGGCCGGTGCCGCTGCTGCACCCGGCGCGAAGGCGTATTCGGTCGGCGGGTCCGGGGTGGCCGACGCCTTACTCTGGCGGCTGACCGTCGGAACTGTCCGCGGCCGGTCGCAACGGTCGGTGGAGCGGCGTGGCGGGCCGGCCACGGCTATGGTGCTCGAAACCGACGCCCCGGTGAACCCTGGCGACAGCGGCGGGCCGGTGGTCAACGAGCGGGGCCATGTGGTCGGGGTGGTCGCTCACTTCCAGCAGAGCCAGCGGGCCGTGAGCGGCAACATCGACGCCGAGGAGGTGCGTGCCTTGCTTCAAGAGGTCGCCCCGGATGCCGGCTGGTCGTGGGCGACCGGAGGGGCCGAGCCAGCGGCCGATGACCTGCCGACATTAACTGCTGCGTTGGCCGGGCCGCCGGCCGGGCGGGGGCTAGCCGCCGCCGGCCTGGCGGCAATGGGCGAGGCCGCCAGGCCGGCGACGACGGCCCTCTGGAACGCCGTCGCAGGAGCGGACCCGGCGACGGCGGCAGCCGTCGCGGCTGCCCTCCGACGGCTCGCCGGGATGCCCGACCCGGCCGCACTGCCGGTCGTGATCACGGGCCTATCCGGGTCGCCGGACGTTCGGCTGCTCGCCGCCGAGGTGTTCGCCCGCCAGGCCGCGCCGGCCGAAGCGGTCGCTCCGCTTGTGCGATTACTCGAAGACCCCGCGGCTCTGACCCGTAAAACGGCCGTCCTCGCACTCGGCCGGTTCGGACCCGGCTGTAAGACTCAGGCGCTGCCGGCATTGTTCAAGGCCACCGGTGACCCCGACCCGGCGGTTCGCGAGTCCGCTCTCGACCTCATCCGGGACGGCGACTGGGTCGAAGCACTGACTACGGACGACATACGCACGGTTCGGGCCGCGCTCGCGCGACCGGAAACCCGAGCAATGGCCGCCCAGGTGCTCGCACCACTCGAACCTGCCGCGGCCGACGCCCTGGCCGACTTCCTGCCGCTACTGAACGATGTGGCCCCGGCGGTTCAGGCCGCCGCGTTGGAGGGGCTGGCACGGTGGGGGCGGGAGGCCGCCGCTGCCACGCCGGCGACCCGCCGGCTATGTGACGCCCCGAAGGCAAAGGTCCGGGCCGCGGCCGTCCTCGCCTACGGGAAGCTGGCCGTTGCGGCGGATGTGAAGGCGGCGTTGAGCGTGCGGCTCGACACCGAACCGGACATTAACGTCCGTCAGAACGTCGAGGCGGCTCTCGCCGGGCTGGACCTGTCGGCTCCAGGCGATCGACCGTTGCTCGACCGGCTGGTGGCGACAGCGACCGCCGAACCGGCCCTAGAACTGGTGTTCAAGCGGTTGACGGGCCGGCCGGATGCGGTCGCGGTCGCCGAGCCGGCCTTCTCCCGGGTCGACGCCCGCACCCGAACCGAGGTACGGGTGGCCCTGTTCGGGCTGTTGGCCCGGGGCGATCCGCCGGGGCGAACCGCGGAGGTGGTGTGCAGGTGGGTCGGCAAGAAGGATGCCCCGTCGGTGCGGGCCGCCGCCGTTCGTGCGATGGAGGCCATCGGGCCGTCACGGGCGGGTGACGTGGTCGCCCTCGTGGGCTTGCTGACCGATCCGACGGCGGTGGCGGCCGCGGCCGATCTGCTCGGCCGGTACGGCCCGAAGGCGGCCGGGCCGGACGCCGCGGTGGCGCTGATCGCCGCCGCCGATCGGTTGCCCGACGAGGCCCGTGGTCGCCTTATACCAAGTGCCGCCTTGCTGACCAACGACGCCGCCCTCCGCAGCCTCCGCCGTCGGCTGCCCGGCGCCCACGAACAGTTGCGGGGTTTGACCCCCGAACAGACACGCTGGGCACTGGAAGTCGCCAACCGCATCGACTACCTGCGGGTGTCGCCGTCCGAGCGGCTAGCCACCCGGGATGTTCTGCATGCAGTTCGACTAAACAGAAATCGCGCTGGGGAGATCGAACTGGCGACGGCGGCCATTAAGCGAATCTCGGCCGCCAACGAGGGCCGGCGGTCGCCGTGAACGGTCGCCAACCGGACGGTTCGTGTTCTAGCCTTACGGGTTCACCCGCGAGGCCAACCATGCTGGCGACCGTCCTCCTGGCCACCGCCCTCACCGCCCTCACCGCGCCGCCGGCCGGCGAGCAGGTGTACGACCGGTTGGTGCGGTCCACCGTGCTGATACTCGGCGAACACGGGCTGGGCAGCGGCGTGCTGGTCCACCGCGCCCGCCGGCTGGTCCTCACCAACGACCACGTCATCGACGACTCGCCGGACACCATGCTGGTGGCCTTCGCCCTCTACGACACGGCCGGCGATCTGGTCAGCGACTTCAAACAGTACGCCACCTTCACCCGCAAGGTGGGCCGGGCCGAGGGCCGGCCGGCACACGTCCGCCCGGCCACCGTGTTGGCCCGCCGGCCGGGGAAAGACCTGGCCCTGCTGCAACTGGACGGCGTGCCGGACTCGGCCCGGTCGCTCAAGCTGGCCCCCAAGTTCGCCCCGACGGGGTCGCAGGTGTATACCGTCGGCAACAGCGGGACGGGCGGTAGCAACCAGCTCTGGCGGTACACCACCGGCAATGTCCGCGGTCGCAGCACCCAGCAGACGAAGCTGCTCGGCGGCGACCAGCCGAAAAAGATCGACAGCCTGGTGACGGAAACCGACCTGCCCATCAGCCCGGGCGACAGCGGCGGGCCGCTGGTAGACGCCAAGTGCCAACTGGTCGGGGTGAACTGCTTCGGGAACAATAGTGCTCGGGTGGTGAGCGGGCACATTGACATCGAAGAGGTGCGGAAGTTCCTGCGGTCGGCGGTGCCAGACATCGACTGGCCGTGAGGCCGGGTCGCCGCGGGGTCGCAGTCGCTGACCCGCGCGGCGACCTCACTCCGCCTACACCGTCACAGGCGAACTGCCCGCGCCGGTCAGAATCTGTTGAACCTGCTGCTGCTGGGCGGCCGTTCGGGCGGCATCGAACTTGATGAAGCCGAGGTCGGTCAGGGGGTCCTCGGTGGTCCCGGCGGAGCCGAACTTCCGGTTCACGAAAATGGTGTTGGCCGTCGGGTTAGACGGGCTGGTGCCCACCCGCACCCCGACGCCCCGGCGATCGGCGGTGTCGCCCGTCTGGGTGCTGCCGAGCAGGGTGCCGGTCGCACCGTCGTACACGTTCACCTGCGGCCCGCCGCCGGCCCCGACGCCGGTCACGATGTCCGACCCGGTGCCCCCGGGCAGGCTGCCGATCGACACCGACACCCCGCCGCGGAGGCTGCTGTCGTAGGCGTAGTAGTTGAGGACCGTCGCGGTCGTCTTGAAGTCGTACAGTGTCACCCGTGGGGCGCCGGTCTCGCCGGCCCCGACCAGCACCCGGGCGTAGCCCAACCCGTTCGTGTCGCCGGTGGCCAGGGTCAAGCCGCCGCGGAAGCTGTCCTCGAACACCATCTTGGACGCCACCAGTTCGCCAGTAGTCGAGTCGAACACCTTGATGAGCGGGGCGCCACCGTACGCCGGCACGACCACGATGTCCGGGGTGCCGTCTCCGGTCACATCGGCTACGGCCGTGCGAACGCCACCGGTGAACGACTCCTCGAACGCCAAGAACTGAACCCGCTGGGTGCCGTCGGCGTTGAACACTGTCACTCGCGGCGGGCTGCCGGCGGCCGACCCCCGGGCCGTGATCCCGTTGGACGGCGAGATGGGCGGCTGGGTGGTGCTGGCCGGTGCTACCACCGCTGACACGGCCGCACTGGTGGAACTACTCACCACCGTGGCGTCGGCCGGGGTGAAGGTGGCCGTCAGCAACCGGGTGCCGGCCGTGGCGAACGTGTTCGTCAGTGTGGCCGTGCCACTGCCCGCCGCCGCCGTCACCGCCGTGCTGCCGAGCGACGCGCCGTCGGCAAAGAACTGGACGCTGCCGGTGAACGCCTGACTGCCGCCGGCCACTGTTACGGTCAGAGTGGTCGCCTGGCCGGCAGTCGGGGCGGCTGGGCTGACGCTGAGAACGGTCGTCGTGGCCGCTGCCCCGGGGACAGGGGCGGCTGTGACACTCACCGTCACGGCCGACGAAGTGTTCCCCCGGACCACGGTACTGTCGGCCGGCACGAAGGTGGCGGTCAGGGTCTGGGTGCCGGCGGTGGCGAACGTCTGCGACGACGTGGCCGACCCACCGCTGACCGCGACCGTCCCCAGCAGGGTGCCGCCGTTGCGGAACTCGACGGTGCCGGCCGGGCTACTCACGCCGGCGGCCGTCACCCCGGCCGACAGCGTCACCGAACCGCCGGCCGTCACGGTCGCCGGGTTGGCCGAGAGTGACACCGTTGCCTGGGGCACAGTCACCGCCGCGTTTACAGTCAGGGTCAAGGCCTGCGTGTCAAAGTTACTTGCCTGCGACAGTTGGCCGGTGCCGGACCGATCCACGTTGTCCCGCACCCCGACCTTCAGGTTGATCACCCCTGTGAAACCCGGCGCGGGCGTCAGAGTGACAGTGCCGGCCGACTGGTTGACGCTCACCGTCACATTCGCCGGGGCGGTGCTGAACGTGCTATCCCGCACCTCGAACGTCACCGGGCTGTTGTCGACGTCGGTGTACGGCAGGCTGAACGTCACCGGGTCGCCGGCGGCCGTGGTCAGGCTGGAGGGGATGGCCCCGAGGAACGGCGGGTTGCCGGTGGCCGGGTTGGCGGTGGTGCCGGTCAGGGTGGACGTGACCGCTGCCGAGGCGCCGTCGGTGTCGCGGGGGGTCACGGTTAGCTTGGCCGACCCGGTGTAGCCGCTCTGGGCCACCACCTTCAGCACCGCGTTGGCCGTGTCGGCGAACACTTCGGCCTTGGTGATCGTCACGTTCGACACCGGCCGCGTGCCGCTCAGCGGGGTGTTCCGGACCTTCTCGTACACGTCGCCGCCGGCCGTCAGAATTCCGAACACCGTGTAATTGAAGTTGAGGAACTGCGGGCGGTTGGCTAGTGCCGTCGTCGGCCGGTCGATGAAGAACTGGTTGTCGGTGGTGTCGTCCCCGCGATTGGCCGAGGCCACGATGCCGGGGCTGTTGAACCGGAACTGCGAGTTGTACTCGTCCGGCAGCTCGCCCAACCCGCTGCCGCCAGTGCCGTCCCCGTTCAGGGAGCCGCCCTGAATGATCGACTCATCCACCCCGCCGAACGTCTTTTCCACGCGATGGAACAGCTTGTTGACGTAGAACCCCTGGTTGACCAACTGGATCAGCCGGGCGGTGGTGAGTGGGGCGGCGTCCTCGAACAGTCGAATGACGATGTCGCCACTGAAGTCGGTGCCGTCCGTGTTCTTGCCGGCCACCGTGAACCGCACGCTCCGGCCGCCCTGCACCACGCTCGGGGTCACGGCCGCGTCGCTGCTCGTCACGTCGTAGCTGACCGTCCCGTTGGGCGTGTTGGCCACCGTCACCGGCAGGTACGTCGGGGCGTTGGTGGCGATCTGCTGGTCCGGGATGGTGGCCAGCGAAACGGTCGGCACCTCCCGGGCTTCGAGCGCCTCCAGTCGCAGCCGGCGGGCCGGGCGGACGGGCTTGGTGTGTTGGGTTTCCCAGACGGCGAGCAGGCGACGAAACACCGGGCGTCCTCCGAAGCGGTCGGTTAGCTGGTCGCCCGCGCGGGGCCGGCCGTGGTCACGCACGCAAGCGTGTTATTATGCGGACCGGCCGGGGCGAGGCAACCGCCTTCGGCCGAGTCCGTCCCAAAGGTACAGACGGCGCCGGGACGGGGCCGCTACACACGGCCCGACCCGGTCGACTGGCGGCACCGGCAGACTCGTGACCACGTCACGCCTTCCCGACTTTGGCCGCCTCCTCTTCGACGTATTTCTTGAAGCCGGCGATGTTGTAACTCACGAAAAGGAAAGCGTGGTGCAGGGCCAGGTACGTCTCGTCCGTCGGGTCGTCGGCGAAATCCTTACGGACGGCGTACAGCCGGGCGAGCAGTTGTTCGGCGGTTGGCATCTCGGGAAAAGCCTCCGGGCGGCGGTTCGGCTTGCCGGGCGAATCCCCGCCCGGGTACAGTCACCCTATCGGAAGTCGTTGGCCGTGCCGACATTCTAGCGGGGCGCCCATGAGGCGGACGAGTCAGCCGCTCATCCTCTGGTTCCTGTTCTGGGACGTGGTTGCCACCGCCGCGGCCTGGGTGCTGGCCTACGCCGCCCGCTTCGCCTCCGGCTGGGAACTGGTCAACAACCACCAGCCGGACTTCACCTTGTGTCTGGCCAACCTGCCGCTGGTGACAGTGGCGGCGCTCGTCGCCTACCGGCTCGCCGGCGGGTACGACGTCCACCGCCTACGGCGCTTCCGTGAGGAACTTTGGGCCGTGCTCCGCGGTGTGCTGCTGCTCGTGCTGCTGGTCATGAGTACGAATTTTGCGAGACAGTACGCGTACGAGAGCCGTGGGGCGATGGGCCTGTTCGGGCTGTTCGCCTTTCTGGCCGTCATGGGTTGTCGGCGGCTGACCTGGACGGCCATCGGCCGACTCCGGACCAGGGGATACAACCAGAGCCACGCCCTGATCGTCGGCACCGGCCGACTGGCCCGGCGGACCGCCCGCTCACTCGAAGACGCCGCCTGGGTGGGCATCCGTACCGTCGCCTACGTGTCCGACCACGAGCCGGCCGGCAACCACTTCGACCGGCCGGTGCTCGGCCCCATCGCCGACCTGCCCAAGCTGGTGGTCGAACACCACATCGAACATGTGTTTGTGGCCCTGCCGCTGCACCACTACGGGGACGTTCGCCGGGTGTTCGACGCCCTGTCTGAAACCACGGCGGACGTGCGGCTGGTGGCGGACATCCCGGCTCTGTCGGCTCAGGCGCTGACGACCAGCACGCTACACGGGCTGACCCTGATCGGCCTGCGGGAAAGCCCGCACCACGGGGTGAACGTCGGGGTGAAGCGGGTGATGGACATCGCCCTGTCGGCCGTGGCCATCGTGCTGCTGTCCCCGGTCATGCTGGCGGTGGCCGGGCTGGTGCGGCTGACCAGTCCCGGGCCGGTGCTGTACCGGCAGGAGCGGTGTTCGCTCAACGGCCGGCGGTTCGGGATGCTCAAGTTCCGCACCATGTGGTGCGACGCGGAGCAGGGGGGTGCCCAAATGACCGCGGCCAACGACCCCCGGCGGACGCCCGGCGGCGGCTTCCTGCGGGCCACCAACCTGGACGAGTTGCCGCAACTGTTCAACGTGCTGCGGGGCGACATGAGCCTGGTCGGCCCGCGGCCGGAGCGGCCGGTGTTCGTGGACCAGTTCAAGAAGAGCATCCCGAACTACATGGCCCGGCACGCGGTCAAGTGCGGTATGACCGGGTGGGCACAGGTGAACGGCTGGCGGGGCAACTCGTCGCTGCGGAAGCGGGTGCAGTACGACCTGTATTACATCACCCACTGGAACCCGTGGTTCGACCTGCGGATCATGGCCCTGACTGCCTGGCGGATGCTGTTCAACCCGCAGAAGCACGCCTACTGAACGCAAAACGCCCACCGTAGTCGGTGGGCGTCGCACACGGAACATCGCCCGGCCGGCTGTCACGGCAGGGTCGCCACCTCGCCACCCTGGCTCGACCCGAGCGCCCGCCAGGTCAGCAGGTCCACGTTGTTGGTCACGAACCGGACGCTGCCGTCGCAGAAGCTGGAGCTCACCCCGCCGGTGTGGTAGCTGCGGCTGGCCAGGGCGGTGTACAGCGACCCGGCCCCGATGCCCGGCATGTTGTTCGTCGGGTACGGCGGGGTGGCGGTCGTCGACTCGTCGTTGATGAGTGTGGCAAACTGAAACTGGTCTTTGGATGTCGTGTTCGGTTGGTAAAAGGTGTTCAAGGCACTCGACGGCCCCCACCAGACGACGCCGCGGAGGTCGGCGTTCGGGCTGTTGCCACCCGTCTTCATTTCCATGAACATGAGAGTGTTGCTGGTCCCGTCGGCGATGGCGAGCAGGCCGACCGGCTGGACCCCGGTGGCCGCCCCGTTGTTGAGCGACGGCCGGAACGGCGCCCCGGCGAACATCGCGGCACACGACGTAGTCGAGCACGGGGTCAGGTCGCTGTTGACGTTGAGCTGCCGGCGGACCGTGTTCCCAAAGTTCGCCCCATAGTTGTGGCGGGTCAGGTTGATCGTCGTCGAGAAGTTGGTCGTAGTCGGCTGCGAGCCGCGGGGGTCGGACGGACAGGTCATCGTCTTGATCTGGGAGTTCGTAACACCCGTCACGCCGGTCGGCCCGCCGTTGGTGACCGGCGGGGTGGCCGTCGGCAGGTACGTCTGGTAGTTCGCGCCACCGGCGCTCGGGACGTTGTTCTCGTTGAAGTTGGAGTAAAGTCGGAAGACGGCCTCTTGCTCGATGTATGGCAGCATGGGGACGGCCCAGGTGCCGAAGCTGCCGCCGCGGGTGTCGCCCGGGGGCAGGGTCTGGTAGGCACTCTCGTAGTTCATCGCCCCGAGCGACAACTGCTTGAGGTTGTTCTGGCACTGGCTGCGGGCGGCCGCCTCTCTCACCTTCTGTACGGCGGGCAGGAGCAGGCCGATGAGGATGGCAATGATGGCGATCACCACCAACAGCTCGATGAGCGTGAAACCGGAACGCTTGCGCATAACTCCCTCACAGATGATGAAAAAACGGGAGAACGACTGACGCGACCGACCCCAGCCCGCCCGTTACGGGATGGTGATGTCCAGCTTGTTATCGGCCCCGGCCTTGATGGTTACCTCGCCGGCCTTGTCCTTCTCGGCGATGACGACCGACGGGCCGGCAATCTTGCCCTTGCCGGCGCCCGGGTCGGAGGTGGCGGCCTCGGCCGGCGAGAGGGTCTTCTCCTCGCGGTCCAAGGCCATGAGGCGGTAGCTGTACTTGCCCGGCGACAGGCCGGTTTCTTTCGTCAACACGAACTTGCCGTCGTTGATTGTTGCGTTGGTTGCGAACTTCTGGCCCTCGGCCGGTTCGAAGAAGATTTGGCCGTAGGGAAGAAGCTTGCCTTTGACGGTCACGCTACCGGTGAGCGGCTGCTTGTTGAACGGGTCGGCCCCGCCGCACCCGACCACCGCCAGCAAGCCGACGGCACACGCACAAAGCAGCCCACGCATCGGGTCGCACTCCGGAAGGGCGGCAGCACCGGCCGCACGCGCGGTAACGGAGCCGTCAATAGATATACAACAGCATCCGTGAAGAAAACGAGAAAGGCAAGGTCTGCCGTGAAAGATTCTGACGGCTGCCTAATTAATGCAGAAGCCTGTGGATCGCTTGGGCCGACTGATCGCAGCCCGACGCGCTAGCGAGGGAGATTC
>JAYVUZ010000119.1:0-26071 GCA_043787415.1 Fimbriiglobus sp. | reverse complement strand
CCGGCAGCAGGGGGCGGGCCACGGCGGCTCCTCCGCAGGTGTCCCCTCATGCTCGCCACCGGACGGCCCCCCGGCTAGGTTTCGTTAGGATTTCTAAGTGTCCGCTTGGCGGGCGGTGGCAGCCACGAATTTCGTCAGCAACCGGAACTCCTGTACGGTGGTGTGGCTGGTGTCGTGATACTTCTGGCCCGTCACACCCCAGGCGGTGTATCTGTGCCACCGATGCCGCGCCGACTTCGTCACCCAGCCCGTTAGAGCAGGCCGTTGACCGTCCGCCGCAAGCTGTGGAAGGTCGCGGGCGCCCTGTTGGCGCTACGGTAAGGGGTGTCGGCGTGCCGCATCTGGGCCTGGTGCAGTCGGCCCAGGTTGCCAGCACACAGCACGGTGAGCCGTCAGTCGGATATCGCTCGCCCAGTGTCCGTAACCCGCCAGCGGGGATCGGCCGCGAAGCTGGGGAACGAGCGGGATGAACGCCGTCAAGGAAAGCGTCCGACACCTTCAGTCGTGACAGCTCGCCGCGACGCGGTCCGGTCAGAAGCGCCGTGCGGTCGATCAGCCGCTGCTCGTGGCCAGCAGCAGCTCTACCCAAGTAGCGCCAGACAGGCTGACCGCCTTCCGGCGAACCGCCCGGGTGCTGTCCAGTTTCAGCCGGCCGCCGGTGTTCGCCAGTTTGGCGGCGAGCGGGTGACACTCGGCCGCGTTCAGCAGCTTGCGTAGCTCGGTCAGCCGGACGGCGCGGCGGGCCTGACGCCGCTGGCCGGCATTCAGCAGCGGGACCGAACCTCGTGTGAGTAGTGGGCTGAAGTGCCCAGGCCCGCCAGGTCGCCGAGATAGTCGCCGAACCAGTCGGTTGCCGGCCGGTCCAACGGGCCTTTGCGAGGGTCGCGGATGCCGACAATGCCCCAGTGCCGGTTGTTGTGGAACTTCCGGAGCGGTTCATCGATAGTATGGCAACAGCCGACACCGATCGTCACGAACCGCGCCTTCATTTTGCCGGCGTCCCGGCCGCTCTCCACGATGAACCAGTTGCTCCACCGCTTGCGAAGCGTCGCTCCGGCTGGTCCCTGCCGGTGTCACGCATTGGTCACGATTGGCGGGCGCTCGACTGTCGCGGCTTCAAATGGCGAAGCCGGCGGGGTGACAGAGCAAAACTTCAACGGCTTGTTCGGCTTCGAGGAACGGGCCGGGCTGCTGTAAACTGGTGTGATGTTGGACCGCGAGCCGTTCCTGAAGGCCATCTTCGCCGAACCGGGCAGCGACCTGCCGCGGCTGGTGTTTGCCGACTGGCTGGACGATCGCGACGAACACGAGTGGGCCGCACACATCCGCCACGAGTGTCAGGCCGCCCGAGGCACGACCGTCCCGGACCCCGAAGAGGTCCGATGGACGGATGCCGGCATCCCGACCGTCGTGGGCGCTCACCACGGCTTTCTGACCGATCCCACGATCGTCCTGCCGGCGGACGCGCTGTCCCACCCGGACGCGTTCCGGCTGCTTGCCTGCCGGGATAACCCGCACTGGTACGGGGCGACCGCCCTGTTCGTCGCCTCCGGCCGGATCGCCGACCCCGCCCAGGTCGAAACCCTCCTCCGCAGCCCGGTGACGGAATACGTCAGCCGCCTCGACCTGAGCGGCCGGGAAGAACACCTCGGCCACGACCGCGACGACGCGCTCGGCCTCGGGCTGGTTGACTTCGTCTACCGGCCGGCCATCACCACCCGCATGGTGGAACACCTGTGTGGGATGCGGGAGGCCCGCCGACTGGTGGCCCTCGACCTAAGCCGCAACGAACTAGACAACGACGCCGTCAGGGCGTTAGTCCGGTCTACGAGCCTCATCCGGCTCAAGGAGCTGAGTATCCAAGAGGGCAACACCCGGGTGAAGGGTAAGCTGTGGGGCGAGTTGCAGGCCCGGTTCCCGGAGGCGGTGTCGTGACGGAGCGGGACAGCCTGTACGCTGCCGTGCTAGCGAACCCAGCCGACGACCTGCCGCGGCTGGTGTTCGCCGACTGGTGCGACGACCACGGCGACCCGGAGCGGGCCGAGTTCATCCGCGTGCAGGTGGCACTGGCCCGTCTGCCGGCCGACGCCACCCGCCGGGTGGCACTGTTCGACCGTGACGCCGCGCTGCTGGTCAGCAACCGCGACCGCTGGAAACTGCCCGGCATCCGCGGGGCGCAGGGCTTCGTCCGCGGGTTCGTCGAGCGGTGGGACGGCACGGGCGAGTGGCTGCTGGCGGCCGCCGGCCGGCTGTTCGACCGCACGCTGGTGCGATCGGTGCGGGTGCGGAACGCCGACATCCACCTGCCCGCCGTCGCCCGGCTCCCCGGGCTGGCTCAGGTGGTGGACCTCAACTTGTACGGCAACAGTGTAGCCCTACACGGCCGGCTCGGGCGGCTGCTGCGCGACGCCCGGCTGACGGCACTGCGGTCCCTGGACATCGGCCACAATCGGCTGGTGGCCGACGACCTGCCGCAGCTCACCGGCTCGCCGGTGGCCCGGCAACTGACGGCCCTGGGCCTTTCCGGCAACCCGCTCGGCTACCCGACGGCCGACGACGGCATGGTTGCCCTGGCGGGCGTCCGCACGCTGCCGAACCTGCGGACTCTGGCACTCCGCAACAACGAGCAGCCGGACGTGGACTCGCTCCACGCCCACGGGGTCGAGCAACTGGCCCGGTCGGTCCACTTCCCGCACCTGGAGCGGCTCGACCTGGCCGGCCACCGGGTCGGGGCGGCAGGCCTACGGGCGGTGCTGGCCGGCCGGCTGTCCGAACGTCTGATCGACCTCGACCTGTCGAACAACGATCTCGGCATCGGCGGGGAGCGGTGGGCCGCCGACCTGGCCGACCTGGCCGGCCGGCGGCGGCCGCTCCTCCGCCGGCTGGCTCTCGGCGGCCGGCGGAACCGGGTCAGCCGGCAGACCGTCGCCGACCTGTTGGCCTGGGTCGGCCGGGGCGAGACTCGCACCCTCGACCTGACCCGGGCAGTTCTCACCCCGGCCGGTCATGCCGCCGTCCTCCGCGCGCCGGCGGCGGGCCGCGTCCACACCGACCCCCCGCCGCTGGAGGCCGTCATGCTCGCCGGGCTGTACCTCACCCTCGCGTTGGCCGCCCCGCCGGATCGCCTGACGGCGACCGAGAAAGACCCGCCGGCCGACTTGTCCGCCGACGTTCGGGCCACGCTCGATCACAAAGCGGTTGTGTTGGGCGACGCCGACGGTGACGTGCTCAACGTCTGGCTCTGCACGACACTACCTTTGGAGGCATCGGCCGAGGTGCTGGCCGACGGGGTCGGCTACCGCGAGATTCCGCCGGGCACCCTGGTCGGTGCGGTGAGGCTGCACCGACCGTTCACCGACTTCCGCAAGCAGCGGATCGCGGCCGGCGTGTACACCTTGCGGTTCGCCGTCCAGCCGGAGGTCGGCGACCACGCCGGCACCAGCCCGCACCCCGAGTTCCTGCTGTTGTCGCCGGCTTCCGCCGACGACTCGCCGGCCCGGGTCGATCAGCCCGCGCTGCTGGCATTGAGCCGCAAGGCGACCGGGGCTGACCACCCGGCGGTGATGCTGCTGGCACCGGCTGGCGGGGCGGGTGAGACGCCGAAAGTGGTGGAGAAGGGGGGCGGGCTAAGAGTGCTGCTGGTGAAGCGGCCGGCCGAGGCCGACGGCGTGAAGACGACGCTGAGTCTGGGGCTGGTGGTGAGTGGCGTCAGCCCGACCCGCTAGCGCGGCGGAACCAGAAGTACGCTCAGCGCAGCCATGCCTGCGGACAGAGCAACGATCAGTACTCCGCCGAGTACCCACACCCACCACCGCCGCGGCGGCACGGGCACGGTTAGCGTCACCAGCGAGTCCGGCGGGGCGGGGGCCAGGGGCGGGTCGGTCAGCCCGGTCCACACTTCTGTCTTTGCCACCACGGCCGCCGCTTGCGGGGTGAGCGGCGCCCCTAGCAGCGGGTTCGGCTGGACGGTAGTGGCCGTGATCGCCGGCGGGGTCGGCCGGGCCGGGCGGTCGGTGGCGGCGAACCGCCGGAGGGCGTCGGACGACGCCAGGGCCGGTACGGATGTGGACGCCGGGGACAGTTGCGGCAGCTCGTTCTCGGCCGGCGGCGGCACCGCGATGTCCGACCACGGGGCCAGCGCCGCCGCCAGCTCGGCCGGCGTCTGATACCGCTCGTGAGCGCCCTTCCGCATGAGCTTCTTGACCACCGCCACCAACTCGGCCGGAGCGTGCGGGGCGAGTGCCTCCAGCGGCGTCGGCTCCCGGAGCTGGTGGGCCATCAGCTTCTGGGCGGCGTTGCCTTCGGGGAACGGGGGCCGGCCGGTGAGCAGGAAGTAGAGCGTGCCGCCGAGGGCGTACAGGTCGGCCCGGATGTCGGCCGCCGAACTGTCGATGGCCTGCTCCGGGGCCAGGAAGTCGGCCGTGCCGAGCACGCTCTCGTCGTACTTCTTGGTGAGCTGGTCGCCGGTGTCGCGGAAGAACCGGGCCAGCCCGAGGTCGAGGATTTTGACCGTCCCGGAGCGGTCCACGAGCAGGTTGCCGGGCTTGATGTCGCGGTGGACCAGCCCCATCTCGTGGGCGTGCTGGAGGCCGACGGCCGCCTGCCGGACGTACCCGGCCGCCCGCACCGGGGCCAGCGGGCCGAACTTGGCCACCAAGTCGTGCAGGTTGGTGCCGTCCACGTACTCCATGACCAGGAAGTGCAGCCCCTCGTCCTGGTCGATGTCGAACGCCCGGACCAAGTTGGGGTGGTCCACGGCGGCGACCGCACGAGCCTCCCGGTAGAAACGCTCCAGCGCCTGCGGCTCGGCCGCCCTGGCCGCCGGCAGCACCTTCACCGCCACCCGCCGTCGCATCACCCGGTGCTCGCACAGGAACACCTGCGCCATGCCGCCGACCCCGAGCCGCTCCAGCACCTTGTACTTGCCGATGAAGAACCGCTTCCACTTGCCGGCTTTCAGGTGGTCGGCCTGGAACCGCGTGACGAGGCCGCCGGCGACCAGGGCGGCGGTCATGCCGGCGGCGTCGGTCGGCGGGTTCGGCAGCGTCTTGAGGAAGGCGGCGAGTTTCGGCTCGTCTGTCACGCCGCTCTTGCGGAGGACGTCGAGCAGGTCGTCGGCGGTTGCCGGAGCGGGCATGGGGGCGTTCCGTCGCCCGGCGGCGGTGGCCGTCGGTTGTCGACAGTATACGGCGGTTAGGAACGCAGGAGCAGCCAGCCGACGCCGCCCAGCAGGGTCGCCGCGGCGAACCCGGCCGCCGCCCCGAGTGCCAGGTAGAACCGCGGCGGGCGGCCGGCGGCCGGTGACGAGGTGGCCGGGCCGACGGTCCGTCCGGTCGAAGGGTTGAGCAGTTCGACCGCCGACTCGCTCATCCGGTCGATGCCGACCGGCCGGGCCGGCAGGGCGGCCGTGTCCACCGGCCGGCCGGTCGGCATCTGGCTGGCCGGGGTGTCTTCGGCCGAGACGACTGGGTTTCGGGCCGGGGCGACGTTGCTACTCCGCCCGGCCGCCACCGCCGCCTGTCGGCTGGCGGCCAGCCGCGGCTTGTCGGCCGCGTGACCGCTACGGGCCAGCACCAGCGGGCACAGGTCGGGCATCTCGTGGGCCGGCGGCGCGGGGATGGGGTGGCTGGTCCACCGGGACAGCGCCCCCACGACCTCGGCCGGGGTCGAGTATCGGTCCTCCGGCTTCTTCTTCATCAGCCGCCGCAGGACGGCCAGGAGTTCGGCGGGCACGTCCTGGCGGAACTGCTCGACCGGCGCCGGCTCCCGGGTCTGGTGGGCGACCAGCTTTTCGGCGACGGTGCCCTTCGGGTACGGGGACGATCCGGTGAGCATGTAGTACAGCGTGCCGCCGAGGGCGTACAGGTCGGCCCGGATGTCCACCACGTTGCTCAAGGCCTGTTCCGGGGCCAGGTAGTCCGCGGTGCCCAGCACACTGTCCGGGTCGTACCGCTCGGTGACGTTGTCGTTGGTCTCGGCGAAGAACCGGGCCAGCCCCATGTCCAGCAGCTTGACGGTGCCGGTGCGGTCGATGAGCAGGTTGCCGGGCTTGATGTCCCGGTGGACCATGCCCAGTTCATGAGCGTGCTGGAGGCCGAGGGCGGACTGAGACGTGTAATGGGCCGCCCGCATCGGGTCGAGCGGGCCGTGCCGGGCCACCAGTTCTTGCAAGCTGGCCCCGTCCACATACTCCATGACCAGGAAGTGCAGCCCGTCGTGCTTGTCGATGTCGTAGGCGCGGACGATGTTCGGGTCGTCGAGGGCGGCGACGGCCCGGGCCTCGCGGTGGAATCGTTCGAGTGTCGAGGGGTCTTTCAGCTTCTCGGCCGGCAGCACCTTGACCGCCACCAGCCGCCGCATGAGCGTGTGTTCGCACAGGTAGACGGCGCCCATGCCGCCGACCCCGAGCAGCTCCAACAGCCGGTACTTGCCGGCGACCTCGAACCGCCGGTACCGCCCGGCCTTCAGTTGCTTGGCCTGGAACTTGGTGATCAGGCCGTCGCGGATGAGCCGGGCGGCGATCTGGTCCGTGCTGGCGTCGCCGGCGGCCAGACCGATGCGTTCCTTCGGCACCAGCCCGCTCTTGCGGACGACGTCGAGGAATTCGCTCGCATTGGCCGGCGGGGGCATGAACGACCCATAGGCGCCGCCCGCCCGTGCGGGCACGACCTTATACTTGGGACGCAACCGGCCGGCACGCAAGCCGGGTGTCGGGTTTTTCGTCACAATAGCCAGAGTCGGGCCGTGCAACCGGAGGGAATTTTTCATGGGCGTCTCGCTCCGCACCGTTCGTGGGGTGTGTCCGCACGACTGCCCGGACACCTGCGGCCTCGTCACCACCGTGGACGAGGCCGGGCGGGCAATCGGCTTTCGCGGCGACACGGACCACCCGTTCACCAAAGGGTTTCTGTGCCCGAAGGTGAGCAACTACCTGGACCGCGTGTACCACCCGGAGCGGCTGTTGCACCCGCTGCGGCGGGTCGGGCCGAAGGGCAGCGGCCGGTTCGAGCGGTGTTCCTGGGACTGGGCGGCTCGGGAGATCGGCGACCGGCTGCGGGCTGTTGCTGCCGGCCCTTACGGGCCGCAGGCGGTGCTGCCATACAGCTACGCCGGGACGATGGGCAAGCTGATGTACGCCAGCCTGGACCGGCGGTTCTTCCGTCTGTTCGGGGCGAGCGAGCTGGACCGCACCATCTGCTCGTCGGCCGGCGAGGCGGGGTGCGACATCACGCTCGGCACCCGGGCGGCCATCGACCCGGAGGCGGCCGTCCACGCCCGCTACATCGTGCACTGGGGGTCGAACACGAAGGTCACGAACTCGCACTTCTGGGCGGTGTGCCACCAGGCCAAGAAGCGGGGGGCGAAGCAAGTCTGCATCGACCCGCACCGCAGCCGCACTGCCGCCGGCTGTGACTGGTGGCTGCCCATCCGCCCCGGGACGGACGCGGCCCTGGCCCTCGGGGTGCTGCACGTCCTCTTCCGCGACGGCCTGCACGACCAGGACTACCTCGACCGCTACTGCGTCGGCGGCGAGGCGTTGAAGGGGCGCGCCGCCGAGTTCCCACCGACGCGGGTGGCAACCATCACGGGCCTGCCGGTGGCCGACGTGGAGCGATTCGCATCGGAATACGGCCGAAGCCGCGAGCTGTTCGGCGGGCCGGCGCTGGTGCGGCTGAACTACGGCCTCCAGCGGCACGGCGGCGGCGGCATGGCCGTGCGGGCCGTCGCCTGCCTGCCGGCCGTCACCGGCGACTGGCGGCACCCTGGCGGCGGGGCACTGCTCAGCACCAGCCGGTTCGCCCCGTTCAACGGCCCGTTCCTCGAGCGCCCGGACCTGATCCGCCCCGGCACCCGCACCGTGAACATGGTGCAGCTCGCCGAGGCGCTTGCGGGGGAACTGCCCGGCCCGCCGGTGGACGTCCTGTTCGTGTACAACTCGAACCCGGCGGCGGTCTGCCCGGACAACGGCAAGGTGAAGCGGGGGTTGAAGCGGGACGACCTGTTCACGGTGGTCCACGACCTGTTCCAGACGGACACCGCCGACTACGCCGACATCGTCCTGCCGGCGACGAGTCAGCTCGAACACCTCGACCTGCACGGGGCCTACGGGCACCTGTACGTCCAGCTCAACCACAAGGCCATCGAGCCGCCGGGCGAGTGCAAGTCGAACACCGACCTGTTCCGGCTGCTGGCCGCCGAGATGGGGTACGACCCGGCCCTGTTCCCGCCCGACGAGGCGCTGGTGCGGGGGTGCCTGGAGGGCGGCGGGGCCGGGCCGAAGCGGTTCCCCGAGCCGTCGGCCTTCGCCGGCATCACCTACGAGCGGCTGGACGCGAACGGGGCGGTGCGGCTGAACCTGCCGGCCGACTACGCCCCGTTCGCCGCGGGCGACTTCGGCCACCCCGACGGCAAGTGCCACTTGTACTCGACGAGCGAGGCCGCCGCCGGCCGCGACCCGCTGCCCACCTACACCCCGCCACACGAAGACCCGCAGACCCGGCCCGACCTGGCGGAACTGTACCCGCTCCAGATGGTCAGCCCGCCGTCGCCGACGTTCCTCAACAGCAGCTTCGTGAACATGGCCCCGCAGCGCCGCGAGGCCGGCGAGCCGACGCTGGAACTACACCCGACTGACGCCGCCGCCCGGGGCATCGTGGACGGCCAGGTGGTCAGCGTGTTCAACGCTCGTGGCCGGTTCCGGGCGACGGCCCGGGTCGGCGAGACGCTGCCGGCCGGCACGTGTGCCACCTTCGGGCTGTGGTGGGGTCGGTACACCGAAGACGGCGAGAACTGCAACGCCACCACCAGCACGGTGGTCACGGACCTGGGCGGCGGGGCCACGTTCTTCGACAACCTGGTGCAGGTGGAGGGGGCTTAACCGATGCCCATGTCGGCGAGGGCGTCCATGTACGTCCCCTCCAGGTCTAGGCGGAGCACGGGGCCTTTGCGGAGGCCGAGGGGGGCGTCCGGCAGCACCTGCCCGACGGCCGTGGGATACGGCCACACATCGATCTCGCTCCTCCCGTCCCGGCGAACCGGCAGGTAGCTGGCGACATAGGTCGGCTGTTTGTGCGGCAGCAGCGGCGGGCTGGCCCCGCCGATCCGGGCCATCAGCTCGTTGTGCAGGTTGACCAGCCGCTCCGTCACCACGTCCACCACCACCAGCCCGACCCCCTGCCGGAGGTAGGCGGTGCATTTGGCCACGAACGCCTCCCGCTCGTCCGCCTCTTTCTTGTTGCCCGGGCTGACCAGCTCGATCACCCCGAGCAGGCGGAAGCTGCGGTAGGTGGTGCTGATCTGCACCTCCGCCTCCTCGGCCAACAGCCCCGGGATGGTGGCGACCGCGGGCGGCGGCGGGGCCAGCGTCGCAGTTCCGGCGTGGCTGCCGTTCGCCTCGGCGGGGCGGCCCCGGCCGACCTCGGCCACGTCGGCCGCGACCCGCGGCCCCAGGTGGACGTTGGCGAACGCCCGGTATTCGCCGGCCGGCAGGGTGTGATTCAACCACCCCGTGAGCTTCGCCGCCCACATCAGGGCCACGCATTCCCACGGCGCCTCGTCACGCCACGGCTTGTGGAAGTGGTCGAGCAGCGGCATCTGTGTTCTCCTGCGGCATTCTACTTCACCCAGTCGTCGAGCTTCAGGTGGCGGTAGCCGCCGTAGCTCTCTAAGGGCATGAAGTACTGGCAGCCGTCGAAGTAGTAGTGCGTCACCTGGCTCATGCGGGTGCGGTGCTTGTCCGGGTGGCCGCCGCCGCCGTGCAGCAGGTTACTCGCCCAGATGAGGGCCTGCCCCTTCTTGATGACGGCACGGGCCGGTTGCAGCTTCTTCTCCCGGACCAACCGCTCCATGTGGGCCTCGTACTGCGGGTAGTATTCCACGCCGGGGCCGGGGGCGAAGTCCTCCATCCGCACCACCGGCAGCTTGTGGCTGCCGGGGTAGTACACAAGCGCCCCGTTGCCCTCGTCGATGTCCTCCAGTGCCACCCACACCCCGCACATGTACGTCGGCGGGTCGCTGTCGAAGTGGATCACGTCCGAATGCACCTTCTGCTCGGTGCCGATGGGGAAGTTGAGCGTCTGGAACGGCCGCGGCGGGCGGGCGTACAGTTGCCGCAAAATGCGTCGCACCCGCGGGGCGAAGGCGATGCCGCGGATCGCCCGGCTGTCCTTCCAGGCGTTGAACACCCGGGTGCCGTGGTGCGTTGCCCCCTTGATGCCGGGCATGGCCAGCATGTCGGCGGCCGCCCGGTCGATGGTCGCGGCGGGCACGCCGGGGTCGAAGATGAGGTAGCCGGTGGCGTGGTACTGGGCCACCTCGCCCTCGGACAGTACCGGGGCGTTGCGGCGGAGCCGGTCGATGACCGCACCGGCCCCCGGCAGCTTTCGCAGTAGCGCCCCGGGCGACGGCCGGGCCGGCGGCTCGGGGGCGGCGGGCGGGGATGTCATCATGGCCACGGGCGACCCTCGGGCAGTTGGCCGCATGATCCCCGGTCAGGCGTCGGCCGTCAAGACGGACAAACCCGCGGGGAAATGTCGGGAAACGGGTGGCCCGGCCGGCGGCCGGGTCTACAGTGTGGCAACCAAGGCCGGACACACAGTCGCCTATGAGCCTACCGCTCCAGACCATGCAACTCGTGCAGGCCGCCCGCGACCTCGTGAAGGGGTTGCCGGCCGACGCCGTCCTGCTGCTCACCGAGACCACCCTCGACTGGGAGGAGGTCGGGCGGATGCTGGTCGGCTGCACCCTGTTCGTGGCGGCCGAGAACCCCAACCTGACGAAAAGCCTCCGCGACAACCCCGACTGGCAGGTGATCGACCTCGACCCCAACCCGGTGCCCACCCAGGAGCGGATGTCCAACGCCCTGCTCAAGGCGGTGGCCACCGAGCAGTTGAAGGCCGGGGCCAACGTGGTGGTGCTGTACAACGGCATCACCTCGACCGAGGACGCCCCGGAGCCGATCGACTCGCTGAGCGTGCTGCACCTCGGCGAACACCTGGAAAAGCTCACGCCCCGTGACCTCCGGGTGCTCGGCCCCGGGGTGCCGTTGGACGTGCTACGGAGTGCCAGCGAGTTGGCCGCCGAGATCGGCCGGGAGGGGCGGGAGGGCCAGCCGGTCGGCACCATCATCGTCGTCGGCGACACCCGGCGGGTGCTGAAGATGTCGAGCTTCCGCAACTTCAACCCGTTCCGCGGCTACACCAAGGCCGAGCGGGACATCCGGGACAAGTCGGTGCGGGAGCAGATCAAGGAGATCGCCAAACTCGACGGGGCCATTCTGGTCGGCCGGGACGGCATCGCCGAGGCCGCCTGCATCTACCTGGACACGCCGACCGACGGGCTGAATCTGTCCAAGGGGCTGGGCAGCCGGCACATGGCGGCGGCCGGCATCAGCCACCACACGAAGGCGGTGGCGTTCTGCGTCAGCCAGTCGAGCGGGGCGGTGAAGGTGTTCCAAGGCGGCACCATCAAGCTGCACATCGAGCCGCTGGCCCGGCCGCACGTCTGGCAGCCGCTGCGGCTGGAGACGCACGAGGACGACGAGCCGGCCAAGTCGGGCTGACGCCGCCGCCGGCGGCCGGGTATCTTGCGGCCCATGCTCACCTTCGCGTTGGCTCTCGCCCTTGCCGCCGAACCGCTGCCGGTGCCGGCCGACGCGCTAGCCGTCGTGCAGGTGCGGGAATTGAGCCATGTCCGCAGCCAACTTCTTGAACTGACGAACGCCGCGGCCCCGCACAAGGCCGCGGAGGCTGCCGCAACGCTGAACCAATGGCTGAAGCCGGACGGCTGTGACTTGTTCGCCCTGGACGTGACCCGTTGCGGCTACCTGGCGGTGCTGCCGACGGCGGACGGCGTCACCTGGGCGGCATATCTGCCAACCCGTCACCAGGACCGCTGCCGGGCCGCGCTACAGGCCACCGGCCGGCAACTCCACCTGCTCGACCGCCCCGGGTTCGTCGTCGCCACCCCGCACGAGCCGACGGCGGAGCGACTGACCGCCGACCCGAAACCGCTCACCTTCGATGGCATGGGCGAGGCGGCCGATGTCTTCCTCGGATCGGACCTCGGGCTGTTCGTCAACCTGCCGGAAGTCCAGGTTCGTTACGGCGGGTTGCTGGTCGGCACTCAGTTCGCGCTGCCGGGATTGCTCAGGAGCGGGGCGTTCGGGTTGCCGAAACTCGACGCCCGACAGTCGGCCCAGGTGGCGGCCGTCGCCGACGGACTGATTCAGGCGGTGGTGGACGGCCGGGGGTTCGCGGTCGGGGTCAACCTGGGGCCGAGCGGGGTGACGGTGGAGGCGGCGTTCGGCATCCGGCCGAACACCGTGGCGGCGAAGGTATTGGCCGGCGAGCAACCGTCTGCGCTGCCCCTGCTCGACGCCATGCCGGGCGGGCAGTCGGCGTACGCCGCCGGGCGGTTCGGGGTCGAACTGGCGAAGCGTTTGCGGACGGCCTTCTCCGAGGCGACGCCGGCCGACGACCCGCTGGCCACCCACGCCGAACATGGGTGGGCGACGGCCGGCCTTTCCCCCGGCCCGACACTGGAAGTGTGCCGGCCGGCGAGTCCAGCAAACTGGCTGCGGGCGGTGCGTAAACAGCACGACCATGCGGCGACGGTGCAGAACCTGCCGCTGGACGGCCGCACCACCCGGTTGTACCAGGCAGTGGTTCACGACGGTCGGGTGTTCGACCAACTGGGCCTGACCTTCGACATCCGCGGGGCGACTGCCGGGATCGCTGACGAGGGGATAAGGCAGGCCGCTCACACCACCATCAAGGGACTGGTCGGCGAGCGGGTACAGCAGTGGCTGGGGGTGGACGGGCCGCAAGGGCTGCGGGTGACGGCCGCCGACTGGCCGACCGCCCGGGCACTGGTGGACACCCTGCACACTGGCGAGACGGCGAAGGACGACGTGGCCGTGCAGACAATTCGCCGGCGGTTGCCGGCCGAGGCGTCGGCCGTGGTGCTGCTGGACGCCGCTCGGCTCACCTGCCGAGTTGGCGGACTGGCTCGCGGGGCGGTAGACGAGCTGCCGGCGTTCCCCGGGCTGGAACTGCCCGAGTTCGTGTCACTGCGGTGTCGCTCGCCGTTTCTCGGGCTTGCGCTGGTCACACGGCCGACCGGCGGCCGGGCCACGCTGGTGCTGCCGGCCGACGCCCTGAAGGCGTCACTTGAGACGGTTCGTTAGCCGCCCAAGTCGTGGGGTGCGAGCAAGGTGAACGGCCACACCGGCAGGTTCCGCAGCAGCATGTACACCATCAGTGCCCCGAGCAGCCACGGCGTCCATTCGGCGCGGAACCACCAGCCCGGGTCCGGTCGCCGGCGGAGGCGGGTCACGAGTCGGCGCCCGCCCTCGAAGGCCAGCCAGATGACGAGTAGCGGGGTGAACAGGTTGTACGCGACCGCCTGTGCCAGCCGGCCGTTGAGCAGGCTGTGGGCGGAGCGGGTCAGGCCGCAGCCCATGCACTGCAGGCCGGTCGTCTGGTAGAGCTGGCACTTCGGGTAGAAGCTGTCGGTGGTCGGAGGCACCAGCGCCACAAACACTAACCCGCCGGCCACGAGCAGGCCGCCGACGACCACCAGCCCGGCCCGCACCCACGTCCGCTGTCGCATCCGCCCATTGTAGCGCGGGTCTTGAACTTCGGCCGGCAACCCGTGTCATTGGTGGTATCCACCGGGAGCCGTAGCCGTCATGGTGCCGTCGAGCGACATCCGCCAGCAGTTCATCGACTTCTTCGCCAAGAAGCACAGCCACACGTTCGTGCCGAGCAGCCCGGTGGTGCCGCAGGACGACCCTACCCTGCTGTTCACCAACGCCGGCATGAACCAGTTCAAGCCGTACTTCCTGGGCACCGAGAAGCCCAAACACACCCGGGTGGTGAACACCCAGAAGTGCATCCGGGCCGGCGGCAAGCACAACGACCTGGACGACGTGGGTAAAGACACGTACCACCACACGTTCTTCGAGATGCTCGGCAACTGGAGCTTCGGCGACTACTTCAAGAAGGATGCCATCGCCTGGGCGTGGGAGCTGCTCACCGACGTGTGGAAGCTGGACCCGACCCGGCTGCACGTCACGGTGTTCGAGGGCGACCCGGCCAACGGCATCCCGCGGGACGACGAGGCGGCCGGCTTCTGGAAGGCCGTCGGCATCCCCGACACGCACATCCACCTGGGGAACAAGAAGGACAACTTCTGGGAGATGGGCGTCACCGGCCCGTGCGGGCCGTGTACCGAGATTCACTACGACAGCACGCCGGGCAAGACCGGGGCGGCACTGGTCAACCAGTCGAGCGACCAGGTGGTGGAAATCTGGAACAACGTGTTCATCCAGTTCAACCGCAACGAGGACCAGTCGCTCACCCCGCTGCCGGCCCAGCACGTTGACACCGGCATGGGGTTCGAGCGGATCACGAAAGTGATACAGGGTAAGTCGAGCAACTACGACACCGACGTGTTCACCCCGCTGCTGGATGCCATCGGCCACCTGAACGGCTCGACCTACGGCGGCAAGCTGGATGACCGCACCGACACCGGCTTCCGGGTGATCGCCGACCACCTGCGGATGGCGACGTTCGCGCTGGTGGACGGAGCGGTGCCGGACGGCAAAGGGCGGGGGTCGGTGGTGCGGAGCGTCATCCGCCGGGCGGTGCGGTACGGCTACCGGTGCTTCGACCGCCGCGAACCGTTCCTCTTCAGCCTGGTGCCCACGCTGGTCGAGCAGATGGGGACGGCGTTCCCGGAGCTGCGAGAGCGGGGGGCAAAGGCGGCCGAGGTGCTGCGTGCGGAGGAGAAGGACTTCTTCCGCACGGTGGCCCGGGGCCTGAGCCTGTTCGACGCGGCCGCCGA
This sequence comes from Fimbriiglobus sp., assembly GCA_043787415.1. Classification (GTDB taxonomy): domain Bacteria; phylum Planctomycetota; class Planctomycetia; order Gemmatales; family Gemmataceae; genus JAXMAZ01. The sequence continues at coordinate 11,224 of JAYVUZ010000119.1, read as the reverse complement.
CAAGGCGACGGGCGGGGTGTTCGATGGCAGAACGGCTGCCGACCTGCTGACCACCTACGGCTTCCCGAGCGACATGACGGTGCAGATGGCCGTCGAGCGGGGACTGCGCTTCGACCAGCCCGGGTTCGAGTCGGCCATCAAGGAACACGAGGAGGTGTCCAAGCAGGGCCGGAAGGCGTTCGTCGTCACTGCCATCCAGGGTGAGTTGCCGCAGACCGATGACTCGCCGAAGTACGGCCGAGGGCCAGTTACGGCCCGTGTGGTCGGGTGGGTGCGGGACAACCAAGTGGTCACGGCCGGCGAGCTGGTGGAAGGTGAGGAGGCGGCCGTCCTGCTCGACCGCACGCCGTTCTATGCCGAGCAAGGTGGGCAGGTCGGGGACAGTGGCCTCATCGCCTCGCCCGACCGATTCACATTTGCGGTGCACGACACCAAGCGGCTCGGCGATGCGGTGCTGCACATCGGGGTGGTCGGAAAGGGGACGGTGGTGGTGGGCGAGAAGGTGCTCGCGGCAGCGTCGACACGGAACGACACCGAGCGGAACCACACCGCCACCCACCTGCTGAACCTCGCGCTGCGCGAGGTGCTGGGCGACCACGTCGAGCAGAAGGGCAGCCTGGTAGACGGCGACAAGACGCGGTTCGACTTCAGCCACGACAAGCCGCTCACCCCCGGCGAACTGCAACAGGTCGAGGTGCTGGTGAACGGAGATGTTGTTTTGGACCGCCCGGTGACGGCAATCACGCTACCGCTGGCCGAAGCCAAACAGATCGCCGGCGTGCGGGCCGTGTTCGGTGAGAAGTACCCGGACCCGGTGCGGGTGGTCATGGTCGGCCCGACTACGCCTTCCGAGGCGACGCCGGCCGACTCGGTCGAGTTCTGCGGCGGCACCCACGTCGCCCGCACCGGCCCCATCGGGCTGTTCAAAATCGTCTCGCAGGAAGGCGTGGCGAAAGGCGTCCGTCGGCTTACGGCCGTCACCGGCCGGGAGGCCGTCTTGCACGCCCGCCAGGCATTCATTGTGTTGGACGAGCTGAGCGGCCGGTTCAACTGCCCGCCGGCCGATCTGCCGGCCCGCATCACCGTGTTGCAGGACGAGCTGAAGAAAGCCCAGGCCGCACTCAAAAAAGGGGCGGCGGCCGACCTCGGCGGGGCGGTGGACAAGCTGCTGGCGGACGCCCCGACGGTCAACGGCACGCTGCTGGTTATCGGCCAACTGCCCGGCGGCAGCGTCGAGGCGGTGCGGACGCAGATCGACCGCGTCCGCCAGATGGCCAAGTCGGCGGTGGTGGTGTTCGGCTGGGAGGACGACGGCAAGGTGCCGCTGATCGTCGCCCTGACGCACGACCTGGTGGCCAAGGGGCTGAAGGCCGGCGACCTCATCCGGCCGGTGGCCGAGATCGTCGGCGGCAAGGGCGGCGGCAAGCCGGACCTGGCTCAGGCCGGCGGCAAGGACGCGACCAAACTGCCGGCGGCGCTGGCGAAGGCGCTGGAATTGGCTAAAGCGGCTGTTGGTTCGTAGCCCGAAGCGCGAGCGAGGATAACGTTATCCTCGCTCGGCTTCGGGCTACGAACCAAAGACCATCACCGTGGCTTCAGCCCGGCCGCCTTCGTCCGGCCCGTGGTCAGGGTCCGCGGCACGCTCCGCGGCACCAGCGGGTCGGGCTTCACGCCGGCCAGCCGGTCCTTGATCCCCTGGGCGTAGTTGTCCGACAACTCGATGCCGACGAACTTGCGGTCTAGCCGCTTGGCCACGGCCAGCGTGGTGCCGCTGCCGGCGAACGGGTCCAACACCAAGTCGTCGGGGTTGCTCGACACGCGGATGACGCGTTCCAGCACCGACTCGGGCATCTGGCAGGGGTGGGTGGTCCGCTCGCGGAAGGTGCCGCACACGCGGGGGAAGGACCAGGTGTCGCCGTCCGAGCGGAAGTGTTCGTCCGTGTCCTGCGGCCGCAGCACCCAGGTGTCGTCCGGGAGTTTACCCATCGGGTTGGCCCGGCGGTCGGCGTAGGCGGTTTGGCGGGCCGACGGCACCCGCACCGGCCGGTCGTTGAAGGTGAACCGCTTCGGGTCCACCACACAATAGAAGATGTGGGCGTGGCTGCGGCTGAACTTCTTCTGGCAGCTCACCCCGAAGGTGTAGTGCCAGACGATCCAGTTCCGCAGGTGGAAGCCGCCGGCTTCCAGGGCCAGCTTCATTTCCGCCGCGTATTCGTCGCCGATGGCCACGAACAGGCTGCCCGTCGGGGACAGCACCCGCTTCACGGCCGCCAGCCACTTGTCCGTCCAGGCCAGGTAGTCGGCCTTGCCCCGGCAGTCCTGGTACACGTCGTACTCGTAGCCGATGTTGAACGGCGGGTCGGCGAACGCCAGGTCCACCGCCCCGGCCGGCAGCGTCGGCAGCACGCTTAGGCAGTCGCCTTCCATCACCTGGTCCCACATGTCGGCTGTTCCTCGGCGCGGGATGTTCGGCCTGCGCCGTCAAATCTACAATACCAAAGCAGATGGCGCAAGCGCAAGTGCCGGAAGAACCGGCGTAGTCGGAATCCGCTGGCGCGAGTTGGGGTAGATTGGCGGGCGGCGGGACGGTATGTTTGCCGCCAAGAGGACGAGACTGAAGGATGATGACGCACCTGCGAGCCGTCTGGGCGTTCCGCCACTTCTGGCTGTCACTGGTCCGCATGGACCTGCGGAGCCGCTACCGCCGGAGCGTGCTCGGCATCGGCTGGTCACTGCTCCAGCCGATCGCCATGAGCGGCGTGCTGTGCCTGGTGTTCAGCACCATCTTGCCGATGACCGTCGAAACGGTGAAGGGCTATCCGGCCCCGTGGCGGGCCTACGCCGCCTACCTGTTGGCCGGCATGTGTGCCTGGGAGTTCCTGCGGAACTCGCTGGTGGCGGGCTGCACCGCCCTCATCAACAACGAGGCGTACATCCGCCAGTGCCCGCTGCCGTACGGCATCTACCCGCTGCGGACGGTCATGGGCACCGGCATCCACTTCCTGTTGTCGCTGACAGCCACCACGACGCTGGTGTGCCTGCTGCGGGGGTCGGCCGAGCCGCTCGGCCTGCTCTGGGCGGTGCTGCCGGCGGTGCCGCTCATGTTCCTGTTCTGCTGGGGGCTGGCCACGGTGGCGGCCTTCGCCACCGTCTACTTCCACGACACCAGCCACCTGATCGAAGTGATCGCCCAACTGTTCTTCTTCCTCACCCCGATCATGTACACCCGGGACGTGCTCGAAAAGAAGAACCTGGGCGAGCTGCTCGGGCTGAACCCGGCCTACCCGTTCATCGAGCTGGTCCGCAAGCCGCTGGTCGAGGGCGTGCCGGCTGACGGCGTCACCTACGTGACTGCGGCTGTCCTGGCGGTGCTGGCCACCGGCCTCGGGTTCGGGGTCATCGGCTGGCTCCAGAAGCGCGTCATCTTCCACCTGTGACCGGGGTTGCCCGGCGACCCTTCCCCCACTCACCCCCGCAGGCGATGGCCAAGATCGAGCTGACCAACGTGAGCCTCACCTTCAGCGTCCGGCGGACGCCGAAGATCACGTTCAAGGAGTACCTCACCCGGGCACTGTTCCTGGAGAGCCGCAACCCGCGGACCCAAGTCCACGCGCTCTCGGGGCTGAACCTCCACGCCGCCGACGGCGACCGCATCGGGGTGATCGGCCACAACGGGGCCGGCAAGTCCACCCTGCTGCGGCTGCTGGCCGGGGTGTACCCGCCGACCACCGGCACCCGGCTGGTCGAGGGCCGGGTGTGCAGCCTGTTCGACATCGCCCTCGGGTTCGAGCCGGACGCCAACGGCTGGGAGAACATCAAGTACCGGGCCTACCTGCTGGGCGAAAGCCCGCGGACCCTCCGCGCCAAGATCGACGACATCGCCGCCTTCACCGAGCTGGGCGAGTTCCTGGACATGCCGGTGCGGTTCTACAGCAGCGGCATGATGGTGCGGCTGGCGTTCGCCATCAGCACGGCCGTCGAGCCGGAGGTGCTGCTCATCGACGAGGTGCTGTCCGCCGGCGACATGGCATTCCAGAAGAAGGCCAAGGAGCGGATGCGGGCCATGATGCACACGGCCCGGCTGATGGTGCTGGTGAGCCACGACCTGTCGTCACTCGGCGGGCTGTGCAACCGGGCGGTCTGGCTGCACCACGGGCACATCCGCATGGCCGGCAAGCCGCCGGAAGTGATCGCCGCCTACGAGCGGGCGGCCGGCGGGAACGAGCCGGCCCCGCCGGCGTCCGCCGTCAGGGCCGCCTGAGCCGGTGGACCCGTCCCTGGTCAGCGTGCTGGTCGTCAACTTTAATGGGGCCGCCCACCTGCCCGGGTGTCTGCTGGCCTTATCCCGGCAGACGCTACCCCGTCACCGCTTCGAGGTGGTGCTACTGGACAATGCCTCGGCCGACGGGTCGGCGGACCTTACGGCGGGCGTGCCATTCGTCCGGCTGGTCCAGTCGCGGGTGAACCTCGGCTTCGCCGAGGGGAACAACCGTTCCGCCCGCTACGCTCACGGCTCCCGGCTGGTGCTGCTCAACAACGACACCCTGCCGGACCCGCACTGGCTGACCGAACTCGTTCGGGTGAGTGACCGCCACCCGGGCAAGTTGGTCGCCTCCAAGCTGGTGTTCGCTCACGACCCGACACTCGTGAATAGTGGCGGGATGGCCCTGCTGCGGGACGGCCGCGGCGCCGACCACGGCTTCCGCCGCCCCGACGACGGCCGGTTCGAGCGAACCCGGCCGGTGTTCGCCGGCTGCGGGGCGGCGCTTCTGGTCCCACGCCCGCCACCGGGCCGGCCGCTGTTCCGCGGCGAATACTTCGTCTACTACGAAGACACCGAACTCGGCTGGCGGCATCGCCGGGCCGGCGGCGGGTGCGTGTTCGCCCCGCGGGCGCTGGTGCGACACGTCCACGGGGCGGCGGCCGGCGCCCGGTCGCCGGTGTTCCGTCTGTACAACGACCGCAACCGGCTGCTGACCGCCCTGCGGCACGGCGACCCCGTGACGGCGGCGTATGCCGCGGCGGCCGTCGGGGCGAAGGCGGTTCGCGGCAACTGGCGGCCGGTCTGGTCGGCCGTGCGGCACGTCCCGCAGGTGATCGCAGCACGGTTCGGGGGCGGCTGATGCGGGTGGTGCTGAACGCTCTGGCTGCCTTCAAGCCGAAGACCGGCGTCGGCCACCACGTCGCCGAACTGATCCACTCGCTGAACCAGTCGCACCCGGGGGCCGTGTGGGCGTACCCCGGTCGTGGCTGGTCGGCAACCATTTCGGCCGGCCGGGGCCGTGAGCCGGCGCGGTGGAAGTCGCTGGCGGTGTCGGCCGTCAAGGCGACCGGGCGGGCGGCCCTGCAAGTCCACTTCGGCACCGTCACCCGCCGGGCCGGGTTCGACGTGTATCACGAGCCGAACTTCCTGCCGTTCGCCAGCCACCTGCCGACGGTGGTGACGGTCCACGACCTGTCGGTGGTCCGCTTCCCCGAATGGCACCCGGCCGACCGGGTCAGCCAGCACCGCCGGCGGCTGGCCGACGGGGTGCGGCGGGCGGCGCACATCATCACCGCGTCCGAGGCGGTGCGGGCCGAGGTGGTAATGCTGTTCGGCGTGTCACCGGGCCGGGTGACGGCGGTCCCGAACGGCGTCGGCCGGCAGTTCCGCCCGCTGCCGGCGGCCGACGTGGCGGCGGTGGTGCAGAAGCTCGGCCTTCCGTCCCGGTACTTCCTGTGCGTCGGCACCGTCGAGCCGCGGAAGAATTTGGGGGTCGTGCTGCGGTCGTTCGCCGAATTGCCGGCCGCGGTGCGGCGAAACTGCCCCTTGGTGCTGGCCGGGCCGTGGGGCTGGCGGGCGGAGGCCGAGCGTCACCTGTTCGACACGGTGGCCGGGCCGGCCGGGGCCATCCACCTGGGGTATGTCGCCGCCGCCGACCTGCCGGCCGTGTACAACGGGGCGGCCGGGCTGCTCTACCCGAGCTTCTACGAAGGCTTCGGGATGCCGCCGACGGAAATGTTGGCCTGCGGCGGGGCGGTGCTGGCGTCCACCGACCCGGCGGTGCGAGAAGTCTGCGGCCGGCACGCCACGCTCATCGACCCGCACGACGTGGACGGCTGGCGGGCCGCCATGCTTCGGCTGGCGACCGACCGCGAGCCAGCGGCGGGCGGCGTCGCACGCGCCAGCCAGTTCACCTGGGAGCGGGCTGCCGCCGAGACGTGGGCGGTGTACGAGCGGGTCAGCCGCGAACGAGGTACACCAGCGACACGGCGTTGAACAGCCCGTGCAGCACGGTCCCGGCTAGTACCCCGCCGCTGCGAACCGTCACCGCCCCGAGGGCTAGACCGAGTAGAAACAGCGGCACCGGCGTCGGCCAGACGCTGGCGTGGACCAGGGCGAATAGGGTCGATGTGGCCCAGACGGCGGCGACCGCCGGCCGGCGGCGGAACGTGACCTGCCCCGCGAGCAGTATCAGAAGCAGCCCGACGGCCATCAGCCGTGTGGTGCCGGCCGTGGTGCTGATAGCTAGTAGCGCGGCGATGCCGACCGGCAAGGCCGCCCACCCGGGCCGGCGAATCAACCAGCCGAGCAGCAGGCCGCGAAAAATCACCTCCTCGGCGAAGGGTATGGCCACCGTCACGGCGGCGAACAGCAGGACCGCCCGGCCGGGGTCGGCCGACGAGACCACCTTGACGAGCGGGTGTTCTTCGGCGACCACGCCGACGAGCGAACTGGCCCAGTCGGCAAATCCGAGGATCGCGTACACGACCGGACTGACGATCAACCAGCCGCCGACCCCAAGCCCCACGGCCCCGAGCGCCGACCGCCAGTAGCGCGGTCGGGAGAACGCAGCCCGATACGTGGCCCACAGCCCGAGGAGTAGCCCGGCGGCGCCCGTCTGGGCCACGAGCGTTTGCCACACCCCGACGTGATCCGGGTCGGTCGCGGCCCGCTGCGGCAACCCTGTCGCCGCCGCCAACTGCCCGAGTATCGCTTGGCCGACGAGGTAGGCGCAGAAGACCAGCAGATAGCCGAACGCCAGTACCGGGTCGTCGCCCGATGGAACGGGCAGTGGCGGCGGGGTCGCCCGACGACCGAGCCGCCACCCGGCCCAGCCGACCGGCACGGCGACCGCCGCCACCAGGGCGAACGCCTCGGCCATCCGCAGTACCGGCCCGAAACCGTCCGTCAGCATCCGTCACTCCCGGCGGCCGTATGATGGCAGTGATGCCGACCATCCTAGACGAAATCGTGGCCCGCAAGTGGGAAGAGGTGGCTGCCGAGAAGGCCGCAACCTCTGACGCGGAGTTGGAGCGGCAGGCGGCAACCCGGCCGCCGTGCCGTGGGTTCGCCGCCGCCCTCCGGCGGCCGGGTGAGGTGGCCGTCATCGCCGAAGTGAAGAAAGCGTCGCCGTCGGCCGGAGTCATTCGCCCCGACTTCGACCCGGTGGCCGTCGCTCGCACCTACGAGCGGCACGGGGCCGCGTGCCTGAGCGTCCTGACCGACGCCGACTTCTTCCACGGTAGCCGGGCCGATCTGCGGGCCGTGCGGGCCGCGGTTTCGCTGCCGATCCTGCGGAAAGACTTTGTGCTGGACCGTCGGCAGTTGCTTGAAGCCCGGGCCGACGGGGCCGACGCCGCTCTGCTGATCGCCGAAATCTTGCCCGGCGACCGCCTGTCCACGCTCCACCGCGAGGCCATCGCCCTCGGGCTGGATGTGCTTGTGGAGCTGCACGACGCCGACCAGTTGCCGCGCGTGCTGGACGCAGGGGCCACCCTCATCGGCATCAACAACCGCGACCTCCGGACCTTCCAGACCCGACTCGACCGCACACTCGAACTACTGCCGCGGATGCCGGCTGGGGTGACGGTGGTGAGCGAGAGTGGCATCCGCACGCGGGCCGACCTCGACCGCCTGGCGGCGGCCGGGGTGTCAGCCGTGTTGGTCGGCGAGTCGCTGATGCGGGCGGCCGACATCGGGGCCGCCCTCGACGCCCTCCGCGGGGCGTGACCGCAGCCGCCACCCGGCCCATACCCACAGTGCCAGCAGGAAGGCTGTGTCCCAGGCGTAACGGTAGTTGCCGGCGAGGGTGAACAGCCGGCCGGCGGTGGAGCCGACGGCGTAGCGGTCGGTCGTCGTGCCGGTGGTTAGGGTCAGTGCCAGCCGTTCGCCACCGAGTGAGATTAGTCGGTGGCCGTGCGGTTCGATCCCGCCGCGGGCCAGACACAACTCCGGCGAATAGTGGATCAGCCAGTTCTCATACAGGTACAGGCAGGCCGCCAGCCCAACTGGCACCCACCGCCAGCAGCGGCGGTCGGCGAGCATCAGCCCGATCGGTAAGGCAGCGAGGGCGGCGTCGTAGTACATGAACCGGTAGCACCCGAGGTAGGCCCCGAGGAGCAGAAACCCGGCCGCCAGCCCGGCCGGCCGGCGATCTTTCTGGGAGCGGTACACGACCGCGGTGCCGGTCACGACGACGGCCCACAGGCCCCAGCCGAGGCCGGCGGCCAGCCGGCTGCCCCGCTCGGTCTCCGGCACCGCGAAGTCGATCAGCAGCCGGCGGGGTAGCCCGAACAGGTCGCGGCTGAAGCTCACCCAGTTGCTGTTGACGGCGTAGACTTCGGACGCCCGCCGGCCGACCGTCAGCCAGTCGAGCCAGCCCGCTACCCCAACCGCCGGGAGTGTGGCTAGGATCAAACCGCCGGCGGCGCCGCACATGGCGGCCGACGCCCGCCACTGCCCCATGACCAGCGGCACCGGCAGGAAGGCGATGGCCCAAGTCGGCTTGAGGGCGAGCAGCCCCCATACCGTCCCGCCGAGCGTCCACCGGCCGGCCGCCATCGCCCACCAGCCGCCGGCCAGCACCGCCAGCGTCAACATGTGGTTCTGGCCGAGGTCGAAGCCGCCGCGACCGCCGGGGATCGTCAGCACCCCGACGACGGCCACCGGCAGCCACAACCGGCCGCCGGTCGCCCGGCTGATGGCCAGCCCGGCGAACGCGGCAAACCCGAAGCTCAACGCCTGGAATAGCCGGTACGCGGCGAGTGGGTCCAGCCGGGCGAGCGGGCTGTACAGCAGCCCGTGGACCGGCGGGTAGAGCGGGCCGCCGATGCCGTCGCCGGCCGGCGAGTCTTCCCCGACGAACCAGCCCATCAGGGCATCGGCATCGGCCGGCGAAAATGCCTGCCGCACCAGTTCACGCTGGCGGTCGCGGTGGTACAGGTGGCGACCGTCCGCGGCGAACAGCCGGCCCATCACCCACTGGCCGGCGAAGTCGATCTGGACGTACCCGCTACAGCCGTCGGCCCGGTTCGGGTCGTCGAACTCGTGGCGGGCGTGATGGAACCGCTGCCAGCCGAACCAGCCGCACGCCACCCAGGCGAGCAGGTACGCCGTCCACACCAGAGCCGGGTGCCGCACCACTCAAGCCACCCGCCGGCGGGGTGCCACGGCCGGGGCCGGGATTGCCGGGGGCACGCACAGCTTGCCCGTCTCGGCCCAGATTCGGGCGGCCGTGTCGAGCCGGTCGAGTTCCGCCTGGAGCCACAGCCGGCATTGTTCCAGCCCGGCGGTGCCGAGGTCGGCCGGGAGGGCCAGCGGCGCCCCGAGCAGCAGCTTCGCGCGGCAGCCGGGCCGGGGCACGGCGAAGCGGTCCCAGCTCTTCGCCCGCCACGCCTTCTGGTAGCCGACGCCGACGGCCAGCAGTTCCATGCCGCACCGGCTGGCGGTGTACACGATGCCCGGCTGCACCACCCGCCGCGGCCCGCGGGGACCGTCCACCGTCACGGCCAGGTGCCGGCAGCCGGCGTTGCCGGCGAGGATTTGCCGCACCGCCTCCACCCCGCCGCGGTTGGTCGAGCCGAACACCACCCCCATGCCGAGGGAGCGGATGAGCGACGCCAGGATTTGCCCGTCGGCGTGCTTGCTGATCAGCACCGATACCCCCGGCTGGCCCCAACTCACGGCCGGCAGGATGAGGTGGTCGTGCCACAGGGCCAGGGCCAGCCGCCGGCCGGCCGGCACGCTGTCGGCCGGCGGCGACAAGTCCCCGAGGGGGTGGCACTCGACCCGCAGGGTCTTGACCAGCCCGCGGATCAGCACCGACCCGAGGCCGCCGGCCAGTCGCACCAGGTGGCGGTTGCGAATCTTCATCGGGCGGCCCCTACGTCCGCGTCCGGCCAGTCGCCGGTGAACACTTCCGTGGCCGGCCCGGTCATGTACACGTGGTTGTCGGCCGCCGACCATTCGAGGTCGAGGTCGCCGCCGGGCAGGTGGGCGAGCAGTTTGCGGTCGGTGCGGCCGGTCAGCACCCCGGCCACGCACACCGCACAGGCGCCGGTGCCGCAGGCCAGGGTGACACCGCTGCCCCGCTCCCAGGTTCGCATCGTCGCTTCCGTGGGGGAATGCACCTGGACGAAGTGGGCGTTCATCCGCCGTGGGAAGGCCGGGTGGTGTTCGACCAGCGGGCCGATCACCTCCAGTCGGACGGCCGCCACGTCCGGCACGAAAGTGACGGCGTGCGGGTTGCCCATCGACACGGCCGTGACCGGGTAGGATACATTGCCGACGGCCAGCGGAGCGTCCACCGGCGGGTCGCCCGGTAACGTGGTCGGGATGTCGGCCGACTTCAGGACCGGCTCGCCCATGTCCACCGTCACCCGCTCGGCGACGCCGGCCCGCACTTCGAGCGACACCGTCAGCACGCCGCGGCCGGTTTCCAGCATGAGCGTCGGCTTGCGGGCGATGCCGTGGTCGTGGACGTACTTGGCCACACAGCGGAGGCCGTTGCCGCACATCTCGGCCTCGCTGCCGTCGGCGTTGAACATCCGCATCCGGGCGTCGGCCACCGCGCTCGGCAGGATCAGGATGAGGCCGTCCGAGCCGATGCCGAAATGCCGATCGCTGACCGTCCGGGCCACCGCGGCCGGGTCGGCGGGCAGTTTCTGGGTGAACCCGTCCAGGTAGACGTAGTCGTTGCCCAGCCCGTGCATCTTGGTGAACCGCATTCGCATGCCGCCCCTTGGTCCGCCAATAATACCGCCGATGCCGCCGGCCGCCAGTCCGCCCCGCACCATTACCCTGGTCCGCCCGCCGACCCCCAGCCGTTTCGGGGCCGGCGGCGTCGGGGTGTTCCGCATCACCGACCACGGCCGGGTCCACTTCTACACGTTCGTCGAACTCCGCTGCGACCTCGGCGGGCGGGGGTTGCTGTAGGGCACGTTTCAACGTGCCGTCGGTGGC
>JAYVUZ010000118.1:0-5150 GCA_043787415.1 Fimbriiglobus sp. | reverse complement strand
CCGGCAGCAGGGGGCGGGCCACGGCGGCTCCTCCGCAGGTGTCCCCTCATGCTCGCCACCGGACGGCCCCCCGGCTAGGTTTCGTTAGGATTTCTAAGTTGTCTCGGTAGCCGAGAGAGGTGTGATCGTGCCAATCGATCAGAAGCCGTCGAACCAGCCGGACGGCTACCTCCCGGCATACCACCGGAATGCACTCGCCGCTTTGATGGCACGATGTCGGCTCAGCCGAGACGTCGGCCGCTCACCGCCAGTCGCTGACTATGACGTTCTCGGGAAACTGGTCGCGGATGAGGTGAGCGCCACTTGCCAACGGGCAATCGTCCTGATGGCCCAGCGGGTGGCGCGAACGGGACAACACTGCCAACAGTCTGAGCCGCCGAACCACGCGAGTGTGATGGAGGAGGTCCGACAGGCCGAGGAGGTTCTGTGGCAAAAAATCGCCGCGCGGCTGGACCAACATCGGTTCGTCCGGTCCCTCATTTTCCGCCTGGGCCGCAAGCGGTTCGGGCCGCCGGCCCCGCGGCACGAGGCGACCGTCGCCGCGGTCACCGACGTCGCCCGGTTGGAGGAACTGGCCGACCGCCTGCTCGACGTGACCACTTGGGACGAACTGCTGCCGGACGCCTGACCGGCGTCACCGCCCGCCCTTCGCCCGGCCCCGCCAGTACGTCGCCCCTTGCCGCACCAGCGGGTCGGGGTCGGCGTCGGCCAGGCGGTCGAGCCAGCCGGCGAACACGACCCGGCACTCGACCGCCAGCCGGGCCGCCCCCAGCCGCACCGCCGGCTCCGGGTCGCGGCTCAGCCGCTCCAGCCACGGCCCCACGTCCTTCACCCCGTCGCTGTCGGTCAGGTCCACCAGCAGCTTGAGCCGCTCGGCCACGGCCGGGCTGGCGAGCTGGCGGGCGAGCTGCACCTGCTCGTCGGTCAAGCCCCGGCCCCGCAGTGCCGAGGCGGTCAGCTCCCGCACTTCCGCATCGGCGTCGTGCAGCCGGGGGAACAGGTCGTCGTCCGGCACGGCCGCGCTGGTGCCTTCTGGCACCAGGCCGACTGCCAGCACCGCGGCCCGGCGGACCTCGGCGTTCTCGTCGGCCAGGTAGCCGGCGGCGGCGACCCCGCCCGACTTGATGGCCGCCCGGATGGCGTCCAGCTTGCCCTCGGCCGTGGCCGGGGGTTGGGCGACGGCCGGGGCCGACGGCGTGGCGGCGGTTTCCGGCGGGTATGGTTTGGTGCAGCCGGCCAGCACCAGTCCGACCAGAACGAGCAGCTTCTTCATGGTCCCGCCTCCGTGCGGTTGGGTTGGCAAGATACGCCCGCCGCGGCCGGCTCGGCAAGGGCAACCGGAATCCGTCAACCCGCCGATGCCGCCGGCCCGATGTTACCAGGTCGGGTTCGGATTCCGCAGATTGCCCCGGCGAGGCGTGTCATGCCGCTCCCCCGGATTGCCGCGTCCGTGCTACTCCTCGCCGCCTCGCTCGGCGCCGAACCGGCCCGGCCGGCCGTCGCCCCGCTGGATTTGGTGTCCCCGCAGTACCAACAGGTGGTGGCGGCGGTGATGAAGTCGCCCACCCTGACCGGCAAGGCGGGCGAGCAGCCGTTCCGCGCCCACCCGGCCGTGTACGACTGGCTGATCGTCCGGCCGGACCGCTGCGCCACCGCCTGGCGGCGGATGAACGTGCCGTGCCTGCCCATCACCGCCCTGGCCGACGGCCGGTTCCGCTTCGCTGACGACAAGGGCACCGATGTGACCTGGCGGCCGGTGGGCAAGTCGGCGGACATGATGATCTGGTACGCCAGCGGCAAGGTGAACCCCGGCAAGGCCCTGCCGACCACTCCGTTCAAGGCCGTCGCCGTCCTCCGGTTTCCCCGCGCCGTCACCGACGGCGACGACCGGGTGGCCAGCTTCGAGCCGACGGTGACGGCCTACGTTCAGACCGACAGCAAGACCGCGACGGCCGTGCTGCGGCTGATCGGCCCGGCCGCCCCCCGGCTGGCCGACCAGGCGGCCGACCAGCTCTTGCTGTTCTTCAGCGGCCCCAGCCGGTACGTTCTCCGACACCCGGAGGAGGCCGACGTCCTCTTCGCCCCCCCGGACGCCAAGTAGCCGGCGGCGGGTAGCCATAGAAAGCCCACGGACGATCGTCCGTGGGCTTTCCCCGTTGGGAGCGGTGCATGTCGCAGCCGTGGGATTACAAGCGGGCCGGGCTGGACCTGGGCAAGTACGCCGAGACGATGGCCGGCGTCGGGTCGATCATCGCCCGCACCTGGGACCACCGGGTGATTCGTCCGCCGTTCCGCGGCGCCGGCGGCAAAGGCTCGGGCGGGTTCGCCGCGCTGTTCGACCTGGACCCGGACGCCGGGCTGTTCCGCCGGCGGTACAAGAACCCGGTGCTGGTGACGTGTACCGACGGGGTGGGGTCGAAGCTGAAGGTGGCGGCGGCGGTGCGGAAGTACGACACGGTGGGCATCGACCTGGTGGCCATGTCGGTGAACGACCTGATCTGCACCGGCGGCGAGCCGCTCACGTTCCTCGACTACATCGCCATGCCGGCCGACGACACCGCGCTGACGACGCAACTGGTGACGGGCATCGCCGAGGGCTGCCGCCAGGCCGGGTGCGCGCTGGCCGGCGGCGAGACGGCCATCCTGCCAGACTTCTACCAGCCGGGCGACTTCGACCTGGCCGGGTTCTGCACCGGGGTGGTGGAACGCAGCGGCATCATCGACGGCCGGCACATCGAACCGGGCGACGCGGTGGTGGGGCTGGCCAGCAGCGGCATCCACTCGAACGGGTACAGCCTGGTGCGGAAGGTGGTCGAGGCGGCCGGCCTGGCGATGACCGACCACGTGCCCGAGTTGGGCGGGACGGTCGGTGACACCCTGTTGTCACCGACGCGGATTTACGTGACCGCGGTGCGGGCGGTGCTACGGCATTACCCGGTGAAGAAGCGGGTCGTCCGCGGGCTGGCCAACATCACCGGCGGCGGGCTGCCGGACAACCTGGGCCGCATCCTGCCGCCGGGCCGGCGGGCGGTGCTGCGGCGGGGCTGGCCGGTGCCGCCGGTGTTCGGCTGGCTGCAACGCCTCGGCGACATCGCCCCCGGCGAGATGGACGCCGTGTTCAACATGGGGCTGGGCTTCTGCGTGGTGTGCCGGCCGCACTTCGCCGACAGCATCGTGAAGCGGCTGGCGGGCGAGGGGGTGCCGGCGTGGCGGGTCGGCGAGATCGTGAGTGGCGAGGCGGGGGTGGAGATCGTCTAGGCCGCCCGGCCGGGTCACAGCTTCGGCTCCAGCCCGGGGTACTGGCCCTTCTTCTGGGCCTCCTCGAACTCGTACACGAAGGTGTCCAGGTCCTTGCGGCTGGTGAGCCGGGCCAGCGGCCCCATCTTGTCGATGAATAGGACGCCGTTCAGGTGGTCGATTTCGTGCTGCCACACCCGGGCCGCCAGGTCGCCGCACACCATCTCCACCAGCCGCCCGTCCAGGTCGTAGTACTGCACCTTCACCGTCTTCGCCCGGCGGATGTCCTGGTACAGCCCGGGGAAGCTCAGGCACCCCTCGCGGTCTTTCACCACCCCCTTGGTTTCCACGATGGCCGGGTTGATGGCCACCACCTCCAGCTCCTTCTGCCCGGCGTCGGCCTTGAAGTTGATGACCAGCAGTTGGGCGTCCAGCGCCACCTGCGTGGCGGCCAGGCCCAGCCCCTCGTGCCGGTACATCAGCTCGAGCATCTTGCCGGCCGCGACCTTCAGTTCGGCGTCGATGGCCGTCACCGGCCGGACCTTCGACCGCAGCGCCGGGTGGGGGTAGTTCACAATCCTCATGCCCCGGATTATAGCGGCAAGCAGCCGCCCACCGCAAAGGTGCGGCGGGCGCGGCGGATACAACAGCCCGGGTGGAATCCGGACCGGGTTTCGGACCCCGCCCGGCCTTCGGCATCCCCCCGCGGTGAACTCATGACAGCGGCCCACGACGCCGTCGGCTGCCCGGTGTGCGGGTGTGCCTGCGACGACCTCCGGGTGACCACCGCCGGCGGCCGGGTGGTCGCCGCGGCGCGGGCCTGTCGGCTGGCCGAGCCGTGGTTCCTGGCCCAGGCCGGCGGCCAGCCGCCCGAGGCGTGGGTCGGTGACACCCCGGTGACAGTGGCCGAGGCGGTGGCCGCCGCCGCGGACCTGCTGCGGGTCGCCCGCCGGCCGGTGGTGCTGGGGCTGGGCCGCAGCCTCGCCGGCCAGCGCACCGCGATCGCCCTGGCCGACCGCCTCGGGGCCGTCATCGACCCCGGCGGCGACCCGGCCCACGTCGTCGCCGTGCAACAGGTGGGCGAATCGACGTGTACCCTCGGCGAGGTGCGGCAGCGGGCCGACCTGGTGCTGTTCTGGAACTGCGACCCGGACGCGACGCACCCCCGGCTGCGGGAACGATCCATCCCGCCGACGGCCGACGTGGTGCCGGTGCGGGGCGGGTGGGAGGACCTGTGGGCGTTGCGGCAACGGGTCGCCGGCCTGGGCGGACCGGCCGAGTGGCAGCGGCTGGCCGACCGTATGAAAGCGTGCCGGTTCGGGGTGGTGTTCTTCGACGACAGCCTGGCCACCGGGCCGGCCCCGCACAAGCCCGTCGAGAGCCTGCTCCAACTGGTCACCGACCTGAACCGGCACACCCGCTTCTACGCCCTCCGGCTGACCGCCGACACGTCTGGGGCCGAGGCGGTGCTGACCTGGCAGACCGGCTACCCGCTGGGGGTGGATTTCGCCCGCGGCTATCCCCGCCACCAGCCGGGCGAGACCACCGCCCGCGACCTGCTGGCCCGGGGCGAGGCGGACGTGTGCCTGCTGCTGGGCGACGGGCCGGCCCCGGCCGGGGTGCCGGTGATCGCCATCTGCCCATCCGGCGCGGCCGTGCCCGGTGCGGCGGTCCGCATCACCACGGCCGTGCCGGGTGTCCACATCGCGGGCGTCGCCCGGCGGCTAGACGGCGTGACCATCCCGCTACGACCGCTCCTGCCGACCGGCCGGCCGGACGCCGGCGTGGTGCTGGAGGCGATTCGGGCGGCACTGGGGGTGAGCGGCTGTTCGTAGGGTGGTGCCGAGCCTTCGAGGCCCACCGTGCGGCGAATGATGCCCGGCGGTGGGCCTCGAAGACTCGGCACCACCCTA
>JAYVUZ010000117.1:0-17014 GCA_043787415.1 Fimbriiglobus sp. | reverse complement strand
CCCCCCCCCCCCCCCCCCCCCGCCGGCTTACTCGCTGACGGGTGTCTCGGTTGCCGGGCTACCCCTCATCTAGTCTTCCGTTAACTTGCACCTTCTAGCCTAGGAATGGGCCGCTCAAAGTCAAGTGCATTTCCGACCCCCACTTCGTATCCTGAACTTCACCAGCGCCGGCCGCTGTGTTCCGCAGGGCCAGTTTCGCCCGGCCCGAGGGTGGGTGCGATGAAGAGCAAGGGAGAGATGGAAGCCGCGATCTGCGACGGCGTCCGCCTGTTCGAGCAGGAGTACATGGGCCGGGGGCCGAAGGACATCCGCACCCACCTCCTCGGCGACCTCGTCGTCGTCCGTCTCATCGGCGTGCTGACGGCGGCGGAGAAGCAGATGGTCAAGGCCATCCCGGCGGACAAGGGCCGCGACCTCCTGAAGCAGGTCCGCACGCACCTCATCGAGACGGCCCGGCCGATGATGGAAGTGATGATCGAAGAAGCTACCGGGGTGAAAGTGCTGAGCCTGCACCACGACATCAGCACCGCGACGGGGGAGGAGGTCATCCTGTTCACCCTCGTCGAGTCGCCCGCCTTCCGCGACACGAAGAGGTAAGACTCCCGACGAACCGCAAGTGCCCCGGTTGGTAGACCCCATTGACGCGGGTAGTTCCATGCGTCTGGTGCGATCTTACAGGCTGACCCGTCGCAGTCGCAGCGCATTGCCGACGACCGAGAGTGAACTGAGGCCCATCGCGGCGCTCGCCCAAATCGGGTCGATCAGAATGCCCGAGAACGGGTACAGAACACCTGCTGCGACCGGAACGCTGGCCAAGTTGTAGACGAACGCGAGGAACAAGTTCTGCCGGATGTTCCGCATCGTCGCCCGGCTCAGCCGGCGGGCGCGGGCGATGGCCCGCAGGTCACCCTTGACTAGCGTGACGCCGGCGCTCTCCATCGCCACGTCCGTGCCCGACCCCATCGCGATGCCGACCTGGGCCTGGGCCAGCGCCGGGGCGTCGTTGATCCCATCCCCGGCCATCGCCACGACCCGGCCTTCGGCCTGAAGCGCCTTGATTTTTTCGCTCTTCTGGCCCGGCAGCACCTCGGCAAGCACCTCGTCGATGCCCAGCGTCCGCGCCACCGCCTCGGCCGTGCGTCGGCTGTCGCCGGTCAGCATGATGATCCGCAGCCCGTCCTCGTGGAGTAAGCGAATGGCTTCCGGGGTCGTGTCCTTGATCCGGTCGGCGACGCCGATCAGCCCGGCGAAGCGGCCGTCGAGTGCCAGGAGCATCACCGTTTGCCCCTCGCCGCGCAGCTCCTCGATCCGGGCCTGCATTCCCGCGGTGCCCGCGGCATCGCCCATCATGGCCGCGTTGCCGAATGCGACTCTGCGGCCGTCAACGGTGCCGGTGACGCCCTTGCCCGTCACGGACTGGAAGTCCTGAGCGGTGGGAATGGACAGATTCTTTTCTTCAGCCCCGTTGATGATGGCGGCGGCCAACGGATGTTCGCTGCCACGCTCCAGGCCCGCCGCGAGCCGAAGAATGTCGTCGGCCGTAAAGCCGGTGGTGGGTTCGACGGTGGCGAGACGGGGCTTGCCCTCGGTGAGGGTGCCGGTCTTGTCCACCACGAGCGTGTCGGCCCGTTGCAGCACTTCGAGCGCCTCGGCGTTCTTGATGAGGATGCCGTTCTCGGCCCCGCGGCCGACGCCGACCATGATCGCCATCGGCGTGGCCAAGCCGAGGGCGCACGGGCAGGCGATGATCAGGACGGCCACGGCGTTGACCAGGGCGTGGGCCAGCTTCGGCTCTGCCCCCCAGATCCCCCACACGGCAAACGTCAGGAGGCTGACGAGGACGACCGCCGGGACGAAGTAGCGCGAAACCCGATCGACGACCCGCTCGATCGGGGCGCGGCTCCGCTGGGCCTCGCCGACCATCCGCACGATCTGGGCGAGGAGCGTGTCGGAGCCGACCTTCTCGGCGCGGACGAGCAGCCCGCCCGTGCCGTTGACCGTGGCGGCGACGACCTTGCTGCCGGGCTCCTTCTCGGCCGGAATCGGCTCGCCCGAAATCATCGACTCGTCCACCGCACTGCGGCCCTCCACGACGACGCCGTCGGCGGGAACCTTCTCGCCGGGCCGAACGCGCAGCAGGTCGCCCGGCTTGACCTGTTCGAGAGGCGTGTCTTCTTCCGTCCCGTCGGCCGTGACGCGCCGGGCGGTCTTCGGGGCCAGACCGAGCAGTCGCTTGATCGCCCCGCTCGTCTGAGTGCGGGCCTTCAGTTCCAAAACCTGTCCGAGCAGGATCAGGACCGTCACCACGACGGCGGTGTCGAAGTACGGCATGACCGCGCCGCCGGCGGCCCGGAATCCGTCCGGGAAGAGGCCGGGGGCGACGGTCGCAGCGAGGCTATAAAGGTAAGCCGCCCCGACGCCGAGGGCGATCAGCGTGAACATGTTGGGGCTGAGGTTGCGAACCGAAAGCCAGGCGCGCTCGAAAAACGGCCAGCCGCACCAGAAAACGACCGGCGTCGCTAGAGCCAGTTGCACCCAGTTCATCGCCGTCATGTCGAGGAGGTGGTGCAGCGGCTTGCCGGGGATCATGTCGCCCATGGCGAGGACGAAGACCGGCAGGGCTAGGGCAAGGCCGACCCAGAACCGGCGACTCATGTCCGCGAGTTCGGGGTTCGGACCTTCCTCGGCGGTGACGGTGCGCGGCTCCAGTGCCATGCCGCAGAGGGGGCAACTGCCCGGCCCGGCCCGGACGATCTGCGGGTGCATCGGGCAGGTGTATTCCACCCTGCTGACGGGGCCGGCCCCGCCGACGGGTTCCAGAGCCATGCCGCACTTCGGGCAGGTGCCGGGGTGGTTCTGGCGCACCTCCGGGTGCATCGGGCAGGTATAGGCCGCCCCGCCCGGCTTCTGCGTCGGGCGTGGCTCCGAGGAACGGCTTCCCGTGAACTTCAGCGGTTCGGCCCGGAATTTTTGCAGGCAGCCCGTGCTGCAAAAGTAATAGATGTGACCTTCGTGAACGGTCGAACCCGCGGCGCGGGTCGGGTCCACGGTCATGCCGCAGACCGGGTCGAGGGCGGGGGGGGCATGCTCTGGGGCGTCACCGGCGGCGTTCTCAAGGATCATTGCGACTATCCTCCGACCGGGAACTGCCAAATGCCTGGAGGCCGTCGGCCGGCCGCCTGCTGCCAACGTAGGGGTTGGGTGCCGGAGTCGGTAGCTCTCGGCCCGGCAGACGAATGCGGGCCACCGTCCCGGTCGATTGTTTCACGAATCTCATAGGCCCGGAAAGTGGTCCTTCGATCACGGCGGCTGGACGACATGTAAGCGGATGCGGTTTAGGTTCTGAAATTCTTCTTGGACGCTAGAAATCGTAGCACTTCGGTCGGCCCCCCCTCCTACGGCCGAGACGCATCTTCGCGCGGAGAGAAACCCTTAACTGCACTCATCTCGACTCGTGCGGTTTTCGGCGTCCTTAGGTGGTGTCGATACGACGGTCGGCGACCGACGACCCGACAACGGATGCTCGCCATGCCTCTCTCGTCCGAGGCAGACCCTCTGCTGCCGGCCCTCGCCCCCGCTTCACGCGGCCCTACTCTTGCCCGGTTCGTCAGGCTCACAGCCGCCGCCATCCTGACCACCGGCCGGCTCGGCTCACGTTACTGCGGCAAGAGTCGAACCTTCACGGAACCAGACATCCTCGGCGAATTCGGATTTTCCCGCACATTCTCCGAGGGGAGCAGGTGCCGGTCAAGTTCACCCGGACGATGCGGGCGAGTTTAGCCTCCACTGCGAGATGAACATGGTCCGCAGTGTACTGGTGGTGCTGCCCGACCCGAAGAATAGCTCCCGAAGGGACTGATCCCCCGGCCCGGTTCGACTCAACCGGCCTGGCCCAACCTGTCGATGCTACCGTCTGCGAAGCGCATCACCTCATCCGGCTTGTCGTGGCGGCGACGTCCGGTCGGCGCGTGCAGGATGCACGCGCGACATCGAGACAGGACGGTCCCATGACGATGCCTCCCACCCGCCGGCCGCTGCGATACGCCCTCGGACTCGCCCTCTCGCTCGCACCGAGCATCGGTCTCGCGCAACTACCGCCAGTGCAGCGGCCCGTCGCGGCAGCCCCGCCGCAGCCGGGCAACCTTACCCAGCCCGCCGCCCGGCCGGGGGAGCCGCGGCCGCTCGCGCTCGACGACCTGGTCGGGACCGCGCTCGCGCGGAACCCCCGCCTCGGCCGGGCCGCGTTCGCCATCGACGCCGCCCGCGGCCGGTACACCCAGGCCGGGCTGTACCCGAACCCGGTGTTCGCCTTCACCGCGGACGAACTCGGCGACCGCACCGGCCCGTCCGGCATCCTCTCCCCGCAGTTGTCCCAGGAAATCGTCCACGGTGGGAAGCTGCGGCTCAGCCAAGCGGTCGCGGCGAAGGAGGTCGATCAGGCGTCCCTCTCCCTCCTCGCCGAGCGGTACGCCCTGGTCGGGGCCGTCCGGGCGATCTTCTACGAGGTGCTCGCCCTCCAGCAGCGGGCGGCCATCCTGACCGACCTGGTGAAGCTCGCCGACCAGTCGGCGGAGTTGGGGCGGAAGTCGTTCGAGGCGAAGCAGATCGCCCGACTCGACTTGGTGCAGCTCGAAGTCGAGGCCGAGCGGTTCCGGGCCGACGCGGAATCGGTCGAGCGGGAATTGCCGGCCGCGTTCCGGCGGCTCACGGCGGCGGTGGGCGACCCGCGGCTCCCCCTGTCCTCGGTCGCCGGGACGCTCGATGCGACGCTCCCGGAGTACGACCTGGAGCGGGCGAAGGAGGCGGTCCTCGCCTTCCACCCGGAGGTGCGGGCGGCGAAGGTCGGGGTGGAGCGGACCCAGGCCGCCTTGCGGCGGGCGCAGGCGGACCCGATCCCGAACGTCACCGTGAGTTCGGGCTACACCCGGCAGAACCAGAACCGGTCGAACGACTGGGCGGTCGGGGTGAGCGTCCCGCTCCCGGTCTGGAACCGGAACCAGGGGAACATCCGCACGGCCCAGGCGGACTTCGGGTCGGCGGTCCAGGATGTCGGGCGGGTGGAGAACGACCTGACCGACCGCCTGGCCCTGGCCTTCCGCACATACTCGGCCGCCAAGCAGCGGGCCGGCCGGTACAAGACGGCCATCCTGCCCCGGGCGGAGGAGACGTACAACTTGTCGCTCCAGGCGTTTAAGGGCGGGCAGTTCGAGTACCTGCGGGTGTTGCAGGCCCAGCGGGCGGTGGCCGAGGCCCGGCTGGAGTCGAACCGGGCACTCGGGGAGGCGTGGCGGTCGGCCGGGGAGATTTCCGGCCTGCTGCTCGAAGAGGCGTGGCCGACCGCGCCGACGGCGACTGCCCCGCTCCCGACCGCTTCGCCGGCTCTGGGTCTACCGCCGAAGGTAGCCGTTCCGCCTCCGACGGTGGAGCGACGGCCGGGGAAGAATTAGCTGGTCGGCAGGAAGACACTCGTTGAGAAGCGTGAGCCACCCGCGCCAATTCCTATCGAGGCGAGCCGGACGTGGTGGCGCACAATTGGGACACTGGGAAATCGCAGCACTTCGGTCGTTCCGCCCCGATAGTGTTCGAGGCGGGTCTTCGCTCGCGCGGAGGAAAACCCTGAACTGCTAGTGCCCTGCCGGACGGACCTTATGGACGGCGGCACGGGCGACGGCGCGGATGTCCGGGTGTTCGTCGTCTGATGCCTTGACCAAGCCCGGCAGCGCCTTCGCCGCCTTCGGCCCGATGGCCCCGAGGGCGTGACACGCGGTCCAGCGGACGTCGATGTCCGAGTCGGACATCAACTTCACGAGGGCGGGGACGGCCTTGCTCGCGGACGGGCCGATGCCGGCCAGCGCCGCGGCGGCCACCCGGCGGACCTCGGCGTCCGGGTCGGCCAGCCCCTCCACCAGTGCGGGCACGGCCTTCACTGCCGCCGGGCCGAGCTTCTTGAAGGCATGGGCGGCTACGATCCGAACGTGCCGCTCGCCCGTGCCGAACGCCTTGATCAGCATCGGCATGACCTTGCCGGCGGCCGGCCCGGCCGAGCGCAGTCCTTCCCCGGCGTGATGCCGCACCTCCCCGTCCGAGTCGGCCAGGGCGTTGAGCAAGGCGTGAACCGCCTTCGGCTCGTCGGCCGCGACCGCCCCGAGCTTGACGACCGCCCGCCGCCGCTCCTCGGGCCGGCGGGCTTGGAGTCCACAGATCAGCAGGTCAACGTTGTCCATCGCTACCCCTCCGGTTCGGTATGGGGCGGCGCGCCTCGGGATGCGTTCCCGCGGTCGGCCGCCGCCCCCGCCCTGGGCGATCCCACGGCGGAAGCGGCGGCGAAAGAACCTATCACTCGCGCGAGCGTCGATTCTGGGAACCTCCAGAGTCTGGGGGCAACCACAATCGACTTCGAGGTTATCCCGCCGAGCGGTGCGTGCGTGCGGTTTAAGATGCGGCGTGTCTCGGCCGGGTCAGATGAGGATGCGCTCGATCTCGTCGAGCGTGATCTCGTCGCTGGTGCGGTCGTAGAGCTTGGTCGTCCGCGGGGACTCGTGGGCGGCGATGGCCTGGGCCTTCTCGATCGTCCCGCCGTTCCCGAGGTAGGCGGTGATGCCGGTCGCCCGGAAGGTGTGGTTGCAGGTCGTCTGGGGCAGGCCGGCCGCCGCGGCTCGGCGTTTCACCATCCGCAGGGCGTCGTTCCGGGTCATCCGACGGTCTGATAAGAGGCCGTGCCGGGTAACGGAGCGGAAGAGGGGGGCCTTTTTGTCCTCGACGCCCCCGGCCGCGAGCAGGTAGGCGTCGAGGTACGCCTCGGCCGCGTGGTGGGCCGGCACTTGGTGCTGCTTCCCGCCCTTCTCGCGGAACCGGAACCACCACCGCTTGCCGTCCTGGTAGTAGTCCTCGGCCTTCAACGACACGGCGGCACTCACCCGCGCGAAACTGAACACCATGACGGCGATGAGTGCCCGGTCCCGCAGACCGGACAGCTTCGCCGTGTCGATGGAGTCGAGGAGTCGCCGGGCTTGATCGGCATCGAGAACCGGGGTCTTCCCGCGCTTGACGACGTGCTTGGGGCCGCGGACGGAGGCCGCCGGGTTCATCGCCAGCACCTGGCCGGTGACGAGCCAGTCAAACAACATCCGGACTGCGGCCAGGTGCTGCTTGACGGTCGGCGGCGCGCCGGGGTGTCGCTCGATGTAGGCCGCGACGTGGATCGGCTCGATGTCGATGAGTTCCAGTCGATATTCTCGGCACCAGGCGAAAAACGCCCCGACGGCCCGGGCGTAGGCCAGGCGGGTGTTCTCGTTCCGGATGGTGGCGGTGAAGAACTCCAGGAACCGCTTCCGAGCATTGCCGCCGGCCCGGTCGATGACGGCCGGCACCAGAGCGGCCGGATACCACTCGACAACCCCGGCCTCGGCCGTCCGATCTGGTCCCCCTTGCTCGTCCATTCGCCGCACCATAACGTCCTTTATGGTGCGGCGTCAACGGGCCGACTATCAGGGCTATTTCTGTAGGCGCTTCGCCAGGAGCAACAGCACGACGAGCAGGGTCAGATCGGGCCAGTGGTAGGCAAAGCCCAGCATCCCGAGTGTCAGGCTGTAGCAAACGAACATCATCGGTGGCGTCTCGAAATGGAGAGGCCCGGTGGTGCGGCGGGCCTGAGGGAAAACCGTTGTCAGTAGTCGTCCGGCAGGAGCACAGTCGTGGCAGATCGGTCGGCCTCGGTGAGCACCCAGAAGGTGATCCCGGTGGCCGACTGGTAGACCGACAGCAACCGCTCCCCGGACCGCAAGGCGTCGTCGTTGGCAGCCCGGTCGTCCGGGTCCACCTTGCCCCAGTCGCCGGAAGCGTGGCGGCGGAGCGCGGCGGCGATGTCCAGGGGCGACACCGCCGCGAGCGCCGCGGGCGTGGCCACGGTCCGGCCGAGGGGCACCTTCACTGATCCCGGAGTGGTCATGCGATTCCTCCGGGGTTACTTCTCGGCCGCGGCCGGGTTCTCGTAAATCCAGACCATCGCCAGGTCGGCGACCTTGCCCACCAGCGGCAGGTCCTCGCGGCCGAAACTGGACGAGTCCTTCCACTTGTCCGCCTTGTCCTTGTACAGCCGGCTGATCTGCACGTTGTAGCGGGGGCCGTTGTCCGTCTCGTTGAGCCAGACGGCGGCCCGGATGCGGCCGAGCCGGACCTCGTGGACCGGCTTCGCCTTGTCCGCTTGGCCCTTCTTGGGGTCGTGCTTGGTGGTCGTCATCGAACGAATCCTCGGTAAGGAATGGAACGGGGTCAGGAACAGAACGGGCAGCACCGGGCGACGTGCGCGGGTGCCGGTTCGAGGTGCGGGTCCACCGCGAAGGCCGAGGCGGGGATGTCGTAGTCCCCCGCCAGCACCGACCGGACGAGGTCGAGTGCGTTCTCGTAGCTCCAGAAGCCCAGCGTCAGTGAGGCGACCTGGACGAACCGGTCGCCCGGGGTCGTCGGCCGCTTGACCACCGCATAGTCGGTGGACCCGTCCTCGGGCAGCGAGTCGTTCAGGAACAGGTAGTTGCCGGCGGCGAACGCCGTGCAGGCCGGCCAGGTCCGGCGGGTCACTTGCAAGGCCACGGCTTCGGGCGTCCCCTCCGGGCGGACGCACCAGGTGCGGTCGTCGTGGAACATGGGGTGCCCTCTCTCAGCCCGAGGTCGGGGGGATGCGGGCGAGCCGGCAGAACTGCCGGGTCTCGGCTTCGTCGAGTTGACGGCAGAAGTACTGCCGGCCGTGCGGGGTGTTGGCCGCCCAGAACAGGCGGAGCGGGTCGGCCCCTTCGCCGAACGCGAAGCCGCCGTTGCCCATCCACCGGGGCGGCAGGACTTCGAGGAAGTAGTCGTAGGTCTCGCCGGGCACCTCACACACGCGGCCGAACAGCGTCGTCCGGGCGATCATCGCGGCCCACCCTTCGTTGGCGGGTAGCGGGACGGTCTCGCCCTGCTTGAGTCGGGCGATGAGTTCGCCCAACGTGGTCGTCGTCGCGGTCATGGCGACGCCTCCGAGAGGAAAGGAATTGGGAATCGGAAAACCGAATTGCACCACCGGTCTCCGCGCGCGAGACGGCTCGCGGAGTCGGCGTTGGAAGCGTCTACAGGGTGGCCGGGTCGGAGAGAGCGTGAGCGACAGGCCGCGAGAACTACCACGGGTTCCGGTCCGGAATCAAATCCGGCACGGGAGGGGTGCAGGAGTCGTCAGCCGTCGCCGTCGGTCGTCATCGGGGTTCACAAGCCCCGCGCCCCGATGACGGCCGATGGCGATGGCTCCTCGCGTGCGGCTGCCTGGGCGGGCGTGTGTCCCCATGTCAGCCTGAACCGGAGGGAGTCGGAGGGGTTTGGCACCTCGTATCACTCGACGGATTCGTCGCGGTCTGCGCCGATCTCGATTCGGGCGACTTGAAACTCCCATCAGAATCGTGCTACTTGGGCGGGTGTTCCCCCGCCCTTTCCAACGTCGCGTCCGGTAGATGACTTCCCCGACTTCACGACCACCCGCCCCAAGCGCCCGGTCGAGAGGCCGGTGGTGCAAACACGGTTTGGTTTCTCAACCCCCTATTCCCTGTTCCCTTTCGAGGATTCGCCATGACGAAGCAACATCTCACCCGCGCCAGCGGGGAACTGTTCCGGCGCGCGCCGGACGAACGGTTCCCGTCGCTCGACGCCCTGCTCGCCCACTGCCGGCGGGAGAAGGACGAATCGGCCGACGCCTGGGTGTCGCCGTCGATGCTCGTCCCCGAGGCCACCCCCGACGGACGCCTCGGCCTGCGGGCCGGTACCGACGGGCCGTTCACCCTCAACGACTGGAGCTTCGGGCAACTGTGCGGGCTGGCCCGCGTCAGCAAGGATACGGTCAACCGGCTCACCCCGGACACGGCGGCCCGGGCGTTCCGGGAGACGCTGCCGGGCGGCAACAAGCCGCTCCAACTGTTCACCCGCGGCGAGAGCATCCGCTCGGTCCACGGGACGGCGTACACCCGCCTGCACAACGCCGACCTGGTCGGGATGCTGAAGGAGTACGCGACCGACTTCACGCCGCCCCAGGCCGGGTTCAACGGGGCGACGGGCCTCTACTGCGGGGAGCAAGACCTGTTCTGCTTCCTCATCGACCCGGCCGGGTGGGCGGAGATCGACGGGGAGGCGTTCGCCCCCGGCTTCTTCGTCTGGAACTCGGAGGTGGGCAAGCGGTCGGTCGGCATCCAGACGTTCTGGTTCCAGAAGGTGTGCGCGAACCACATCGTCTGGGACGCGGTCGAGGTCATCGACTTCGCCCGCAAGCACACGGCCCGGGTCGGCAGCGCCCTGGACGACATCCGCCGGCACGTCGAGGCCCTCGTCGCCAAGCGGGACGAGCGGCGGGACGGGTTCGCGGCGGTGATCAAGAAGGCGATGCGCGAGACGCTCGGCAGTGACGCCGAGGAGGCGATGAAGGCGCTGGCCAAGCACGGGCTGAGTCGCGGGCTGGCGAAGCAGGCGGTCGAGATGGTGGCCGGCGGGCGGTTCACCATCTTCGCCCTGGTGGACGCGCTGACGCGGCTGGCCGGGCAGGTCGAATACGCCGGCGACCGGGCGGCCCTCGACGTTCAGGCCGGGAGTCTGCTCGCCCTGGCCGCGTGACGATCAATGTCGAACGGCGGCGGATCGTTCACGGTCAGGCCGCTCCGAAAAACGCGAGAGGTTGGTCCCTGCACCACCGCCCTCTCGCCGTTGACCCGTTCGACTCTATCGCCACGGCCCTCTGCCGCGGCGATTCCTGACAACTTTACGAGGACATCACGATGAAGACGTATACCGGGCATCGGACGGAGGACGGCTGCGCCGTCACCGTCGCGGACGGTGACGGCGGTCGCGGCCTAGACCCGCGGTTCGACCTGCGGAAGCACTCGCCGACCGGGTTCGAGTGGGGCTACGGCGGGAGCGGGCCGGCGCAACTGGCGCTCGCCCTCGCGGCCGACGTGTTGGGGGACGACGAGGCGGCCCTGGACGTGTACCAGCGGCTCAAGTTCCGCGTGGTCGGCCGGCTTCAAGGCGACGACTGGACGCTGACGGAGGCCGAACTCGCCGACGCCCTTCACAGCCTCGCCCGGCCCGACGGCGAGTAATGGCGGCGACCCGATAGCGGACGTAACGGTTTGGCCGGTGGAGGTTCACGCGCCACCGGCCTCTCACCGTCTCCGTTCGTCCGGAGGGAGGGTGCGGGAACCGCAGGTTCCTGCAAAAAAGACGATCCAACTCACTTCCGCCCACCGGCGGCTTCACGAAGTCCCGTCCGTCAGCCGGTTTCGGGCGCGTTCGGCGGCGGCCCGGAGTCTCTGTTCGAGGACCGCCTTCGGAGGCAGTTCGGTCAGGTAGGTCGCCACCCGGATGCCGCTCGCCCCGAGCAGCAGCAACTCCACCTGTTCCTCGCCCGCCGACTCGCACAGGATCATCCCCAGCGGCGACTCCTCGCCCGTCTCGCGCTCGTGCTTGTCGAGCCAGCGGAGGTAGAGTTCCATCTGCCCCTTGAACGCCGCCTCGAACTTGCCAAGTTTCAGTTCGATGGCGATGAGTCGCCGGAGCTTGCGGTGGTAGAAGAGCAGGTCGAGGGCGAAGTCCTCGCCGTCGATCACCATCCGCATCTGCCGGGCGACGAACGTGAACCCGCCGCCGAGTTCGAGCAGGAACGCCTCGATCTCGCGGAGGATGGCGGCCTCCAGGTCGCTCTCGCCGTAGGTGTCTTTCAGGCCGAGGAAGTCGAGGAAGTACGGGTCGCGGAACACGAGGTCGGGCGAGAGTTGGTCGGTGGAGCGGAGTTTGGCGAGTTCTTGTTCCGCGAGCTTGGCGGGCTTCTTCGAGAGGGCGGTTCGCTCGAACAGCATCCCGCCGATCTTCGCCCGGAGGGTGCGGACGCTCCACCGCTCGACGCGGCACATCTCGGCGTAGAAATCGCGTTTGAGGGCGTCCTTGATCGGCAGCAGGAGCAGGAAGTGGCTCCAGCCCAACTGTCGGGACAGTGCCCCGACGATGTCGCTCTCGGGGAACAGTTCGGCGAGCATCACCATCCGGGTGAGGTTGTCGTACGTGTAGCCCCGGCCGTAGTGGGTGCTCAATTCTTGGGACAGTGTCCCAAGAATCTGCTTCCCGTAGTCGGCCCGCTTGTCCCGGAGGATGTCGCGGCGGACGCGGTCGCCGATGCTCCAGTAAAGCAGCACCAGCGCCGAGTTGACGGCGCGGGCGGTGGCGTCGCGGGCCTGCTCGATGAGGGCGCGGATGTCCGCCAGGAGGTCGGACGGCACAACCGCCGCGGCCGATTTCGCGGGCACGAGCTTCCGCGGCGTGGGTTTCTTCTTGTCGTTGCTCACCCTGATGCCTCTCGTTCCATGAGTCAGGTTACTGTTCCGGGTTTGGCGCGCCGAGAAGGCGGTGCGGCGAGGACATCGGCGTCGATCCGCAGGAATGTCGGCGGCACGGCTCGGGCGAGCCAGACGTGCGGGTTGGCCCGGAAGAACTCGACCCCCGCCTCGGACGCGGCCCTCGCCTCGGCGCGAAGTACTTCTCCCCCGCCCTTTGCGGCAACGACTTGGGCGGCGTAGTCCCGGTCGGTCGTGAGGTGAACGAATGCGCGGTTCATCGGCCGGAGGCCGGTCACGAGAACCGTCGCCGCAGCGTCGGCCGACGTGCCGTGCAGAAGGACATCCGGCGGCGTTCGCTTCTCGCCCGGCGAACCGAGCGCGACGCTATGGCCGTAGCGGGCGCGAACGAGTCCGTCCCGGACCTCGAACCGTCCGGGGTCGGTGCCGCGGATCGCGCCTTCGACTTCTTCTCGGTTAAGGGTAGCCCAATCGTAGTGGCTGAACCGGATGCCGACGACGAGTTCGTCCAGGCCGGCGAACCCCTCGTCGTCTAACGCAACGCCGAACCGGAACGGGTGGTGTCGCAACGCGAACGTCAGCACACGGACGAGCCGTTGCGGTTCGGTTTCTTCGGTCATCGCCGTCACCCGCTGCGGATTAGTGAAGTCTTACGGGTCGGGGATCGGTTGGAACAATGCAGCCCATGTCCTTCGCGCATCGGTCGAGCAACAACAGGGCTTCCCGCCGGTAGCCGCTCCGAAACAACGACTGGACCGAGTCGGCGTCCGCGTCGCCCAGGACGGCCCAGAAACCGACGCGCCGCCGGCCGCTGCCCGCCCAGCTTTCGACGAGCCACAAGGTGTCGGCCCGCTCCGGTTGGAGGACGGCGAGACCGTCCGGGGAGGCGACTCCGACGTAGGCTTTCAGCATCCCGCTTTCCTACCACGGTTCGCCGGCCCGATTCAACCGCCGAACACGGTCATCACCGCCGCCCGCCGCTGGTCCGGGAATAGATGTCGGTAGCGCTTCTGCATTTCGACCGTGGTGTGCCCCATCAACTCGTCGATCACCCGCTGGTCCACCCCGGCGGCGGCCAGGTTCGAGGCGAACGAGTGGCGGAAGGCGTGGTAGCCGCGGAGGACGTGCCATCTAGACCCCTTCACCCCCATCCGGAACGCCTTCCACGTCTGCCCGTCGGTGAGCGTCCGGTCCGCCTGCGAGCAGAACGCGAGCGCCCCGCCCGGGTGGACGCCGGCGAAGTACTCCCGCATCACCGCCTCCACCCGCGGGGTCATGTCCACGGTGCGGAACGTCTCCGTGTCCCGGCTCCGCTTCTTCTCCCGCAGCAGGACGAGCTTGGCGTCGAAGTCGAAATCCTCGACCCGGGCGCGGAATAGTTCGGCCCGCCGTGCCCCGGTGTAGGCGGCGGTCACGAGGAACGGATACAGGTAGCGGGCGCTCGTCTTCCGCCGGACGTGGGCGATGACCTCGGCCACCTGGGCGGGGTCGAGGAACAGGCCGTCCCACAGTTCGCGGACCCGCCGCGGGTCGGTCACCCCGCGGGCGAGGATGGCCTGGACCTGATCGTAGGTGCGGAACGGCTCGGCCTGCTTCTCCTTGGCGAACGACAGCTCGACATCCGGAAACTTGGTCGGGACGTGCCCCTGGCGGTTGGCCCAGTTCCAGACGAAGCGGAGGGTGGCGACCGCCTTCCGCACGGTCTTCGCCTTGATCGGGTGGCCGTTCCACGTCTCCCGACTCCGGGCATCGACGAACTTCTGGACGGTGCCCGCGGTAATGGCGGCGACCGGCGTCCCCCCGCCGATGAGCCGGGTCAGGTGGTTCATGTGAATATCTTCCATCGCCCGCGTGATGACCTCCTTCGCGCCGGCGGTGAACTGCGTCTGGTAGGTGGCGAACAGTTCGGCGAGCCGGACGGTGCGGGCGATTCCCACGGGCTGTTCGAGTTTGCCGTCGGACAGCAGGAACAGGCCGAGGTCGGCCCCGTCCGGCACCGTCAGCCGTCCCCGCTCGACGAGCCGGAGGTTCTCTTCGACGCGGCCGAGGCACGCCTCGGCCTCCTTCGCGTCGGCCGTCTTCAGGATCGCAAGGAACCGCTGGTCCTGGAACCGGAAGACGACCCGGAACCGTTTGCCCCGCCGTTCGAGCCAAGCCATAGCGTTCCCCCCGAAGATTGTTCGGGCGGGGACAAGCGACGTAACCCCAACGCAGGGTCGATGCTGCCCCCTATTTACCCCCCAGCCGGCCAGCGGGAACGAAAAAGGCTTCCCGGGGCGAACCCGGAAAGCCTAGTTTTTGAGGGTTTTTTGCAGCGTTTCGACGGGCATCAAACAGCGGAGAGGGAGGGATTCGAACCCTCGGTACCATTGCTGGTACATTAGTTTTCGAGACTAACGCAATCGACCACTCTGCCACCTCTCCGGGGTGGTATCTGCTATCATAGATGGCGCCGGGCGGCGTGAAAAGCCGTCTTTCGGCCGGCCGTCACCCGGCCGGCAACAGCCCGAGCAGCACCCCGGCGGCGGCGGCGGCGAACGCCGGGTCGTCGGCTGCCGCGTCCGCCCCCGGCAACGCGAACCCGTAAGCCCAGTTGCCGACGCTCTCGGCGAACACCCGCAGCCCCGGCGTCAGCCCCCGGGTCGGCAGCAGCACGGCCGCCGGCCCAGCCGACGCGCTCACCTTCTGGGCCACGTCCAGGCCGAGCCGGTCGGCCGCCTCGGGGGTCAGGTCGGCCGGCAGGCCGCCCGGGGCCACCACCTGCGGAACACCGACGAGCGAGGCGGCCGTCAGCCGGTCCGGCCCGGCCGTGCCGGCGGCCAGGTCGGTCAGCAGCAGGTCGAGCACCCCGGCCGCTTGGCCGGCCCGGACGAACGCCTCTAGGTCGGCGGACGTGTCGAACTGCGTCACCGCCCAGCCGGCGGCCTGAAGCCGGTCGGCCGCCGCCCCGGCGTGGAGTGCGTGGACTGCCACCGTCCGCATGATCGATTTCCCCGTCGCGCCCGGAATCCGAGTGCTATGGTACAGCCACACGACCGACCCGGGACCGGGCCATGCCGCCGACACTCAAGCGAATCCTCTGGAACGGGCTGCCGGCCGCCGTGCTGCTGGCCGGGCTGGGGTTCGCCTTGGCCGAAACGGCCGGCTTTTTCCTGGACGCCAACCGGCCGGCCCGGCAGTTGTCAGCCGCGGACGGCGCCGCCCCGTTGGCCGACCCGGTGCCGGCCGACCTCCGCCGCAGCCTGCCGGTCAGCATGGCCGTCTGGGGGTTCGCCCTGGTGGCCGGGTACGAGGGGGTTCGCCGGCTGCTCAAGGGGCCGGGCAAAAAGGCCGGCCCGCGGCTGCCCCCGGTGCCGGCCGGGGCCGCCGTGGACAAGCTGCTCAGCGACCTGATGCGGAAGGCCGAGGCCGACCGGGCCGGCCCGGACACGACCACCCCGCCGCCGGTCGGGCTGACCCCGCAACACGTCCGCCCGAGCGTGTAGCTCAGTACCGCCAGATCAGGTCCACCGTGAAGCGGTGGCCGAGGAAGTCCTTGTTGCCGGCCAGCGGCAGCTCGAACGCCGCCCCCACGTCCAGGCTCTTGGTCAGCTTGACCCGGCCGCCCACGGCCCCGGTCAGCGACCCGCCCTTCCCCGTGCCGCCGAAGTTGATCAGGTCGCGGCCCTCGCCGCTGATGCCCGGCCGCTCCCGGCCGTTGCTCGTCACCTGGGTGTAGGTCAGTTCGGCCAGCGGGTAGAAGCGGCGGGCGTTGAGCACGTCCAGGTCGAGGTGGGCGTTGGCCGAGAA
This sequence comes from Fimbriiglobus sp., assembly GCA_043787415.1. Taxonomy (GTDB): domain Bacteria; phylum Planctomycetota; class Planctomycetia; order Gemmatales; family Gemmataceae; genus JAXMAZ01. Next base: position 869 of record JAYVUZ010000117.1, on the reverse strand, counting down.
GTAGTCCGACCGATCCTTGTTAACGCTGAACGCATACCCGGCGTTGGCCAGCCCGTTCAGAGTGCCGAGGCGAGTCTTGGTGAGCGGCTGGGCCAGGCTCAGGTACGGCACCACCGACAGGCTGCCGGTGTCCTGGAACACCTTCGCCCCGCCGGCCGGGATCTGGAAGGTGGCCCCGGCGGCGGCCACCGTGCCGAACTCCTCGTCCCGCAGGAAGGTGTACTTCGGCCCGACCCACAGTTCGGCCAGCCCGGTGCCGGAGTCGAACCCGGTGCCGGCCGCCGGCTTGACATTGACCACCCCGATCTTGTTCAGCACGACGCTGAACCGCTCGCTCAGGGCCACCCGCACCTGGCCGCCGGCGAACCACACGGTGCCGCCGCCGAAGTTCGGCTGGGTGGCCGGCACCTTTTGGTACAGGAAGAGCGGCCGCACCTCGGTGGTCGACCGCGGGTCTTCAAACAGCAGCGGGTTGCTGACCGGCGAGATGAGGGCGTCGAAGGCGTGGTCGCCCTGGAGGCCGCGGCGGTCGGTGGCCTTGCCCCACAGGTCTTTGAGCTTGTCCCCGAAGGCGAAGCTGTCCCGGTCGGCCGGCTCCGGCGGGCGGGGGGCGGACACACGCGCTGGCGGGTCGATGCGGGCCGACGCCGTCTCCACCGCCGGGCGGGTTTCGTCGGCCGGGATGGGGGCGAGCAGCCGGGCGGCCGGGGTGCCGGCCGTCAGCGGGCCGGCCCACAGGCCGGCGACGACGGCGAGAATCAGCCGCCCCCTGCGCATCCGTGCCCCTCGATAACTCTTCGGGTTGTATCGGCCGCGCGGGCGGCGCGGGGTGAGCCGGATCGACAAGAGCTGCGACCGCCAGGGAGCGT
>JAYVUZ010000116.1:0-6343 GCA_043787415.1 Fimbriiglobus sp. | reverse complement strand
CGCGGCGGCGGGGCCAGTTCGGGGTACTTCGCCCGCTCGGCCCGCCACTTCGTCACCTCGGCCGGCCGGCCGGTGGCGGCGGACAGCTCGATCAGCCGGTCGATCGCCTCCCCGAGGCGGGCTTTGCCGTTGGGCGGGATCGCCTGCCCGCGGGCATTCAGCCCCTCGTAGCCGGCGAGCACGAGCGGCCCGGCCTCCGCGTGCCGCCCCTGGCCCAGCAGCGCCCCGCCGAGCTGAGACTGCGCGTTGAACGTCCGCCAGTCGCCGGGCAGCTTCGTCTCGCGGACGGCCAGGCACTCGCGCAGCACGGGTTCGGCGTCGGCCCACCGCCGCTGCCGGAGCAGGTTCGAACCGAGCCAGGACAGCTCGGTGCCGTAGGGTACGGAATCGGCCCCGCTGCGGTCCTTCACCACCGCCATCCATTTCCGCCGCCACGACTCGGCCCGGTCGAGTTGTCCGAGCCGCCCGTACCAGTCGATCAGGTTGGGGATGATCGGGTCGGCGTACTTATGTCGGAAGTGTTGCTCCTCGATGTCTGCGGCCGCCGCCTCGAGGAGCGGCAGGCCGAGCGCGAGCCGGCCGACCTCGCGGTAGATCCCCGCCAGGTTGTTCATGCTCTGGTGGGTGTCGGGGTGGTCGGCACCCAGAACGGCCCTACGGAGCCTCAGGGCCTCCTCGAGCAGGGGCAGGGCCTGGTCCGGCTTTCCTTCGGCCCGGTAGAGGCTCGCCAGGCTGCTCATGGACGTGAGGGTGTGGGGGTGTTCGGCCCCCAGCTTGACCCGCACGAGCCTCAGGGCCTCCTCGAGCAGCGGCCGGGCCTGGTCCAGCTTTCCGGCGGCCTGGTAGCTCGCCGCCAAATTGGCCATGATCCTGAGGGTTTCGGGGTGGTCGGCCCCTTGCCCGGCCCGGCACAGCCGGAGGGCCTCCTCCAGGAGCGGCACGGCCAGGTCCGGCTTCCGGGCGTCCTTGTAGGCCAATCCCAGGTTGCCCATGGTCTTGAGTGTGTCGGGGTGGTCGGTGCCCAGCTTGGCCGTCTGGCCCCGTAACGTGTCCTCGTACAGCGGCAGGGCCAGGTCCAGTCTGCCGGCCGCCGCGTAACAGGCTGCCAGGTTGTTCATGCTCACAAGTGTGTGGGGGTGGTCGGCCCCCAGTCTGCCTTTCTTCAGCCTCAAAGTGTCCTCGCAGAGCAGCCGGGCCTGGTCCAGCCGGCCGGCGTCTTGGTAGGCCACACCGAGGCAATCCTGACTCGTCAGGGTGTCGATGTGTTCGGCCCCCAGCTCGGCCTTCCGGAGCCGCACGGCCTCCTCGAGGAGTGGCAGAGCGAGGCCCACCTTGCCGGCCCCCAGGTAACCACGCGCCAGGCTGATCATGGAGGAGACGGTGTGGGGGTGGTCGGCCCCCTGCGTGGCTTGACGGAGCTTCAGAGTTTCCTCGTAGAGCGGCAGGGCCTGGTCCAGTCGGCCGGCGGCCTGGTAGGCCAACGCCAGGTTGCCCATGCTTGTAAGGGTGTGGGGGTGGTCGGCCCCCTGCGTGGCCCGTTGGAGCCGGACGGTCTCCTCGTGGAGCGGCAGGGCCTGGCCCAGCCGGCCGGCGACCTGGTAGGCCATGGCGAGGCTGTTCATGGCGTTCAACGTGTCGGCCGCGGTCGGCCCGGCGGACGCCCGGAAGAGGGCCACGCACCGCTCCAGGTGCGGGATCGCCGTCGCCGCCTCGCCGACGCCCCGGTAGCTCAGCCCGATGATCAGCCGCAGCTCGGCCGCGGTCCGCGGGGCCAGGTCGGTCCGCCCGTCCAGCTTGGCGGCCGCCCGGTCGAGCAGCTGTCGCAAGGTCGCATCCTTGCCCAACTGGTCCGCGGCCGCGTCCGAATACCGCCCCTGCCCTTCCACGCTGGTCAGGGCCAGGAAGTCGTTCTTCACGAAGTCGGCGATCGCCTGGGCGTACTTCCGCTCCCGCTCCTCGGTCACGCGGGCCGCCGCCTCGCGGGCCGCCGCCGCGACGGCCTTGGCCTGTTCCGCCTCGGCCCCCAGCTTGGCCCGCCGTTCCCCGTCGGCCCGTTCGGCTTCGGCGTCGCGGGCGGCGATGGCCTGCCGCTTCTGCTCCCGCGCCTCGATCAGCCCCCAGGTCGTCCCCCCCATGCCGGCCAGCAGGGCGAGCAGGACCAGACTCGCGGCGACCGCCGGCCCCCGGTGCCGGCGGACGAACTTCCGCAGCCGGTAGCCGGCACTCGCCCGGCGGGCCTCCACCACCTCCCCGGCCAGGTACCGCTCCACGTCCCGGGCCAGGGCGGCGGCCGTGTCGTACCGCCGGTCGCGGTCCTTCTCCAGCGCCCGCAGGGCCACCCAGTCCAGCTCCCCCCGCACCTGCCCGGCCAGCCGCCGCGGCTCCGTCCCGCGGCACGCCGCCACCGCCGCCCGCCCGTCGGCCGACGACAGCCGGCTGCTCGGCGTCGGCGGCTCCTCCTCCCGCACCAGCCGCAGCACCTCGTGGACCGCCGCCTGCCGGGTCCGCGCCCGGGTGAGCGGGGTGGTGCCGGTGAGCAGCTCGTACAGCAGCACCCCGAGGGCGTACACGTCGCTCCGGGTGTCCACGTCCAACTGGTTCGGGGCGGCCTGCTCGGGGCTCATGTACTCGGGGGTGCCGACCACGCCGCCGAACCCGGTGAACAGGGTCTTGTCGGTGAGCGGCCGGCCGGCCGCCTTGGCCACGCCGAAGTCGATCACCTTGGGCACCGACTTCTCGTCGTACCGGGCCACCAGCACGTTGCCCGGCTTCAGGTCGCGGTGGATCACCCCCTTCTGGTGGGCGTGCTGGACGGCCCGGCAGACGTCGACGAACAGCTTCAGCCGGTCGGCCACCCCCAGCCGGCGGTCGTCGCAGTACGTGGTGATGGGCGGGCCGTGGACCAGCTCCATGACGAAGTACGGGCGGCCGTCGGCGGCGGTGCCGGCGTCCAGCACCCGGGCGATGTTCGGGTGGTCCATGAGGGCCAGGGCCTGCCGCTCCTGCTCGAACCGGGCCAGCACCTGGTGGGCCGAGTCCAGCCCCGGCCGGACCAGCTTGACGGCCACCCGGCGGCGGACCGGCTCGGTCTGCTCGGCCATCCACACCACCCCCATGCCGCCCTCGCCGATCACCTCCAGCAGCTTGTACGGCCCGACCCGGCCGCCCGGGGGCGGGGCCGGCGGGGAGTAGGTGGCGGTCGGGTCCGCGTCGCCGGCCGGCCGGCCGAGGAAGCTGCCGGCCCGGAAGTGCAGGTCGGCCAGCCGGGCCACCTCGGCCCGGACGGCCGGGTCGCCGCAGGCGCGGCCCAGGAAGGCGGCCCGGTCGCCCGGGTCGGGCAGGCCGACGGCCTCGGCCAGCAGGGTCTCGACGCCGGGTTCGGGCGGGGGCACGGGCGGACCTCGGGCGGGGCGGGACGGAGCGTCTACGGTCAGTGCGGATTCGGCCGCCGCCGGGGCTCACGAAAAATTGCCGCGGCGGTCAGTTTTGTCCGAGTTCGCCGAACAGCCAGGACCGGGCGTACACCCACTGCCGCTTGGCGGTGGCCGCCGACACCCCCAGGGCGGCGGCGGCGTCCTCGACCGACAGGCCGGCGAAGTACCGCAGCTCGACCAGCCGGGCGTGGGCCGGGTGGTCGGCGGCCAGCCGGGTGAGGGCGTCGTCCAGGGCCAGCAGGTCGTCGGCCGGGGGGCCGGCGGGGGCGGCCACGGCGGCGGCCGCGTCCAGCGACACCCGGCCGCGACCGCCCCCCCGCTTGTCGGCCCCCTTGGCCCGGGCGGCGTCCACCAGGATTTGCCGCATGGCGCGGGCGGCGGCCCCGAAGAAGTGGCCGCGGCCGGTCCACCCGGGCCCGCAATCGGGGCCGACCAGTCGCAGGTACGCCTCGTGGACGAGGGCGGTGGCCTGGAGGGTGTGACCGGGCCGCTCGGCGGCCAGGCGGCCGGCGGCCAGCCGCCTTAGCTCGTCGTACACGAGCGGGAGCAGGTCGGCCGCGGCCCGCGGGTCGCCGGCCGCGGCGGCGTCCAGGAGCTGGGTGACGGGGGACATGTCGGTGAGGGTACTCGCCACACGAGCGGCTGGCAACGCACCCCGCAGGAGGCTACGGCCAACGGCCTGTTTCAAGCTGATCCCCGACCGCCTGTGACCATGCGCCCGCCTCGACTTGTTTCCACCCGCCCGCGGTGACAAACTCGGCCGTCCGGCCGGCGGGGTCGCTCCCCGCCGACAAGGCCGGGGCCGGGCGGCGGGCGTCATCCCCCGTCACTCGGCCCCGGCCCGCCGGGCCAGGATGACACCATGCCCGCCGCTGCGCTCGCGGCCCCCGTCTGGTCGCCCGACACCGATCCCGCGCACACCCGCTGCCGCCTGCTCGACTGCCTGCTGGCGGCCTTCGGCCAGGCCGACACGCTTGTTCGTGAGTGGCTGGACTGCGACCGTGAGCCGGACGGGACGCGGCCGCCGGACATCGCCCCGGCCACACTGCGGACGCTGCGGACCGGCGTCGAAGCCACCCAGAATGCCGTTTGGCTGGGTCTGGCCGACGGGGTGCGGGAGCGGCTGTCGGCGGCCGCTGTCGCCCGGCTGGTGCGGGCCGGCGATGCGGCTGCGACGGCACAAGCGGCGGTGGTGGCGGCCGACCGCCGCCTGTACGACTTGGGGCTACTGCCGGTCGATCAGATGGGCGAGTCCGTAGACGGCACGGTGATGACGGCGGAGGCGGCCCGAGCCGGACTGGCGATGGCGCTGGCCGGGTGCGGCGAGCCGCCCCCGCCGCACGATTGGCGCGGCATCGCCGATCCGGTGGAAGCCCTACCGGCCGCCTACCGACCGCGGAGCGAGTTCCTCCTCACCGTGCCGCCGTCGTACTCACCGCCCCCGTCGCCGATCCTGCTACCGGCGGACGCCCAAGAACATGGCTGGTCATCCTGTCTGCCAACATCGGACGGCCCGGCGCCGATCCGTCTGCCAACCGTTACTCGTGATGTGTGGTCGAGCCGGGCCGAGGGCCTAGTGGAACTGCACTCAGCAAACGGCCCCGGCGCAGACCACAGCGTGCGTTGGAACGGGCGGGTTGTGAAGCTCAACGGGGTGCAGTTCCGGGTGGTGTCCTACATGTGGCCCCGGGACGTGGCCGGATTCGAGGAGCTGGCGGCACACGTCAACGAGCACCGCAAGCACGCGACGCCCACGCCGGAGACGTTCAAGACCTGGGTGTGCCGGGGCAACACGGCGCTACAGCCGCTCGGCCTGCCCCGGCGGCTGCGGGCCGACACGGTGAACCGCAAGATGTATTGGGAGGACGGTCCGGCTGTGCGGGCATCGAGCGACGGTTTCCGTGATGAAACTGTGACCGAAACCGCCACGCCACCGGCTTGAAACCGGCCCTTGCGATGATGTCCTCCGTTGCCCGACGCAGGACGCCATGCCCACGCCGACCGCTTCGCCCGACCCCCTGGCCGCCGTCCCGCCGCCCGACGTACGGCGGCGGGAGCTGAACGCCCTGACCCGCCGTCGGGCGCTCGTCCAGTCCTTGCTGCGGACCAGCGTCCGCATCGCCAACTACCCGCCGGCCGATGCCGACCCGCGGCGCCAGCCTGCCGCCGCCACATCCCACTAACCCCGACCGCCCCGGAACGCCGCGGGCCGGCCCACGACGCGGCGACCCGGGGCCGACCGACGAGACTCGCCAGGACGGTCCCCGACGCGGGCGACCGCACGTCGAAAGCTGCCCTCTATGCGGACCCGACCGTTCGCCCGCCCCTGCTCGCCCGCGACCCGGCCGGCATCCCCGCCGAACTCCGGGCCGAGCGCCGGTGGACGCTCTGGCGGCTGGTGACAAAGAACGGCAAGTGGACCAAACTCGCGGTGCGGCCGGCCGGCACCCCGGCCAGCTCCACCGGCCCGGCCACCTGGACCGACTTCGACACGGCCGCGGCCGCCTGGCGGCGGACCCGGCAACGGTTCGCCGGCCCCATGTTCGCCCTGGGCGACGGCTGGTGCGGGGTGGACCTGGACGACGTGCGGGCGGCCGACGGCACGCTGCTGCCGTGGGCTGCAGCTCGTCTTGGCCACCCACGCCGAGGTCAGCCCGAGCGGCACCGGGGTGAAGCTGATCGGCCGCGGGACGTGGGCCAGCGGCTGGTAGGCCCAGGCGCGCCCGTTACAGCAGCATAGTGGGGTATACTTTAGTGATCTACTAAGCGCAGGCGGGCAGTGGCAACTTTAGCCTGTGTGCGGTCCAAGTCTAGGTAGTGGCCTCAGCGTAGGGACTGGTGAGCGGCTTCTTGGTCGCTCAGGCCGGACGAGCGAGGGCAGCGAACGCCCAGAACAGGCCGGCTACGCC
>JAYVUZ010000115.1:0-6503 GCA_043787415.1 Fimbriiglobus sp. | reverse complement strand
CGAAGGGTTCTGCCCGCCGAAGCGAACGAACCGGTTCACGCGGGGCATGGTGCTGCGCCTGACGGCCCACCTGGGGCTGGCCCGGCGGCAGCGGCACGGGAGTTCGGCGGGTCTGGGCCGGGACGAGTACCGGCCGATGAGCCTGGCGAGGCGTCTGGGTATCAGCCGGGATACCGTCCGACGCTGGCTGCGAGCCGGGTGGCTGAACCTGCGGCGGGACGACGACGGGCATCACGTGATCTGGGCGGACGCCGCTGAACTCCGCCGGCTCCGCGAACTCCATGACCTCCCGCGGACGTGGGCCGACAAGACGCGTCTGGCAAAACTGAAGAAGCCGAAACCGCGACCGGCGCGGTAAACTCCGATTGGCCAGGTTGCCGGCCGACCGGGCCCCCCACCTCCACCTTCAGAGGCAGTATGGCTGTGCCATCGAGACCTTCCACAAGGTGCTGAAGTCGGGCTGCCGGGCGGAGCAGTCGAAGCTCCGGACGGCCGAGCGGCTGACCAACCTGCTGGCCGTCCTGTGCGTCGTCGGGTGGCGGGTGTTCTGGCTGACGATGGTGAACCGGACGGCCCCCGACGCCCCGCCCGAGAGCGTGCTGACGGCGGCCGAGATCGATGTCCTGGACCGGATGGCCGGGGGCGTGGGGCCGGGGGCCGAACCGTCGCCACCCGGGGCCCCGGCGCCACCGCGGACGATCTCCCATTACCTGCGGGCGATCGCCAAGCTGGGAGGCTGCCTGGGGCGCAAGAATGACCCGCCGCCCGGCAACATGGTGGTCTGGCGCGGGCTCACCCGGCTTGCCGATATTCTCCTCGGCGTCGAGTTGAGAACCGAGGATGTGGGTAATTGAAAGCCGGTGGGCAGCGCCGCTCGATCTCGGCCCGCATGACTGCCGCCTCCGGTTCCCGGCGGGCGAGGTAGGTGCCCACTTCCTCACGGTGCCGGTGTAGTACGCCAGGCAGGCGTAGACGTTGGCCAGCGACACCGTCGGGAAGCCGTCGTGGATGGCCTCGGCGGAAGCGCCCACCAGGTAGCGAAGGACCATGGTGTCCGGTGGCACCCGGGCGCCGACGACGCGAAGGGTGCCGTCGGGCAGCTCGTGCAGGGGCACCGGCTCGGGCGGCAGGGCGGACATCGGCGGGCCTCCGGGGCGACACCCCCGTCATACCCCGGCGGTACGGCCCTCGCGGCGGCAGGGGTCGGGCCGCTCCGCCCAGTCCGGCCGTGGCCGGCCGCCCCCGCGGGGCTACGGCCGGATCTTGAGTACGAAGCCGGTCAAGCTGTACGACCCGGGGGTGTACCCTGCCACGAACACGTTGCCGGCCGCGTCCAGCCCGATCACCATGCCGTAGTCGTCCCCGGACCCGCCCCAGTAGGTCGAGAACAGCAGGCCGCCGCCGGTCGTGTCCAGCTCGGTCACGAAGGCGTCGCTGTTCAAACCTAACACGGACGGGGTGGTATTCTTCGCCTGTTGTTTCGTCAGGACCGGGTCGGCCGCGTGCTGCGGCTGGAGCGGGTTGACCGTCGGGAAGTCGCTCGACCGGGTCCACCCCGTCACCCAGGCGTGGCCGGCCGCGTCCACCGCGATGCCGCCGGCCCCGTCCATCCGGCTGCCCCCGAGGAAGGTCGAGTACGCCAGCCCGCCGCCGGTCGGGGTGAACTTGGTCACGAAGGCGTGCCCGATCGGGTAGGAAATGGCGGGGAGGGGGGCGAACGTCCGCTGGAAGGCCCCGGCGGTGGTGGGGAAGTCGGCCGCCGAGGTGCTCCCGGCCACGTAGGCGCTGCCGGCCCCGTCCACCGCGATCGACGGGCTGCTCTCGCCGGTGGCGACCGCGCCGCCGCGGCTGACGTACCCGGTCGCACCGGCCCCGCCGAGGAAGGTGGAGTACACCAGTGAGGCCGCACCGGCCTGGGACGGGTCCACCTTGGTGACGAACGCGCTCCAGTACTGGTTGGTACTCCCGGCCCTGTACACCGTCTGGAACGCCCCTGAGGTGGTCGGGAAGTCGGACGAGGCGGTCGAGCCCGTCAGGTATGCAACCCCGGCCGCATCCACCGCCACCCCACTGGCCGAGTCCCCCCGGCTGAGTCCTGCCGCGCCGCCCAGGTAGGTGCAGTAAGTCAGGTGGTACGAGGCGCTGGACGACGGGTCGATGACCGCCAGGTAGGCGTTCGCCCGACCGGTGGCGGCCCCGGGGTAGGTCGGTTGGGCCGCAGTAGAGGTGGTCGGCAGGCCGGCCCTGGCCGTCCCGACCGCGTAGATCTTCCCACCCGCGACGGCGACGGCCCCGTACCAGGAGGTGCCGCCCTCCGGGCCGCCGTAGCTGCCCGTTCCGGCCCCAGGCAGGGTGACGCTGAACAGCGTCTGTTGCAGGGTCGGGTCGAGTTCGGTGACGACCGCCCCGCGGTGCAGGTACACGTTCCCGGCCGCGTCGAGGGCGATCCCGGCCCCGCCGGCCGACACCGATGGGTTGCTGGCCAGGAGGGTGCCGGCCGGGCTGAACTTGTACACCGCGCCGACATGGGTCGAGGAGTTGGAGGTGGTGACGTAACTGTCCCCAGCCGCGTCCACGGCGATCCCGTAGGTCGTCTGGCCGGCGAGTGTGGCGGAGTAGTCGAGGGTGGCTGGGACGGAGCGGTCCTCCAGGTCCTCGACCCGGAGGCGGAACGACGGCCGGCGAGCGGGCGGGGCCTCGCGGGCGGGGCGGGGGGCGAGCCGGGAACCGAGCCAGCGGGCGAGGGGCATGGTCGTCTCCTGCAGGGAGGTGGAAGTTCGATCGGCCCGGCCGGCGTCACATCCGGCGGGGCTGCGGGGGTGGAGTATCACTCACGGCCCGGCGGGGGATGTGACACCTTGTTTGGAGAAAAACCGACCGCCGGTCAGCGGTCGGCCGGCCGCGGCGGCGGGGCGACCGGGACCGGCGGCAGCAGGGCCAGCCGCGACGCGTACCGCTTGTCGAGGCGGGCGGCCTCGGTGAGTGCGACCCGGGCGCTGGGCACGTCCCCGGCCCGCCGGAGCGCGTCCCCGAGGACGGCGTGCGCGGGGGCGAGTTTCGGGTCCAGTCGGACCGCCTCCCGGGCCGCGGCCGCCGCCTCGGCGTACCTCGCCTGCCCCAGCAGGGCGTCGCCGAGCAAGCCGTGGGCGTTCGCCGACGTCGGGTCGAGCCGGATCGCCTCCCGGGCGGCCGCTTCGGCCTCGGGGTATCGTCGCTCGGTGAGGTCAATGTCTCCCAGGTTGGTGTGGTTCAGGGCCACGCCCTGCCGGTACCGAACGACAGTCGGGTACTCGGCGAGCAGCCGTTCCTGGATCGCCAGTGAGGAGCGGTACGCTTCCGCGGCCTCGGCCGGGCGGCGGGTGCGATCGTACAGAAAGCCGAGACGGTTGTAGGCCCAGGCGAGCTTGTCTCGGTTATCGGCCGTCGGGTAGTCCTCGGCCACCCGCCGGTAGACGGGCATGGCGGTGCGAATGGCCTCCTCGGCCTCCTTCGGCCGACCCATCTTGTGGAGTACCCCGGCCAGGTCCACCCGGGCCCCCGCCGTCACCCGCTGGTAGAGCGGCACGGCCGGGAAGTCCACGGCCAGTCGGTCGCGAAGGTCGAGGGCGGCCCGGTGAGCCGCCTCGGCCTCCCCCAGCCGGCCCATGACTTCCAGGATGGAGCCCAGCCGCGCATGGGCGAAGGCCAGCTCGTGTCGGTGGGCCGGCACCGCGGGGAACTGGGCCGCGAGTAGGCGGCGGAGGTCGAGGGCGGCCCGGAAAGCCTCCTCGGCCTCCCCGGGCCGGGCCCTGGAGCGTGACAACAGCACGCCGAACCCGTAGTGACTGGCGGCCAACCCCTCGCGGTACGCGGGCGCGGAGGGGAACTCCGCGACCAGTTGGGTGAAGAGTTGGCGGGCACGGACGTACGCCTCCTCGGCCTCCACCCTCAGCCCCAGATCAGCCCGGATCTTCCCAGCCCGCAGGTGGGCGGCGGCTACCCCGGCCCGGGCCGCCTCGTCCTGCCCCGTGTCGGCGGCGAACTCCTCGTACCGGGAGAGGGCCTGCTTCAGGAACGCCTCGTGCTCCGGCAGTAGCTTCTGCTGCGTGCTGAGGACGTCCTCCATCCACTGGCCGGTCATCGCGTCCAGGGCGTCGCGGGCCTGCCGCCGCCGCCGGGCCTCGGCGTCCCGCTGGGCCGCCGCATCGGCCTCGGCCTTGACCGCCCGGTCCCGCTCGTCCTTTACCTGCCGGTAGGCGGCCGCCGTCTCCCGCCCTTTTTGCCAGACCAGGAACGACCCGACCGCCCCGACCACGACGGCGGCGGTCAGGGCCGCGGCCGCCCCCCGCACCAGGTACCGGTGCCGCATCGCCCACTTCGTAGCCCGCTGCCCGGGACCGGGCCGGCGGGCCCGGACCGGCTCGTGGTCGAGCCACCGCCTGAGGTCGGCGGCCAGCTCGCCGGCCGACTGGTACCGCCGGGTCGGGTCCTTCTCCAGGCACTTGAGCACCACCGTCTCCAGCTCCCGGGGCACCCGCGGGTCGACCCGCCGGGGCGGGGTGGGGTCGGCGTCCGCCACCCGCCGCAGCACCGCCGCACGGTCGGCCCCGGCCACCGCCGGCTCCAGGGTGAGCAGCTCGTACAACGTGGCCCCGAGCGAGTACACGTCCGACCGGTGGTCCACCAGCCCGTGCTTGGCCGCCGCCTGCTCGGGGGACATGTACCGTGGAGTGCCGAGCAGGTCGCCGGTCCCCGTCACCCCCGGGTCGGTCGCCACCCGGGCCAGCCCGAAGTCGGCCACGTACAGGGTGCCGCGGCCGTCCACCAGCAGGTTGCCCGGCTTGACGTCCCGGTGCACCACCCCGAGGGCGTGGGCGTGCTCCAGCGCCTCGGCCGCCTGGGCCCCCCACCCGGCCACCCGCCGGGCGTAGGCGGTGTCGGCGGGCGTCCGGTTGCCCGACCCCGCCGGTCGGGCGCCGGCGACCGGCGTTGCGGCCGTGAGGTCCGGGGCGTAGGTGCGGGTCGGGTCGGCGGCCCCGGCCGGGGCGGCGGGGGACTCGCCCCGCCGCTCGCGGATCAGGTCGGCCAGGGTGCGGCCGTCCACGAACTGCATGGCGATGTAGTGGACGCCCCGGTCCTGCCCGACCCCGTACACCTTGACCACGTGGGGGTGGTCCAGCCCGGCCGCCGCCATCGCCTCGCTCTTGAACCGCTGTAGGTGACGGGGGTCGAGGACCGCGGCGAACGGCAGCACCTTGAGGGCCACCCGCCGCCGCAGGGACAGCTGCTCGGCCTCGTACACAACCCCCATCCCGCCCCGGCCCAGTTCGCGGACGATGCGGTAGTCCCCCAGGGCGGCCGGCGGGCGGCCGGCCGCCGCGGCCGGGGTGGGGGCGACCGCCCGGCCGAACAGCCCGAGCACCCCGCGGATGTCGTCGGCCGCCTCGGGGTGGCGGGCGGCGTACTCCTCCGGGTCCGGATCCTCGCCCCGGGCCCGGCGGGCCTCGAACTCGTCGGCCACCCGGGCGACCAGGTCGTCCAGGGCGGCGTCGGCCGGCGGCTCGGTCATCCCGTCACCCTCCCAAAAGGTCCCCGACCGCCCGGCGGAGCCGCAGCAGGGCCCGGCCGTACCGCTGCCGGGCGGCCGCCGCCGTCACCCCCAGGAGGGCGGCCACCTCCTCGTACGGCAGCCCGTCCGCCTGCCGCAGGAGCAACACCTCGCGGTCGTCGGCGTCCAGCCCGTCCACCGCTGCGGCCAGCCGTTCGGCCAGCTCGTTGGCCGCGGCCGCCTCGCTCGGGGACGGGCCGGGGGCCATCAGCGACCGGGCCAGTTCGAGCGATGTCGGGTCCGGCGCGGCCGCCTCCCGGCGGATGTCCCGGCGCGCCGCCCGGTGGTCCCGGCGGGCGTTGGCCAGCCGGTTGTACGCCGCCTTGCGGGCCCACAGGTGGAACGGCATGGGCCGCCGCTGAAGGTAGTCGGCTAGCTGCCGGGCCATGTCGGCCTGGGCCTCCTGGACCACGTCCGATGGGTCCACCCGGGCCCGCACGACCGGGTCCAGGTGCCGCTCGACGAACCCCCGCAGTCCGGCCCGGTGGCGCGCCAGCAGCTCGCCGGCGGCGGCCGGGTCACCGGCCGCCGCCCGGTTCAAGAGGCGGGAGGTGTCCTCCGAGTCGGGCCGCGGCCGGCCGGCGGACGGGTCCATACTCCTACTCACGGTTGGCGGTCGGGCGTGACAGGGAAAAAGCTGCCATGTGGTCGACCCGGATGGTACCGGGCCGGCGGCCGACCGGCCACCCCTTTCGAGGCCCGGCCTACTGGCTCCAGCCCGAGAAATGCTCCGCGCGGTTCAAATAGTGCAAGTGTCCTTCGCCAGTCTTCGACTGGACTGTTGCCTCAGTTTACTCTCCCTGATACTCTTCAGCGGCTTAGAAATCCTAACGAAACCTAGCCGGGGGGCCGTCCGGTGGCGAGCATGAGGGGACACCTGCGGAGGAGCCGCCGTGGCCCGCCCCCTGCTGCCGGA
>JAYVUZ010000114.1:0-13640 GCA_043787415.1 Fimbriiglobus sp. | reverse complement strand
GTTCAACGGCCCGCCCCGCGGAGGAAAGAGGTTGGAAGGAACTGTGACTTAGTCGAGGCTGTATGGGACCGGATCATCGCGGGTGGCGACCCGGCCGAGAATCGTCGGGTCGAGTGAGTCCTTCAAGAACTTGACCGACCCGTCGCCGAACAAAGCGTTCACACCGCCGGTGTGGTTCGAGTTGAGCGGGTTGTTGGCCGCCTCTTCGCCAACGCCGGTCACGCTCTTGTTGTTACTCGGGCCCCACTCGATCTGGTTGATCCGGTACCGCAGGGAGGTGAAGTTGAAGCCACGGGCCTCGCCGCCATGCAGGTCGTACTGATTGTCGTTGGACCCGCCGCCACCGGAGATGAAGCCATACCCACAAGCGCCCCAGTCCGCCCGGATCTCAGTCGCCTTCGGGTTGGTCGAGACGATCTCCCGGAGGTTGCCAGAGTCCTCACTGACGAACAGCGTATTGCTGGTCCCCTTAGCGATGGTCTGAAGCTTAATACCCATGTAAGACGCAGCGAACACACCGCCGCCGCTCGCCCGACCGGAGTTCGACCAGCCGTTGGTGGCACGCGACTCGACAAACCCGCCGGGACCGTCGATCTCGTCCACGGCCCCGGCGATGCCGACGTACGACGCCATCATCTGCTTCGGACCCTGGGTCAGGTTCATCCGCCACTGGGCCGCGCGGGCGATCTCCGGCCGGGTGGTCGACGGACAGCGGTATGACGAGATCTGGATGTCGTAGGCCGCCTTGGCGTTGTTGCCGGCGCTGGTGGTCGGCGTGCTGTTCGGTTCGCAGGGCGAGCCAGTCGCCGACCAGCCCGAGTTGCCGACGAACGTGAACTTGCTGAACAGCGACCCCTGCTCCATACCGGGCAGGATGTACACCAGCCAGCTCGGGCCGTCGCCGTCCTCGTTACCGTTGGGGTTGATGAACGGCGGGCTTTTCAGGAACGGCTTCCGCTCCCGCGACCCGCCGGGGGGCAGGAAGCCCGCGGTGTCGTGGTAGTTGTGCAGGGCCAGCCCGATCTGCTTCAGGTTGTTCTGGCACTTGGCCCGGGCGGCGGCTTCCCGCACCTTCTGGACGGCCGGGAGCAGCAGCCCGATCAGAATGGCAATAATGGCGATCACTACCAACAGCTCAATGAGCGTGAAAGCATACCTCTGTCTACTGTTTCGCATAAAGCACCCGAGACGAGTTGGGGAGGAACCGCCCATACATGGGCAATCGAGGCAGAATGACGCTACATACCGCAATAACATACATAACCCGCTCGAAACCCTGTTTCACTGAAATCCCACGCAAAACACCTGAGATTTTCCGTCAGCGGTCAACTGCCTCTGCTGCCCGCATCAGCCGCCTTGCGATACCCGCCGAGCGTCTGGCCGGTCAACCGCTTGAAAAAAACGCACAGGTATTCCGGGTGGGCGAAACCGACCTGGGCGGCGATGTCGGCCGCCTTAAGATCGGTCTCTCGGAGCAATTGTCGGACCCGATTCAGCCGCACCCGCTGCAATTCGTCGTGCGGGCTTCGGCCGAACTGCCGGCGGAACCGCCGTTCCAGGTCGCTCCGCGACACTCCGGCGTGCCGCACCACGTCGTCCACGGTCACCCCCTGGCACGCCCGGTCGCGGATGAACCGGGCGGCCGTCGCCGTCGTCGGGTCGGTGACGGCCAGCACGTCCGACGACGGTCGCACCGTCACCCCCCGGGCCGGCACCACGGCTTCCGTCGTCCGCAACGGCCGGCCGTTCATCAGCGTGTCCAGCCATTCGGCCGCCAGGTACCCGACCCGGCCCGGGTCCGGGCGGACGCTCGACAGCGGCGGGTCGCACAGCCCGCAGATCACCGGGTCGTCGTCCACCCCGACCACCGCCACCTGGTCCGGCACCCCCAGCCCGGCCCGGCGGGCGGCGTCCACCACCTGGAGGCCACACAGGTCGTTGCAGGCCAGCACCGCTAGCGGCCCCAGGCGGCCCCGCAGCCAGTCGGCCGTCTGGTTCTGCTCGGCCTCCCACCGGCGGTCGTTCCACGGGGCCAGCCGCACCTCACAGTCGTGGCCGGCGGCCCGCAGGCGGCCGGCGAACCCGTCCCGCCGGCGGTCGGACCACAACTCGCCCGCGAACCCGCAGAAGGCGAACTGCCGGTAGCCCCGCTCCAGCAGGTGGTCGGCCGCCTGCCGGCCGATGTCGGCGTCGTCCGAGTTGATCCGCGGCAGGCCGACCGCCGGGCCGCGGTCGGACACGTCCACCACCGGGACGCCCTGTCGGGCGAACCGGGCCAGCAGGTCCGGGTCGGTGGTGCGGACGATGGCCCCGTCCCCGTCCCAGGTGTCCAGCCAGGCCGGCGGCCGGGTGTCGAGCTGTGTCTGCTCCAGGTAGACGGACCACGGCCGGTTCGCCCGCAGGTAGGCCGTCACCCCGCCCAACAGCTCGCGGCCGTAGTGGCTGGCGGTCTCGACGATCAGGGCGACGTGCGGGGTCGGGCGGGTCATCGGGTCGCGGCCGGGTGCGGGGCGAGCGGGCGGCGTGAGGCGACCGACCGGCTACGGGGTGAGGGACCGTGCCGGCGAACCCGTGAGCCGTCGGCCGGCTTGCCCCGCCCGCTCGCCGACAGCCAGTGACGCACGGCTCATCCCCCCTTCAGGTTGGCGAGTGCCGCCGCCGCCCGGGTGTCCCCCGGGCCGGCCAGGGCGGCCGCCCGCAGTAGGGCGGCGCGGGCGTCGGCCGGCCGGCCTGCGGCGGCCAGCGCCTCTCCGAGGCGGAAGTGCCCCTCGGCCACCGCCGGGCGGAGGCGGACGAACTGCTCCAGCAGGGCCACCCCGTCGGCCGGCCGGCCGAGGAACCGCTGGAGGGTGATGCCTTTGAGCATGAGCGCCTTGCCGGTGGCCGGGTTGGCGGCCAGCACCCGGTCCAGCGCGGCGTCGGCCGACCGGAACTCGGCCGTGGCCGCGGCCCGGTCGCCGGCTGTCCACAGCCGCTCGCCCTCCTCGACCAGCAGCAGGGCGTACTGCATGTTGCCGTTGACGTGGCCCGGCTCGAGCCGCAGCAGGTTGACCAGCGCCCGGCGGGCGGCCGGCTTGTCGTTCAGGTCGGCCAGCGCCTGCGCCCAGCCGAACAGGGCCTCCGGGTCGGTGTTGCCGGCGGCCAGCGGGCGGAGCAGCCGCTCGGCCTCGGCCGGCTGGCCCTGGCGGAGCAGCCGGGCGGCCTCGTCGTGGCGGCTGACGCGGGTGCGGTTGAGGGCCGGGATGGGGTCGCCGACGGGGTCCGGCCAGGGGGCGTCCGGGGTGATGCGGGCGGCCGCCCGGCCGGCCTGGTCGGCCACCTCGGGCCGGCCCAGCCGCCGCTGCACCTGGGCCAGCAGGGCGAGCGCCTGGCGGGCGGCGTTCGGGTGGTTCGTCAGGTCGGCCAGCAGGTCTGCCGCCCGCGCGTCCTCCCCGGCGGCGGCGGCCGACCGGGCGGCGATCAGTTGCCGGCGGGGGGTGGTCGGCGGCAGGGCCGGGGCCGGCCGTTCGCCGGCCGCCAGTTGGGCCTCGGCCCGGGCGTCCTCGGCCGCCGCCCGGGCGGCGGGGTCGGGCAGGTTGGCGGCTACGGCCTTGCCGAACCAGTCGGCGGCGGCGGCCGGGTCGGTCTCGGCCAGGCCGGCCGCGATCAGGTACGGCCAGCGGCCGTCGGCCGGGTTGAGGGCGTGGGCCGCCCGGTAGCAGGTGTCGGCCTCGGGGCGGAAGTCGTGGGCTTGGAGCACCGTGCCGTACTTGCCCCAGGCGTCGTCCGAGTGGGGGTCGGCGGCCACCGCCTTGCGGGCGGCCCCGACGACGGACACCAGCTCCGGGTCGGCCCCGGCGGTCGGCGGGTCGGGCACCGGCGGCAGCGGCACCGACGGGCGGACGGCGAAGTAGAGGGCCACGGCCGCGGCGACGGCGGCCAGCCCGGCGAGCAGCCGCGGGCGCCAGCGGGGACGGGGGAGGACTACCGGCCGGGCCATAGCGCCATCATGGGTGCCGCCGCCGCCGGCGTCAAGTCGCGGCCGACGATGGGAAGCGGTTCGCCGGCAACCTCCCCAGGCACGGAGGGCTGACGCCCCCCGCTCGCCCGCCCTCACCGCGCCGCCGCCAGGTCCAGGTAGCGGTCCCAGTCGTACCCGGTCAGCGCGTGGCCGCCGGTGCGGACGTGGTAGCCCACCCTCCCGCCGACCACCGGCGTGTCCAGCGGCGGCATCTCACGCGGCAACTGCTGGCCGTACAGGGCGTATACCGGGCCGGCCGCGGCCGTCGCCAGGAACTCGCCCCGCGGGTCGGCCCACAGGTCGGCGTCGGCACTGGCCACATACGCGGCCCGCGGGGCCAGCAGGCCCACCAGTTGGTGCGAGTCGATGGGCAACTCCCCGTCGGCGGCGACCGTCGCCCGGAAGTTGCCGCAGAACCAGTGCGGGAAGGCGGCGGCGATGCGGGCGGCCGGCTCGCCGAACCGCCGGCGGTACAGCGACGCCCCGCCCCGGCCCGAGTTGTTCGACACCCCCAGCGCGAACCGCTGGTCTTCCGCCGCCGCCCACAGCGCCGTCTTGCCGCCGCGGGAGTGGCCGACCACCCCGACCCGCTTCGGGTCGATGGCCGGGTCTGTTACCAGGTAGTCCATCACCCGGCCGGCGGCCCAGGCCCAGGCGGCGAGGGTGCCCCACGAGTCCGTGCCGCCGCTGCCGCCGCCGGCCGGCCAGACGCCCCGCACGCCGCCGGCCCGGCTGGCGTCGTCCCCCGCGTCGGCGTCCACGCTGGTGGCGTCGAACCAGGCCGCCGCGAACCCCCGGCCGACGACCCGCTCGGCCGGGAAGGAGTCGGCGTCCGGCTCCGGCTTGTGGCTGACGAGCAACACGGCTGGCACTGGGGCCGGCACCGGCCCGGCCGCCTTCGGCAGGTACACCGTGGCGTCGAAGGCGAACCGCTTGCCGGCCGCGTCGGACACGGTGATCCGAACCCGCTTCTTGGTGCCGCCGAACGCCGGCTCGGAGGCGGTGACGGCCGCCGTGGTGGTCAGCCCGGCCGGGGCGCGGCCGTAGACGTGGGTGCGGAACAGCTCCAGGGTTTCCGGCCGCCGCTTCTGCTCCCACTCGGCGGCGGTCGTCACCCGGCTGCCGTCGGCACACACCAGCGGGTCCGGCAGGGTGTACTTGGGCACCAGTTCCTCGCGGTACAGCCAGGTGGTTTTCTTCTTCTCCAGGTCGGAAACGAGTTTCGGGCTGGCGGCCCAGCCGGGCGGCTGGGCGAGCAACAGGGCGGCGAGCGGGAGCATGGGGAGAAACTCCGGGCATTGAGGCGAGCGGCCGGCGTGAGCCGGCTGAGGGGCGCTGGCGGTGGGGCGAGCAGTGTCCCGCACCGCCACCGCCCCTCAGCCGGCTTACGCCGGCCGCTCGCTGGAATCAACCGTCATCGCCGCTTGGCGGCGACCAGCACCCGGTCGAGCATGTCCTTGAACCCCGAGCGGTGCTTGCCGGACATGGCCTTCGGCCCGCCGGTAACGGTGCCCGCCTCCCGCAGGTCGCTCAGCAAGTCCCGCAGGGCCAACGCCTCGCCGACGCTGTTGACGTCCAGCAGCTTGCCCTTCGGGTCCACGCACACGCCGCCGGCGGCCACCACCCGGGCGGCCAGCGGGATGTCGGCCGTCACGCACACGTCGCCCGGTTGAACCTGCCCGGCGATCCAGTCGTCGGCCGCCCCGAACCCTTCCACCACCACCAGCTCGATGGACGCCGCCGCCGGCACCCGCAGCGGGCTGTTGGCCACCACCTTCACCGGTACGCCGTGCCGGGCGGCGATCACGTACGCCTCGTCCTTGACCGGACAGGCGTCGGCGTCCAGGAAGAGCGTGGTCATACGTCGTCCCCGTCGGCCGCCCGGTCGTCGGGCGGCAGTTGGTCCACCGGCGGCAGCGGGGCGGCGCCGGTCAGCGGGCGGGCGTCGGCCACCTTCTGCATGAGGTACAGGCGGGTGCCCATGCGGTTGGCCAGCACCTCGGCCGGCACCACGAGCGGCTCGCCGACGCCGACCGTCACCGGGTGCCGCAGGCGGAACCGCTTGCCCGTCGTCGGCGGCCCGCCCTGGAAGCTGAAGAAGCTGCCCCACGTCCCTTCCACCCACACCGGCACCACCGGCGTGCCCGGCCGGGCGGCGAGGATCTTCCACACCCCCTGGCCGAACCGCCGGAGCGGCACTTCCTCCTTGCGGCGGAGGTAGCCTTCGGGCAACAGCAGCACCACCCGGCCGGCGTCCAGGGCTTGTACCGCGGCGTCGATCTCCGGGGCCGCCCGCCGCACCGGGGCGTCCAGCACGCGGATGGTGCCGAACACCGTCATCAGCCAGCGCATGCCCGGCTTGTCGAAGAAGGCCGACGTCATGAGGGCCGTCACCTGCCGGGGCAGCAGCCCGCCGACCAGCGGCGGGTCGAACCAGTCGCCGTGGTTGGCGATCACCAGGGCCGGCCCGGTCATGGGGAATTTGGCCAGCCCCGGGCCGACCGCCCGCGGCTTGTAAACCAGCCGGGCGGCGAGGCAGAAGCCGTACTCGAAGGTGGGGCGGAAGAGCGTCAGCCAGGCCGCCGCCGCCGACCCGGCCGCGGCGGCGACGGCCAGCCAGCCGAACGCCCCGGGGTCCGCGTGCCGGGTGAAGGTTACAGCCACGCCGACGGCCAGGAGCATGGCCACCGCCCCGCCGGCGGCGAACCGCCGGGAGTCGGTGCGGATGGTGTCCCGGAATCGCAAGATTCCACCAGCCGCCAGCCCGATACTGAGCGGGAACACGACCGCCGCCCAGCCCGGCCAGCGGCCCAGCAGTTGCCCCGTCAGCCCGACCAGCGTGGCCACGGTGGCGAACAGCGGCACCAGCCCGAGGCAGCGGTAGCGGTGTACCCGCCGGGCGACGAACAGCCCGACGAGGCCGGCCCCGAAGTACAGCGGCGTGCCCTCCAGCACCCGCTCGTCCGCCCAGACGGCGGCACAGAAGCCGGCCGCCGCGGCGACGGCCAGCGGCGGCAACTGGGCGTCGGCCGCCAGCGGCGAGTGGTCGGGGCGGATCATGCGGAGATTGTCGGCGGCCGTGGGCGGCGGGCAAGGTGGCTTGACGCCGCGACCCCGGTCGGGGTATACCGCCGGCCACCTTCAGGGACGAAGGAGAGCGGATGAACGGCCCGTCGGCGCTGGTCCTGAACGCGGTGCGGGTGTGGTACGGCCGCCGGCTGGCGGTGGACGGCCTCACCCTGACCGTGCGGGCCGGCGAGATCGTCGGCCTGCTCGGCCCCAACGGGTCGGGCAAGTCGTCCACCTTGGGCGTCGCCGCCGGGGTGCTGGACCCGGCCGGCGGGTCGGTGAGCGTCAACGGCGTCCGCCGCGACCGCGACCCCCGGGCCTTCGCCCGGCTCGTCGGCCTGGTGCCGCAAGAACCCGCCGTCTACGACGAGCTGACCGCCGAAGCCAACCTGCGGTTCGTCGGCCGGCTGTACGGCCTGGGCGGCGACGACCTGCGGGTGCGGGTGGACCGCGGCCTGCGGTTCGCCAAGCTGTGCGACCGCCGCGGCCAGCGGGCCGGCACCCTGTCCGGCGGGCTGAAACAGCGGCTCAACCTGGCCTGCGCCCTGCTCCACGACCCGGCCGTGCTGCTGCTCGACGAGCCGACGGCGGCCCTCGACCCGGCCAGCCGCGACGGGCTGTTCGCCGAGCTGCACCAGTTGAAGGAGAAGGGCGTCGCCATCCTGCTGACCACCCACCACCTGGACGAGGCCGAACACGGCTGCGACCGGGTGGCGGTGCTGCGGGACGGCGTGCTGACCGCCTGCGGCACCCCGAGCGACCTGGCCCAGACCAGCGTCTGCGGCCGGGCCGTGCTGTACGCCCACCTGCGGGAGCGGCTGCCCAAGTTCTTCCGCGTGAGTTTGCGCCGCCGCATCGGCCGGGACGTGGTGGTGGAGATCACCGGCCGGCGGCTGCGGCTGAGCGCGCCGACCCAGCAGCGGCTCGGCGAGGCGCTGGCTGTGGTGATGGCCGACGGGGTGACGCTCGACGCCTTCCGCTCGACCGAGGGCCGGCTCGACCACCTGCTGCGGGGCGTTCCGGCGGCGGAGACGTCGGCCGAGGCCGTGCCGGCGAGTGGCGGGCGTTAGCCCCCTGTTGCCTGTCGCGGCCAGGGATACGGCGGTTGCCGGTGCCAGCTAACAGGGGGCCTACGCCCCCCGCTCGCCGCATGAGACACATGACCCACCTGCCGCTCATCCTGACGCTGGCCGCCAAAGACTTGCGGCTGTTCCTGGCCGACCGCCGGGCGGCCGTGCTGTGCGTGGCCGTGCCCATCCTGCTGGCCAGCGGGTTCGGGCTGGTGTTCGGCCGGTCGCCGGCCGCCACCGGCGGGGCGCCGACGCTGCCGCTGTTGCTCGTCACAGACGGGGCCGGGCGGTTCGCCGAGGCCGTCGCCGCCGACCTGCTCGCCGGGCCGCGGGTGCAGGCCGAGGTGGTGACGTTGGAGGTAGCCGAGCGCCGCGTCGCCGACCGCCGGCCCGGGGTGGCCGTCGTGTTCCCCGACGGGTTCGAGGCCGTCGGCCGCTGGCTGCCGGGCCGGACCGGTGACAGGCCGGCCGTCCGCGTCCTGCACCACCCGCTGAGCGCGAGCGAGGGCCAGTGGGCGGAAGGACTCGTCACCGAGGCCGTCATGAAGCGGCTGGCCCGCGGCCCGCTGGCGGCGCTCGGCGACGCCAGCCTGCCGTTCGCTGTCCGCACCGAGCCGCACAGCACCGGCGACTGCCGGTTCAACGCCTACACCCACAGCTTCAGCGGCATGACCCTCCAGTACCTGCTGTTCTGGGGCATGGAGAGCGGCCTGCTCCTGCTCCGCGACCGCAACCGCAGCATCTGGGGCCGCCTCATGAGTGCCCCGGTGCCGCTGTGGGCGGTGCTGGCCGGCAAGGCCCTGTCCACCGCCACCATCGCCTTCGGGCTGGTGCTGGCCACCTTCGGGTTCGGCTACCTGGCCTTCGGCGTGACGGTCGGCGGGTCGTGGGTCGGGTTCCTGCTGCTGGCCGCCGCCGCCAGTTGCCTGGCCGCGTCCACCGGCCTGTTGGTCGCCGCCGTCGGCGGCACCGAGGCCCGCGCCCGCAGCGTGGCCATCCTGGTCATCCTCACGGTGTCCCTGTTCGGCGGCCTGTGGCTGCCGGCGTTCGTGCTGCCCGGCTGGGCACGCGACGCCGCCCTCTGCCTGCCGACCACATGGGCCATGCGGGGCCTGGACGGCGTCACCTGGCAGGGCCGCGGGCTGCTGTCCGCCCTGCCCGGCGTGGGCGTGGTGGCCGCCTTCGCGGCCGTGTTCCTCGGTGTGGCGACGGCCCGGCTGATGACCTCGGAGGCGCGCCGCCGGCGCGGCATCGCATGACGCAGCTACTCCTGTTGCTGACCCTCGCCAGCGACCCCGTCGGCAAGCCGGTGGACCTGACGCTGGAAGACCAGTTCGCCCGGCCGCAGTCGCTGGCGGCGGTGCGGGGCGACGTGGTGCTACTGGTGTACGGCGACCGCAAGGCGACCGACGCCTGCCGGGAGCTGGGCGAGAAGCTGCACGTGACGTTCCACCCGTCGGCCGTCGGCCAAACGGCCGTGAAGGCGCGGGCGGCGCCGGTGGCCCCGCTGGACGGGGTGGCGGCCGGCAAGCGGTCGCCGGACGTAGTGGTGCTGCCGGTGGCGTGCGTCGGCAAGGTGCCGGGGGTGGTGCGGGAACTGCTGCGATCCCAGATGCGGAGTGCCATGCCGGACGTGCCGGTGTGGCTGGACTTCCAGGGGGCGATGGAGGACAAGTTCACCGTCCGGGCCGGCGAGCCGAACCTGGTGCTGTTCGACGCCCAGGGCCGGCTGCGGCTGAAGGTGAACGGCGCCCCGGACAAGGCGGCGACGGACAAGCTGCTCCAGACGGCCCAGAACCTGCGGGCCGAGGCGGCCGGGCTGCGGTGAGCCGTCAGCCGCTAGCCGGCTCGGGAAGGCCGATCGCGGCGCGTACGTCCCGAATCGGCAGGTACAGTTTGAGCGGCTGGTCGTCGAACGCGGCGAACCCGAACTGTCGGTAGAAGGCGACCGCCGTGTTGTCGATGGCCTCGACTAGTACGGCGTGTACGCCCATCAGTTCGGACACCTGCACGCTTCGCGCCAAGGCGTCGCGGAGCAGCAACGCGCCAAGCTTTTTGCCGCGAAACCGCTCGTCCACCGCCAGCCGACCGACCAGCGTCACCGGGACCGGATGGTGCGGAAGCTTCTTCCGTGGCTTTTCTGGCCACACCGCCCGGTCAACGCTGTGTGTCGAGACAGAGTAGTAGCCGACCACAACCGATTCCTGAGTGCAAATGATGTAGGTCCGCGCGATGCCACGTCGGTCGTGCTGGCCGGCATAGCGGATGAGAAAAGCGTCCAACGAAGGATGCCCGCAGACAAAACCGTTACGGTCGTGCCGGTCGTCCAACAATTCCACAGTCCACATGTTCGGCTCCTTGAGCGAGCCAAGTCTACCACAGGTGACATTTCCCACAACTGGCGATGGGGGTTTTCTGCGTTTTGGTATATACTCACTAGATCTCCTGCACAGACAAGGTGTCGCCATGCCGACTTCTACCGCATTCCGCGAATCGGACGCCAAGGGCCGCGTGACTCTCCCGAAGGGTTTCGCAAGTTCGACGCTGCTGTTCGAGGTTGTCAGCGACACCGAGTTGCGAGTACGTAAAGCCAAAGTAACTCCGCTTGATGAGGAAGAGCCGCTCCTGACCACCCTCAGGCCGCTGTCCGAGAAAGATTGGGCTAAGTTCACGGCTGCGCTCGATGCCCCGCCGCAGCCGAACGAGGCCCTCAAGCGGCTGATGCAGGGCGAGTAGGCCACGCGCACATTCGCCCCTTGCCGCCGGCCGGCGGCCTGCTACACTACGAAACTCTGTACGAAGTGTTTGTCCGTTGGCCGGACGACGCCGCGGCGGAGGACACGGACGAGAGACTCCGAAGGGGCGGGGCGATGTCGATCACGAAGGACAAGAAGACCGAGCTGATCAACCAGTTCAAGCGGGGTGACGCCGACACCGGCTCCCCGGAAGTCCAGATTGCGCTGCTTACGGCACGCATCACCGAGCTGACCGACCACATGCGGCAGCACAAGAAGGACTTCTCCAGCCGCCGCGGGCTGCTCAAGCTCGTCAGCCAGCGGTCGGACCTCCTGAAATACCTCCGTCAGACCGAGCGGGAACGCTACCTGACGGTCATCGGCCGGCTCGGGTTGCGGAAGTAAGCGTCGGGTCGGTCGTGATCTACACATCGCACTGCCGGCCGCCGTGACGTTCGGCGGTCGCAATCGACACGCCCACGGAGTGGGCCGTCGCCTGCCCTTTCCCCGTCTCATCCGCCCGCCCTCCCCCCGTCGCCCGGCCGCAACCTGATGTTGCGAAAGGGTACCTCATCGTGTCGGTCACTCGCGTCGAAGCCAAAATCGGGAGCGTCACGCTCAGCCTGGAAACCGGCAAGCTCGCCAAGCAGGCCCACGGGTCGGTGGTCGCTTCCATCGGCG
Source organism: Fimbriiglobus sp. (assembly GCA_043787415.1). Taxonomy (GTDB): domain Bacteria; phylum Planctomycetota; class Planctomycetia; order Gemmatales; family Gemmataceae; genus JAXMAZ01. The sequence continues at coordinate 2,085 of JAYVUZ010000114.1, read as the reverse complement.
GCAGCACCGTGCTGGCCGCCGCCGTCGGCGGCAACCCCATCCCCGGCCGCGACTTCTTCCCCCTCCAGGTCGAGTACCGGGAACGCACCTACGCCGCCGGCCGGTTCCCCGGCGGGTACATCAAGCGGGAGACCCGCCCGACCACCAAGGAGACGCTCACCAGCCGGCTCATCGACCGGCCCATCCGCCCGCTGTTCCCGGCCGGGTACATCAACGAGGTGCAGATCCACGCCACCGTACACAGTGCCGACAAGCAGAACGACCCGGACGTGATCGCCCTGAACGCCGTGTCCGCCGCCCTGCACGTCAGTAACATCCCGTCCACCAAGCCGATCGGCGGGGTGCGGGTCGGCCGGGTGAAGGAGCAGTTCGTCGTCTTCCCGACCGCCGAGGACATGGAGGAGAGCGACCTCGACCTGATCGTGGCCGGCACCCGGGACGCCGTGTGCATGATCGAGGGGTTCGCCCGGGAACTGCCGGAAGAAGTGGTGTCCGCGGCGTTCGAGTTCGCCCACGAACACATCCTGCAGGTCATCGACCTGATCGAGTCGCTACGGGCCAAGGCCGGGCTGGGGGCGAAGGTGCTGCCGCCGGCCCCCCCCGCCGACCCGCTGGTGGACGAGCTGTCCAAGAAGTACGGCAAGGAGTTCAAGGCCCGCTACCTGACCGAGGGCAAGCTGGCCCGGTACGCGGCCATGGACGAGCTGAAGGCCACCATCAAGGCGGCCTACGCCGCCCCGGCCGGCGCCGAGCCGGCCCACAAGCCGGAGGCCGTGTCCAAGGCGTTCGCCGAGCTGAAGGAGCGGGTGTTCCAGGACATCACCCTGACCGGCACCCGCATCGACGGCCGCGGGCTGGACGTGGTCCGGTCGCTGTCCAGCGAGGTCGGGCTGCTGCCCCGCACCCACGGGTCGGCCCTGTTCCAGCGGGGCGAGACGCAGGCCCTGGTGGTCGTCACCCTGGGCACCGCCCAGGACGAGCAACGCATCGAGGGGCTGGAGGGCGAACACTCGAAGAAGTTCATGCTCGACTACAACTTCCCGCCGTTCTCGGTCGGCGAGTGCAAGCCGATCCGCGGCCCCGGCCGCCGGGAGATCGGCCACGGCATGTTGGCCGAACGCAGCCTCAAGGCGGTGCTGCCGCCGCAGGCCAAGTTCCCGTACACCATCCGGCTGGTGAGCGAGATTCTGGAGTCCAACGGGTCGTCCAGCATGGCCTCGGTGTGCGGCGGGACGCTGGCCCTCATGGACGCCGGGGTGCCGATCAAGCAGCCGGTGGCCGGCATCAGCATCGGCCTCGTCACCCGGGGCGACAAACACGTTCTGCTGACCGACATCCAGGGCGACGAGGACCACTACGGGGACATGGACTTCAAAGTCGCGGGCACCCAGGTGGGGGTGACCGGCCTGCAGCTCGACATCAAGCTGGACGGGGTGAGCGTGCCCATCCTGACCGAGGCCCTGGGCGAGGCCCGCAAGGCCCGGCGGGAGATCCTGAAGTCGATGCTGGCCACCCTGCGGGCGCCGCGGAAGGCGATCAGCGACAACGCCCCGCGGCTGCTGACGGTGCAAATCCCGCCGGACAAGATCGGCCTGCTCATCGGGCCGGGCGGTAAAACCATCCGCGCCATCCAGGAGGAGACGGGGGCCAAGCTGGACGTGGAGGACACCGGCATGGTGTCGATCGCCCACAGCGAGGCGGCTGGTGCTGAAGCCGCGAAGGCGAAGGTGGAAGCCCTGTGTGCCGAGATCAAGGTGGGCACGGTGTACTCGGGCAAGGTGGCGAGCATCAAGGACTTCGGGGCGTTCGTCGAGCTGGTGCCGGGCCGCGACGGGCTGTGTCACATCAGCGAGCTGGACAACGGGTACGTCGGCCGCGTCGAGGACGTGGTGCGGGTGGGCGACCCGATCCAGGTGAAGGTGATCGCCATTGATGACCAGGGGCGGGTGAAGCTGAGCCGCAAGGCGCTGCTGCCGCCGGTCGAGGGCGGCGGCCCCGGCGGGGACGGGGCCGGGCCGGGCGGCCCGCCGAACGGCGGGCCAGGCGGGGACGGCGGCCGGCCGCCGCGGGACGACCGCGGCGGGG